>JAHCIP010000420.1 GCA_026129165.1 Anaerolineae bacterium
CTACCTCCGCGCCACTGTCAATGGGCTACAGAAATGTGCTTCATTTTACCCCAAGATGGGAGAGAGGGCAAAAGCGGACCTAACCCCCCGGCCCCCTTCCCTGCAAAGGAAGGGGGAGGTTCACGCCCCTCACTTGTTAGTACTACAACCGTATTTGTCTGAAGGGCTGTTTTCAACGATAATCAAGCCAGAGCCATTATGTTGGAGACAGCCAATGACACCCGAAGACCTGGATGAGTGGGCCGACGACTTCGAAGCCTTTCACGCGCGCTTAGCCCACCTGTTTGCCCGTCGCGAATCGCGTCAGCAGGCCGCCAAGTATCTGCGCGGACTGCTGGCAAGCGTTGAACGCAAGAATAGCTGGCAGCTCGCCGAAGTCGTGGGCGACACGCTCCCCGATGCGTCGCAGCGCCTGTTGTATCGCGTGCACTGGGATGAGGATGCTGCCCGCGACGTGCTGCAGCAGTTCGTCAGCGAGACGTTGGGCGAGGACGACGGTATCGGCGTGGTCGATGAGACCGGCTTTCTCAAGAAGGGTGACAAATCGGTCGGGGTACAACGCCAGTACAGCGGCACGGCCGGCAAGACCGAGAACTGTCAGATCGGCGTCTTCTTGAGTTATGTGACGAGTAAGGGCCACGCCTTTTTGGATCGGCGGCTGTATCTGCCGCAGAGCTGGGCCAGCGACAGGGCGCGCCGAACGGCGGCGCAGGTGCCAGAGGCAGTCGAACTGGCGACGAAAGCCGAGCAGGCGGGTGCGATGCTGGAGCATGCCTGGCAGCACGGCGTGCCGATGGGTTGGGTGACGGGCGACGAAGTCTACGGGGATGCGCCGTACCTGCGCGACCTGGTCGCCCGTCACGGGCGCTGCTACGTCTTGGCTGTTCGCTCCCACACGCCGGTCTGGCTCCAACGACCGACGGTAGAGGAACCACGCGCGCCGACCGGTGGACGGCCGCAGACGCAACCGCGCTTGGCCGAGGATGCGCCGCACCCGACGGCGGTGATGGCCGTGGTGGCGGGTTGGCCAAGCCACCGGTGGCAGCGGCTGACGGTGGCCGAGGGCGAGAAGGGGCCGCGCACCTATGACTGGGCCTGCCAGCGGGTGGTGGAGAGCCGTGACGGTCTGCCTGACCGCGCTGGCTGGCTGCTGGCCCGTCGCTCGATCAGTGACCCGACGGACATCGCCTATTACCTGTCGAACGCCTCGACCGACACAGCGGTGCTGAAGTTGGCGCAAGTCGCCTCCGCGCGCTACACGGTCGAACAATGCATCGAGGAAGCCAAAGGTGAGACGGGACTGGATGAGTATGAAGTGCGGACGTGGCAGAGTTGGCATCGGCACATCACGCTGTCGATGTTGGCGCACGCCTGGTTGGCTTCGACGCGCTACCGCACTGAGGTCAAAAAGGGGACGCCGACCCCTGGCTGGCGGAACTGACCGTACCCGAAGTCCGTCGCTTGCTGGAGGTGGCGCTACCGCTGCCCCTGCGCTCACCCCAACTGCGCCTGGCCTGGTCAGTGTGGCGGCGTGCCAAACGCCAGCAGGCGCGTCACAGTCACTATCGTCGTCGCGGATGCGTCGCTCCACCCCATCGAGGATACGATAACTCATCCTAGCCAACTACGGTTGTAGTATTAAATAACCTTGGCGCTCGCTTGGGGGCGCTGGACAGCCGAAGCGTATGGTGGCATACTCACCTGCGTGGCCTCTCAGTAAAACCAGCTCAGGAGGTATCCATGTCTCAGCGCGTTCTGCAACGGTTGGCCTTCGTCGCGCTCCTCGTCACGGCCGTCGCCGTGACGAACCTGGGCGCGCGAGCGAGTACGTCCGATGTGACCCCCCAGGCGTATTTGCCGCTCATCTCGCGGGCGGCGGCGGAGGCGGCCTGGAGCCTGATAGGCAATGCCGGCACGAACCCGGCGGTCAATTTCCTCGGCACGACCGATGGCGCGGCGCTGAGTATCCAGCCCGGCGCCGGCAATGTCGGCGTCGGCACGACAGCCCCTGTCTCGAAACTGCATGTCGTGTCGAGCGCGGGCCAACTCCCGCCTCGGCTAGAGGCGCCAACCAGCCCCTCCTTCGCCGCTGGCCTGGATTTCTACCACGGCTCGACCGGCCAAGCCTATGTGGGGGTTCCATCGGCGGGCGCCGGTATCGGGCCAAACGAGCTACTGCTGTTCGCATCAACGGGCATCACGGCCTCCATCTGGACTGACAGAACTCGCCGCCTGACGGTGGACACCAACGGCAATGTCGGCATTGGCACGGCCACCCCCGTGTCGAAACTGAATATTGCGTCGGGCCGCGGCGACAGCCCGCCGCGTCTGGAGGCGCTAGGGGGGTCATTTGGCGCTGGCTGGGACTTCTACCACGGCACGACCGGCAAAGGCTATGTTGGAGTACCGCCAGCAGGCCAGAACCTTGCGCCTGAGGAGATGGTGCTGTACGGGACGACGGGCGTCAAGACCTCGATATGGGCGGGCGCCACTCGCAGCCTGACGGTGGACACCAACGGCAATGTGGGTGTCGGCACCGCGCCCACCAACGCGCGCATTGAGGCCGCCGTTGACTGCTGTTTTGGCGTGGTGGGCCGCGCGGCCACCGGCATTGGCGTGGCGGGCTACAACACCAATAGCTGGGGTGTCCTGGGCCAGAGCCAGAGTAGCGTCGGCGTCGTCGCCAAGTCCCGCAGCGGCAATCTCATGGAAGGCTACATGATAACGGGCGGGCAACTCGACGCGCGGCGCTTCTACATCACCAATGACGGCGCGTACATTCACACCGGCGGCGACTTCGCGGAGGCGCTGCCGGCGGTGGGCGGCAAGACGGGGTTTGAGCCAGGCGACGTAGTGGTCCTCAGCGCCGAAGCGGCGGGCGGGGTGGAGAAGGCGACGGCAGCCTACGACTCACGTGTCGCGGGTGTCTACGCCACCAACCCCAGCGTCATTGGCGCGAACAAGGCCGATGGCGTGGCGCGGATTGACGCGAACGATGTGCCAGTCGCCATTGTGGGCGTTGTGCCAACGAAGGTGTCGGCCGAGAATGGGGCCATCCAGACCGGCGACCTCCTGACCACATCCGCGACACCGGGCTATGCCATGCGCTGCGACGATAAGGTCAAGTGCATTGGCGCGATTGTCGGCAAGGCGATGGAGCCCCTCGCCGCCGGCGCGGGCGTCATCAAGGTCCTGGTGACATTACGATAAAGCGCCCCGCCCCTCAAGAGCGCCCCTTGGGTAGGGGCGCTCTGTATGTCTCGAAAACGCAAGCGCATGCCCGGCCCGGCCAGACGTGCGCCTGTCATTTTTACGGCCAGACCTCAGGCGTATCTTCATAGCCGGGCTGGCGTTAAATGTATATAAGAGGTTACACACGGTAGTGATGAACGTTAAGCCAGGCCAGATAACAACGCGCCTGGCCCCCTGCCTCGTGCCCTATCGCCGCCAGGAGCCTTGTCATGCCCAGCTACCCCAAGCAGTCTCCTACCGTCCATAGCGAGCCACTCGGTGACGAGCTATGCATCTACGACTGGAAGAGCAAGCAGGTCCACGCCCTCAACCGCACGGCGGCTCGCGTCTGGCAGATGTGCGACGGTCAGACCAGCCTTGAGCACATGGCGGCGACCCTCGAAGCCGAATGGGGTACCGCCAACGCCGACGCCCTGGTAGCGCTGACGCTGGCGCAGTTAGAGCAGGCTCATCTCTTGGCCGAGCCAGTCAAACAGTCGAGTTCGCAGTGGACTCTCACGCGGCGGGAGGCGCTGCGGCTGGGGGTGGCGGCGGCCCTGCTGCCGGTGATTCATTCTATCGTGGCGCCTAGCCCGGTCGCGGCTCAGTCGCCCAGGCCCACCTGTTCCCAGGTGTTCGACTATACCGGGGCGGAACAAATCTTCATCGTGCCGGCTCGGGTCACCTCTGTCACCATCACTGCGCTCGGCGCTCAAGGCGGCGCTTCGTTCAGCATACCTGGGGGGCTGGGGGGAGAGACGGTGGCGACGATCAGCGTGACGCCCGGCCAAACTCTCTACGTCTACGTCGGTGGCATAGGGGGGACCGGGAGCTTCGCGGGAGGCGGGACGGGCGGCTTCAACGGCGGGGCCAGTGGCGGCTCAACAATTGCAGGTGGCCCAGGCGGCGGGGGCGGTGGCGGCGCGTCGGATGTGCGGCAAGGAGGTAACACTCTCGCCAATCGCGTCGTCGTGGCGGGCGGAGGTGGCGGCGCTGGGGGCGGCTTGGGTGGCGCGGGCGGCGCCGGCGGCGGTACCACTGGGGGGATGGGCGCAGCCGGGCTTAACCCGGC
>JAHCIP010000421.1 GCA_026129165.1 Anaerolineae bacterium
GATCAAGTCGCTATTATTGTGGGTTAGCGCGTAGCGCGTGAAGGGGGGCCATGTCCATGTACTTGCGGGTGGCCCAGTCTTCGGCGACACGCAGCATGACGGCACTGGCGAGATTGACGGCGCTCGTCTCGCCTGGGAAGACGCGCACGACGTTGGTGCGCCGTCGGACCTCCTCGAACAAGCGCTCCAAGCCGTTGGTCGAGCGTAGCAGTCGGTGATGGCTGGAGGGGAAGCGCAAGAACGTCAGGCTGTCGTCGAGACCGCGTTTCAAGCCCTCGGCGGCTTTGGGGAAGCGCTTGGCATAGCGCTCCAGCCAGTCCTGAGCCAACCGACGGGCCGTCTCGTCCCGATGGGCAGTGAAGATGACCTTGAGGTCGCTCGCCGCGACGGCTTTGTCCTCGGCTGGTACATGCGCTAGGATGTTGCGCATGAAGTGGACGGTGCAGCGCTGCCAGGCCACGCGCGGCAGTTCCGCTCCCACCGCCGCCTTGATGCTGTCGTGGTCGTCGCTGATGACCAACTCGACGCCCCTCAACCCGCGTTCGAGCAGGCCCTTGAGCAGGTTGCGATAGCCCTCGATGCGCTCGCCGCCCGCTCCCTCGACGGCCAGCACTTCCCGATAGCCGTCGTCATTGACGCCGAGGGCGACGAGGAGCGCCAAGTCAGCCCCATAGCCGCCCCAGTTGACCTTGAGGTAGACGGCGTCGAGGTACAGATAGGGATAGGTCAGGTCAAGCTGACGAGAGCGCCAGGCCGCCAACTCCTGGTCCAGCCGCTGGGCGATGCGACTAACGGTGTCCTTGCCGATGCTGACGTGCGACAAGTCTTCAGTAATGGCGGCCACCTTGCGCGTCGAGACGCCCTGCAGGTACATCTCCAGCACCGCCTCCTCGACGTTGCCCGTCATGCGCTGGTAGCGTTCGAACACCTCGGTCAGAAACTGGCCCTCGCGGTCACGCGGCACCTGCAGTTGCTCGATCTTGCCCACCGGCGTGATCAGGTCACGCTGATAGTGGCCATTGCGTTCACCGCGTCGTTGGTCCGTTCGCTCCCGTGGCCGCGCCCCCAGCTGCTCGGTCATCTCCTCTTCGAGGATCTGTTCCAGTAGCGCCTTGACGCCCTCGCGGATACGATCATCCAGCGATTGACGCACGCTCGTTTCGACGTCTTGGCGGGTCATATTAGGTCGGGTCATCCTGTCCTCCTTAGGGCAGTTCCTGCTGCCCTATGATACCTCAGGATTAACCCACATAATAGCAGACATTAGCCCTAAAAATATCAATATGATCCCTAAGCCTTTGCCTTCTCTTACAACTATAATATCACAAAATGCCCCCCATCAACAGGCCGGGATTAAGACTTCTGCATTAGCAAAAGCCAGCGCCCCCGACAATACGCTATGCGGTTGTCGGGGGCGCTGGCATACCATCGAGTTGCAAGTCGGTCTACTTGCGGCTCCGGGCCAGGCCCTTGCTGACCAGATAGGCGTAGCTCTCGCGCACGGCCTGGGTCATGTCGGTGGCGCAGCGGTCCAGTTCGACCACCGCCCACTCGATGCTTGGCGCGGCGGCGGCGAGGATGCCCGCGATGTCCATCGTTCCCTGGCCCAAGGCCACGTGCGGCTCCTCGCGCACGCCCGGCCCGTCCTTGATATGCAGCAGCGGCGCGCGCTGGCCTAGCCGCTTGACCAGCGGAATCGGGTCGGTCCCCGCCACTTTAGCCCAATAGGTGTCAATCTCCCAGAAAATCGCCGGGTCGAGGCGTTCCAGCAGGATGTCGAAGGCCAGCCGGCCATCCACGTGGCCGAACTCCCACCAGTGGTTGTGCAGGCCAAACAGGAGGCCGTGGGCCTGCGTGACCGCGTGGGCCGCGTTGAACTCGTCGGCGCGGCGGTAGATGCCTTCCACCGAGGTAAAGTTCTCCGCGCCTGTCCCCGCGACGATCAGCCGCTTCGTTCCCAGCGCCAATACGTTGTCAAGGGCCTCGTTCTGGCGGTCGCCCAGCGGCATGGGCGAGTGGGCCGCGCAGACCTCAAGGCCCAACTCCTTGAACAGCCGGGCGGCTGCCTGCGCCGTCGTGCCGGGGAAGCCGGCCGTCTCGACGCCGACGAAGCCCATGTCGGCCACCTGGCGCACCATCGCCGCGTAGTCATGCGCCGCGCTCTCGCGCAGAGTATATAATTGTAAAGCGATAGGAGCTGTCATTTAAGTATCCTTTCGTTTAACTCTCAGTCCCCGGATTGTCCTTACGTCTCCTCCCGCATAAGGGCCCGATAGCCGGCTTGGGCGAAATGCACATCCATCGTGACAGCGTCGCTCAACCCTTGTTCTTGCATGACAACCATCGAGATGCAA
This sequence comes from Anaerolineae bacterium, assembly GCA_026129165.1. GTDB lineage: Bacteria > Chloroflexota > Anaerolineae > Epilineales > JAHCIE01 > JAHCIE01. The sequence continues at coordinate 2,355 of JAHCIP010000421.1, forward strand.
TCTGTCAGGCTCCATGTCTTGTCAGGGCGTGCATGGTACAGGGCTACGCCACGCAGCAAAAGTGAGGTATCCACATTGACCACATGCACATTGCTCGTACGGTAGCACTGCTCAATGAACTGAACCGCGGCGAGACGATTGAGCGCACTCAGCGCATTGCCAATCTCCAGCAAGACGGCTTCAGTCACCCAGACCTCAGCGGCAGCTTGGACGCGTGGCAGGAGCGCCCTCGCCTGGTCATAATACTGATCGCGTCTATTCAGAAGAGCTTGTACGAATACGGTGTCGAGCAGCAAGCGGTCGGCGTTCATGGCGTTGGAGCGTCATTGCGGCGCGGCATGCCATACAAATAGTGATCGTGCTCGCTGGCCCAATCAGGTGGCGCTTCAACGGTCCCCGACAACCTTGCGAGAATGTCCCAGACATCAGCAGAGTCACTCTTGGGCTCGTCTTGAATTGTCAGGATATAGCGCTTGTTCGGCTCTAGGTCAACCGGCGACTCGGGCCGCAGCACACCTTCTTCAAATATCGCGCTAACCGTCTTGATCATGTACCCCTCCAGCCTCATCTAGCGGTCGCAGTCCCTTCGAGATCGGATACCAGTTCATTGGGAGCCAAGGCGGTTACGGTTCCGACTGCTCGGCCCGCGCCTGGTCCAGCTTCTCGTTGAGGGTGTTGTAGTGCGGCGGGTACTGGGCTGTGTAGCGCAGGAAGTTGGGGATGGGGTAGCGGATGCCACCCTTGTGCGTCCCTTCCAGACCCTCGATGATGTCGGCCATCCAACTCACCGGCACACTGAACGCCATCTCGTGTTCCTCGGTCTGGGCGAAGACACGGTCGCCATAGCAGGGCAGAATGACGTTGGGCTTGCCCTTCTGGATGGTCGTTATCACCGCGTCGGCGCAGTCAATCCGCCCCGAGAACGACGTTTCGAGCCGCCCGCCTGTCTTCCACAGCGCCGCTGTGACCAGCCGCATCACCTGCGCCGACGTGCCGTAGATCAGCACCACGTCAGGGACGAAGTCGCAGCGGTGCAGGGGCGCGAGGACGATGTAGTCGTACTGGCGGTAAGGGAACTTGTCCACCGCCGCCTCGGTCATCGCGCCGGCGGCTGGCGTCGCGGTGTACATGCCGGCGCAGGCGTGGCCCTCCTCGAAGAAATCCACCCGTGGGGTAAAGCCAAAGACGGCCTTCGCCAGCGGACACGACAGGTCATCCACGCCGATGGCGATGGGCCAGCCGTAGCGGCGGGCGAGGGCGAAGCCCTGGCAGATGGCCGTCTGGAAGCCCAGGTCGGCCGCCGGGCGGCGCACCTTGGGCGGCAGCGGTTCGCCGGGCCGCACCATCGTCACCGCGATGGGGAACGACGCGGGGCGAATATGCTTATCAATGGCCGCCGCGAAATCAGCCACGCTCAGGGCTGTTAAAGTCTCCATGCCTTTCCTCCCGACCCTATGGACGCACATTACGCTCTGGTCCACAAGCATAGCCACTTGCCGGGCGGGGGTCAAGTACTTAGAATGCGGCCGGACGGATTGACTTTTGGCCGCGTCTGGCGTCATAATCTTGTAGCCAAGCCGGTCAGGTATCACCCTGAGCCGAGCACACCGGTTAATGGGAGGACTCATGACGACCGCATCCCCTTCTTTGACCCAGCGCCCCGCCTGGCAAGCGCTCCAGGCGCATTACCAGACTATCCAGAACACCCACCTCCGCCAACTGTTCGCGGACGACCCGCAGCGCGGCGAACGATTGCGGACCGAGACCCTTGGCCTGTACCTGGACTACTCCAAGCACCGCATCACCGACGAGACGCTGGGCCTGCTGGTTCAACTCGCGGAGGAATGCGGGTTGCGCCAGCGCATTGACGCCATGTTCAGCGGTGAGAAGATCAACACGACCGAGAAGCGCGCTGTGCTACACATCGCCCTGCGCGCGCCGC
>JAHCIP010000422.1 GCA_026129165.1 Anaerolineae bacterium
CGTCGCGCAGGTGCTGGAGCGGGATGTAGATGCCGCCCGTCTCGGCGTCGTGGAGGACGGCGTGGCGCTGGCTGAATGTGCCGCGCCCCACGTCCTGGCCGGTCAGGCGAATGGGCGTGCCCTCGGTCAGGATGGTCGCCAGCGCCAGCGCCTCGGCCTGCCCCCAGTCGATGCCACCCTCCGCGCCGGGGTCAAAGGCCGTGCGGCGCCGGTCCAGCACGCGCTTGAGCTTGGGGTTGACGTGGAAACTGTCGGGCGTGTGCAGCAGGTCGGCGTTGAGCCGCGCCAGTGTCGAGGCGGGCACCGCTGTCTCCATGTGGCCGTGGCGCTTGGGCGTGGGAATGCTCTCCGTGCTCTCGTACGGCTGTGACTGGAGCGTATCGTACACTTTGCGCAACTCGTCCATGCCCTGCTGGACCATGCCCTCGGCCTGCTGGGGCGACACGACGCCTCGCTGGGCCAGGTTCTCCGCCCACAGCGCCCGCACCGTTGAATGCGCCGCGATCTTCTCGTACATCCTGGGCTGGGTGAACGTCGGCTCGTCGCCCTCGTTGTGGCCCCAGCGGCGATAGCCAATCAGGTCAATCACAAAATCCTTGTGGAAACGCGTGCGGTAGGCCAGGGCCAGCCGCGCGGCGGCGATACACGCCACCGGGTCGTCGGCGTTGACGTGGACAATCGGAATGCGGAAGCCCTTCGCCAGGTCGCTGGCGTAGGTCGAGGAACGGCTGGCGCGGGCCGGCGTGGTAAAGCCAAGCTGGTTGTTGGCAATGATGTGGATCGTTCCGCCGGTGGTGTAGCCGGCCAGGCGGTGCAGGTTGAGCGTCTCGGCCACGATACCCTGGCCCGGAAAGGCCGAGTCGCCGTGGATGAGGATGGGGAGGGCGCGGTTGGGTTGGATGATGGGCGCGCCAGCCAGGTCACGGCGCGTCTGCGCCGCGCGGCCCATGCCGACGACGACGGGGTTGACAAACTCCAGGTGGCTGGGGTTGGCGGCCATCTTGACCTTCATGTCCACCAACTGACCCGCCTCCTCGACCTTGCGCGCCTCCGGCGGCGTGTAGACGCCGCCCAGGTGGTACTTGACGTCGCCTGACCAGCCCTCGGCGCTGGAGTCGCCGCCCGCCTGCGGGTGCTGCATCTTGTCCAGGAACTCGGCCAGGATACTGGCGTGGGACTTGCCCAGGATATGGGCCAGGACGTTCATGCGGCCCCGGTGGGCCATGCCGAGCAGGACGTAGCGCGTACCGACATCGGCCGACGCGCCAATCATCTCGTCCAGCATGGGGATCATGATGTCCAGACCTTCGATGGAGAAGCGCGTCTTGCCAGGGAAGGTGCGGTGCAAGAAACGCTCGAACACCTCGACCTGGGTGAGGCGGCGCAGCAGCCCGACTTCGTCCAGCGGGGCCTGGGGCGGGAAGAAGCGGTTGGTCTCGACTACCTCCTGGAGCCACTCGCGCTCCTCCGGTACCCGAATCTGGAGGTACTCGTGACCAGTTGACCCCATGTAGACCTGGCGGAGCGCCTGGAGCGCCTCGCGAGCGTTGCGCGCCTCGCGCGTCACCGGGCCGCCAATGATGTCGTCGTCCAAGGCGCGCAGCGAGTCTTCATTCAGACCGTAGTACTCCAGGTTCAGCACGGGGTCGCCCGGACGATCCACGCCGAGCGGGTCGAGCTTGGCGCCCAGGTGGCCGAAGGCGCGGATGTTCTGGGCCAGGCGCACGAACCCTACCAGAGTCTGCGCGCTGCGCTCCTCTAGAGCCATCAGACCCTCACCCCCTACCCCTCTCCCAGAGGGAGAGGGGGGATGGGTAGCCGGAGCGGCCGTCCGTTTCCTCTCGCGGGGTGGAGCAGTGGGGGCGGCTGGCTGAGCCGCATTGGCCGGCGGAGCGGGGGGCGGCGCGATGGGCGGCGCGGAGACGGTGGCAACCTGGGCGGGCGCCGCGCTCGCGCCGTCGCCAGGTGGTGTCCACGTCTCGAACAGGGCGGCCGTGGCCGCGTCCACCGACTGGGGGTCGGCCAGGTAGCGGTCGTACAGGTCGTACAGGTAGGCGAGATTGTAGTCGGTTAAAGGGGGTAGTGTTGTCATAGTGTATATTATAGGGGTTCTCGCGCCGGAAGCGACTGGACGTTCGTTCAATTATAGTCAAGACGAGCCTGGCGTTAAAACGCGCCGTCTTGACTGACGCGCGAGGCTGAACCCTTGCGCTGGGCATACGAAGCCCAAGGGGCTAGGAGGATAGCCCGTAGGGCTTGGTCTGCCTAGCCCGCTGCTTTAGCGGCGGGCGACGAGCGTAGGCTTGACACGCGCCCGCCTCTGCGCTACCATCCGCCGAGACGCGGGGCTGAACCCACGCGCTACTCAGGCGAAGCCCTGCGGTCTGAGAATGCAGGTGAGAGGGCCAGATGGTGCGCCAGTTTGTGCTGGGTATAGACGGCGGGCAGACTTCGACGCGGTGCGTCCTGGCGACGACCGACGGCCACGTGCTGGGCCACGGGGTCGGCACGGGGCTAATCCATCTAGCCACCGAGGGTGGCCCAGCGCAGTTCACGGCCGCGCTTGCCGGTGCGATACAGGCGGCGTGGGAAGCCGCCGGGCGGACGCCCCAGCCCGTCGCGGTGATTGGCCTCGGCTTGACCGGCGTGGAGGCTGATGGTCCTGAAGCTCCGCTCGCCCGCGACCTGATCGCCCAGATTGTCCCCTCGGCTCACATCGAACTGCACAACGATGCCTATACCGCCCTCGTCGGCGCGCACCTCGGCCAACCCGGCGTCATGGTTATCGCCGGCACCGGCTCCATCGCGCTGGGTCAGGACAGCCAGGGTCGGGTCGCCCGCGCCGGCGGCTGGGGCTGGCTACTGGGCGACGAGGGTAGCGCGTTCGCTATTGGCCGCGACGGAGTGCGCGCCGCCCTGGACGCCTGCGACGGCCTGCGCCCTCCCACAAGCCTGCAAGACGCGTTCCTCCGCTATTTTGAAGTGGGCCAGCCCCGCGACATCAAGAACCGTGTCTACGCATCTGACTTCGGCGCGCGGGGCTTCGCGGCGCTGGCCCCGCTGGTCTCGGAGGCGGCACGGGCAGACGACATGGCCTCCCAGACGGTCATCTACGAGGCCGGGCAGGCGCTGGCTCGTCTTGTGATGGCGGTCATCGCCCGCCTGCCGTTCGAGGCCGACCCGATTCCGGTCGCGCCGATTGGCGGCGCATTTGAGTATGTTTACCGCCTGCGCGATGAGTTCGAGGCGGCGCTGTCCCGCCACCCATCGGTCGAGGTTCGCCCGCCCCGTCTGCCGCCCGTCTACGGCGCGCTGCTGCTCGCGCTAGCCGCTGCCGGCGTTCCGATGGAACGAGCGCAAGCAGTTTTGACAGAATTTACAGAATAGCCGAAACGCGGCTCAAACACAAGATGTAAATTCTGCAAATTCTGTCTAGAAATAGGAGTCGCCCACCATGGCCACCGCTAGGCCCTCCCATTCCCTGCTCGGCTGGCTGCGCGGCGGGCTAATCGTCTCGTGTCAGGCCCCCTCGGATAGCCCGGTACATGGTCCGCGCTTCATGGCCGCCTTCGCCCGCGCCGCCGAGGTGGGCGGGGCCGTTGGCGTGCGGGTCAACGGACCGGCCGACATCCGCGCCGTGCGTCGCGCCGTGGCGCTGCCCATCATCGGCATCCAGAAGCTCAAGACGGAGGGCTACCCGGTCTACATCACGCCCACCCTCGCCTCGGCGCGGCGACTGGTCGAGGCGGGCGCGGACATCATCGCCCTGGACGCGACGCATCGGCCTCGGTCCGGCGGGCTTACGCCCGAAGCGCTGATCCGGGCGATTCAGACCGAGCTAGGCTGCCTCGTCATGGCAGACATTGATTCGCTGGAGGAAGGGCTGCGGGCGGCGGAAGCCGGGGCGGATATTGTCGCCACGACGATGGCAGGCTACACCCCGGCGCGACCCATGACCGACGGCCCTGACCTGGACCTGCTGGCTGCCCTGGCCGCGCAGGTCAAGACCCCGCTGATCTGCGAGGGGCGGGTTGGCAGCCCCGCCGACCTGGCCGCCGCATTCGAGGCGGGAGCCTTCGCCGTCGTGGTTGGCACAGCCATCACCAACCCCGTCGCCCTGACGCAGAGCTTCGCGCGGGCGGCAAGGCAGACGGAGGACGGAAGATTGAAGATTGAAGACTGATGATTGAAGATTGATGATTGAAGACTGAAGATTGAAGATTGAAGATTGACGATTGACGATTGACGACTTACGAGTGAGGACTGACGATGGGG
>JAHCIP010000423.1 GCA_026129165.1 Anaerolineae bacterium
CGGGAGGTTCAGTCTGTACAATTCGATAACTTGGAGTATAATTCGGCGCGGAATAAATACCGCGCCGAATCTTTGTTGAGCGCTTGCCCATTCTTTTCAATTGGTCGTATTCCGTCGCCTCGCTGTCGTATGCCTGCGGGCTGACCGGCGCGTTGGGATGGTCGTCTACGTCGAGGACAGAGCCGCGATGCCGTTGCAGCCACTCTCGCGCTATTCCAGTGTTCCACTTTACAATATCAAAGCCGTCGAGCAGGCGACAGGGGTATCGGCCTCGACCCTGCGCGTCTGGGAACGCCGCTATGGCCTGCCTACCCCCAACCGTAACGAGACCGGCTACCGACTGTATTCGGAGCAGGACATCGCGACCGTCACCTGGCTCAAGGGGCAACTGGACGAGGGGTTGAGCATCAGCCAGGCCATCGCACGCCTCGACGCCTTGCGCGCCACTGGAGACGAGCCATCTATCCTGATTGGGCCAGCCCAGACGCCTCGCCCAGAGCAGGGGCTACGCTCGCTGCCGGTCCTCCAGGACGGGCTGATATCGGCCTTGCTGGACTTCCAGGCCCTACGGGCCGATGATATATTGGCCGAAGCGTTCGCCCTCTACCCCGTCGAGACCGTCGCGCTGGGGCTGATCCAACCTACGCTGGTTGAGATTGGTGAAGGCTGGCATCGGGGCGATGTCACCGTGGCCCAGGAGCACTTTGCCAGCGCCCATCTGCGCCAGAAACTGGGCAACCTGTTCAACCAGGCGCTCCACAATGGCCGCGCGCCTACCGTCGTCTGCGCCTGCGTGCGCGGCGAATTGCACGAGATGGGCTTGCTGTTGGTCGCTTTGTTTCTGCGCCGCCGCGGCTACAATGTAGTCTATTTGGGGCAAAATGTGCCGGAGGAGGAACTGCTGGGCGTGGCCCAACGCCTGCGGCCCGCCCTGGTGTGTGTGTCGGCCTCGACCGCCGAAACTGTTGTGGCTTTGCGTCACGCCGCTGGCCGCCTGCAAGAGGTCGAGCCACGCCCCCAGTTTGGGTTCGGCGGCCGCATCTTCCGCGCTAACCCCGAGTTGTGTCAAACCATACTGGGCGTCTACCTGGGCGATGATGCCCAGGTCACCGCTGAAACGGTGGCTCGGCTGCTGGGGGAATAGGCTTATGACGCTGTTGAGTTGGTTGAACCGTAGCCCTGATAAGTTCCTCAAGCTGCTCAGCGAACAGGCCGCCCTTACTCTCAACGGGCTGGAAGTGCTGGAGGACTTTGTCAACCACCGGGGCAATAGCGATAACGCCCGCCGCCTGCGAGAGGTGGAAAAAGAGGCCGATGAGGTTCGGCGCATCCTCATTGATGAGCTAAACCGCAGTTTTGTCACCCCCTTTGACCGTGAAGATATTTTCGCTTTGTCACGCGCTATTGATGATATTATTGACTATGGCTATACGACGGTAGACGAGATGGTGGTCCTTGGTGTGGAACCGAACGAATACCTGCGCCGTATGATTTCCCTGCTGCGTGAGGCGACGTTTGAGATTCACCTGGCAACGCAGCGCCTCAAGGACCATCCTAACGTGGCGAGCGAACATGCCATGCGGGCCAAGGCGCTGGAGAACCGCGTGGAGAGCGTCTACCGCGAGGCTATCGCCTCACTGTTCAAGGGACCGAAGGATATTGAGCATATCATGGAGATGCTCAAGCTGCGTGAGATTTACCGCCACCTGAGCAACGCCGCTGACCGGGGGGACGAGGCGGCCAACGTCATCGGCGACATTATAGTAAAGATGACATAAAGCGTAATGTGTGATGCGTAATACGTTGCGGGGCGTCGGGCTTGTGTGGCTGCTGGCGCTGCTGGTGGCGGCCTGCCAGGGGGAGGGGAGTGGGGGAGGGCCAACGGCCCCCACCGCTCTGGCCCAGCCTACCAGCGCCGTCCCAGCCAGCGGGTCCAGACCGCAGGGCGGCCCGCCGCAGCCGCGCGAGACCGCTACGCCGGCCGCGTCTAGCGGCCCCTCGCCACTGCCAGCGGGCGCGGGCGTCGTCTTCGCCGCCGCTAACGGCCTGTGGGTGGTGGAGGAGGGCAAGCCGCCGCGCCAGTTGACGGCGGAAACCGACATCAGCCACCCCCTCATCGCGCCGACGAAGGCGTGGGTCGTCTATAGACGTGAAGCGAGCGGCCAGGCCGAGTTGTGGGCTATCTCGTGGGCCGGCGGCTCACCCAAACGAGTCCTCAGCGCCAGGGAGTTGCCGCCGTCTCCGACTGGCTTACAGAGCGTCACCTGGGGCCGAACGGTCTTTCTCCCCCGCTCGAACAAGCTTCTGTTCAATACCGTCTTCATCGGCAGCGGAGGGTCCTCCACCCCCAATGACGACCTGTGGAGCCTGAACATCGAGACCGGCCAGATTAAGACGCTGTTGCCGGCCGGCCAGGCGGGCTTCTTCGTCCCCGACTTCGATGCCGGTAAGATTGCGGTCAGCCGCCCGTCGCGAGGCCAGACGCCGGGCGCGGTCTTCGTGGTCAACGCCGAGGGCGGCGACCCCAAGACCTATCTCGAATTCCCCCCCGCCCCGCGCCGCCAGCCCTACCCGGCGGCCCACTGGGCGCGGGATGGCAGCGGCTTTCTGCTGGCGGTGGAGCAGGGCGACGGTCTGGACCTATACCGCGTGCCGCTGGATGGAACAGGCGAGAAGTTCGGGCGGATCGAGGGCCAGCCGATTAACCTGACCTGGTCGCCCGACCGCCGCCGCCTGGCCTACAGCCGCTTGGCCGTGCCGAGCGCTCCCACGCCTGCCCCTGCCGAGAACTACGCAGTCGTCATCGCGGATGCCAGTGACGAGAACGCCCAGCCCTATGCGCGGGGCCTGTTCGTCAACTGGTCGCCCGACAGCGCCCGCTTTGTCTACCAGGATGGCCCGGCGGTCTACCTGGGTACGTACAGCCAGCCCACGCGCCTGCTGGGCACGGCGGCCGGCTCGCTGTGGGACGTGCGCTGGATGACGACCCGCGCCCTGGTCTACCTCACCGGCGCATCGGGCCGACCCGGCGAAAGCCCCGAACTCGTCTACCGCACGGTCGCCGGCGACCCGCTCCTCCTCCTTCCCAAGACCCCGCAACCACGCGGCCTATGGTTTGACATAATCCCCAATCCCTATCCCGAAGGCTAAGCGCCGCGCCGATCGTCTCCCGTAAGCGAACTGATTTAAACTGATGAACCTGAACGAATCAGCGCCGTCACCCGTGGCAGGCACGAAGACCTGCTTCCTAACACGTTCAGTCAGTTGCATAGTTAGGCTCCTTTCAGCATTATGGCCGTTAGCCTGTTTGGATACTGTCATTATCCATCGGGCCAACCTCGGCTCAAGACCTTCGTTCAAAATAGGTACTGAGGGCACGAGAGGCGGTGTCCTCGAACATAATGATTAGCAGGAGGAAAATGGGGGAGAGGCATAGGACGAAACCGAGGATAACGGGTCCATAATACTGGGCTTCAGAGGGACGTATGCCGCCCGGTGCGATAATGCGGACAACTACCCACTCGGCCACAGACAGTGCTACATAGATGTCTAGGGCTAGCATGAGTGGACGGACGCCGCTCGGTGCGACAATACGACCAACGACCCATCCAGCCACAGACAATGCCGCATAGAGGTCTAAGGCTAGCAGGGGTGGACGTACACCGCCCGGTGCGACAATGCGGCCAACTACCCACCCAACTACAGACAGTGCTACATACAGGGCTATGGCTTGTATGAGGGTTGAGATGAGTTTCATAGCCGTGTCTCCTCAGTGCTGTTGGGTCGGGTTGGTTCGATGGCCCAATTATCCATCGGACTAGCCGCCAGTAGCAGACATGGAACCGCCAAAAACCGCCAATTGATCGATTTTAGGCAGGCTAATTGCACGACAGACCTGTTAAGCAACACGCAAAAGCCACCCGTCGGAGGGTGGCTTTGAGGGTCTATTCGATTATCCTATCGGCCAGCTGTCAGTCACCTCCCTACGACCGCTCAATCAGGTGGATCGCGTTGGCCTTAAACGAGGCGACCACCGGCTGGCCGGGCGCGAGGGCGAGCGCCTCGACCGAGCGCCGCGTCACCAGGGCGGTCAGGGTGAAACCACAGGTAATAGTTACGCGGGTCTGTGCCCCTGCCGGCCGCACTCGTTCGACCTGACCGAGCAGTTGGTTGCGGGCGCTCGTCTGCCGGGGTTGGTCAGGCTTGAGCAGCGTGATGTCCT
>JAHCIP010000424.1 GCA_026129165.1 Anaerolineae bacterium
GACCGCATCCTCGGTGGTGTAGACATCCATGGGCAGGAACTGGGTGCCAGCAAACCCCAGGCGGGGGGCGGCCCAATTCTGGCCGAATGCCTCGTCCATCAGGCGGTCCATCGTGCGCTGCATGTTCAGAACCTCACGCGCCGGATTCCAACGGGTCAAGGTAGACATCTCTGTTCCTCCTTCGTTATAAAAGTGAGTTAGGCTTTTGGCTATTGTCTTGCCTGTTCACTCTCTATGATGCATTTATACGCCCAAACTTACCCCAAATCAGACTGGCTCTATGAGAGTTAGATGAGAATTTCTGGGCCCTCTTCCGCTTGCTTAAATTACGCCCGCTGGCTTGTTTGTTGCTTGACAATGATGACGCAGTGCGCTATAATTTGCTTAAATAATCGAACCGCTATTCGATTGGAGAGTAGACAGTAGCCAGTCGTCAGTATGAAGTAGGCGCGACACGGCTCTCTGCCTACCGCCTACCGCCTACCGCCTACCGCCTACTGACTACCGACTGCTGACTACTACCCCCAACGGAGGGTATCGCATGGCGCGGAAGCCAGCCGACCAGACAGTGAGCCGCGAAGGGGTCCTTCGCGCGGCCGCGCATGTCTTTCGGCTGCGCGGCTACCACGGCGCGACCATGCAGCACATTGGCGACGCCCTCGGGCTGCGCCAATCCAGCCTGTACCACTACTTCCCCTCCAAACATGACCTGCTCCTGACGCTCCTCAACGAGGGCCTCGAACGCCTGACCCTGGTGGTCAGTGAGGCGGCATGTCCCCACCTTCCCCCCGATGCTCGGCTGCGCGCGGCCGTCACCGCCTATCTGACCTGCGTGGCCCAGTACCCCGATGTGGCCCTGGTCACCATTCTCGAAGTACGCGCCCTCCTGGAGACGCCAGCGGAACGGCGCGCCTACATTGCTCGTCGTGACGCGCTCGAATACCTCTTCGCTACCATTCTCGCCGATGGCGTCCAGCAGGGCGTCTTCAAGCCCCTGGACGTCTCAATTGTTACCAAGCTTCTGTTCAGCATCCACAACTGGTTTGTCATGTGGTACCGTCCCGATGGCCGCCTCTCCGCGGAGGCGATTGCCGACTTAGCCAGCGAGTTTTGTCTATCCGCCCTGAAGACAGGTGATTCGGGAGTCGAGATGCGAGAGTGGCCCGGCCAACCGGTGGCTCACCTCTAATTCTCAGTCTTCCTTCGTCAGTCTTCAATCATGAGTCTTTAACCCTACCTCTGGAGATTGGCCTATGACCTACATCATTCAGCGCGTCGCCGTCATCGGCGCGGGCACAATGGGCGGTGGTATCGCCGCTCACTTCGCCAACGCCGGCTATCAAGTGGACCTGCTCGACATCCCCGCCGAGGGTGCGACGGTCCAGGAACGCAACAAGATTGTGCTTGGCCTGTGGGACCGGGTCAAGAAGGCGCGGCCCTCGGCCCTATTTACCGCCGACGTGGCCGACCGTGTGCGCATCGGCAACACCCAGGACCACTTCGACCGGCTGGCGCAGGCCGACTGGATCATCGAAGTCATCATCGAGAAGCTGGACCCGAAGCGCGAGTTGATGGAGCGGGTGGACGCCATTCGCAAGCCCACCTCCATCATCAGCAGCAACACCAGCGGTATCCCCATCCACCAAATTGGCGAAGGCCGCAGCGAGAGCTTCCGCCAGCATTTCCTGGGCACCCACTTCTTCAACCCGCCGCGCTACCTGAAGCTGCTGGAGGTCATCCCCACGCCCGATACCAGCCCGGAGGTCATCGCCTTCGTCAAGCAGTTTGCGACCCGCATTTTGGGCAAGGGAGTCGTGGTCTGCAAGGATACGCCCAACTTCATCGCCAACCGCCTGGGCAGCTTCGACGGCCTCTATAGCCTGCGCTATGCCATTGACAACGGGTTCACGGTGGAGGAGATTGACTACCTCGCCGGGCCGCTGATGGGCAACCCCAAGACGGCCCTGTTCCGCCTCCAGGACCTGGTGGGTCTCGATATCGCCATGTACGTGGCGAAGAACCTCTACGACGCCGTGCCCGATGACGAGAGCCGCGAGGTCTACCGCATCCCCGGCGCCATCCAGACCATGCTCGACCGCAAGATGTTGGGTAACAAGACCGGCGGCGGGTTCTACAAGGAAGTGCGGCAGGGCGGCGCCCGCGAGTTCTGGGTGTTGGACCTGAAGACGTTGGAGTACAAAGCGCCCACCAGGACCGCTTTCCCCGAAGTCGAGAAGGTCAAGCGGACCGAGCCGTTGGGCGCGCGCATGAAAGCCCTGGTGAACCTGCCCGACTCGCGGGCGGCCAATTTCCTGTGGCAGACCACGGCCAACTCACTGGCCTACGCCTCGCGCCGCGTGCCTGAAATCGCCGACGATCTGTGCAGCGTCGACCGCGCCATGCGGTGGGGCTTTAGCCGGGCGATGGGGCCATTTGAACTGTGGGACGCGTTGGGCGTGCGGGAGACGGTGCAGCGCATGACGGCCGAGGGGATTGAGGTCGCGCCCTGGGTCCACAAGATGCTGGCCGCCGGCCACACCTCTTTCTATAAGAATATGGGCAGCAAGCTCCTGGCCTACGCGCCCGTATCCGGTATCTATTGCCCTGTCGAGGATGACCCGCTTAGCATCAACCTCAACGACCTGCGCCACGGCGGCTGTGAGCTGAAACGCAACGACAGCGCCAGCCTGATGGACCTTGGGGATGGCGTGCTGTGCCTGGAGTTCCACAGCAAGGCCAACGCGCTGGACGACCTGATTGTGCAGATGGGCGAGTATGCCCTGGAGCAGCTTGACAAGCCGCAGTGGGTGGGCCTGGTAGTGGGCAACCAGGGCGAGTACTTCGGCGCGGGCGCTAACGTCGCCCTCATGGCGATGAACGTGATGGCCGGCCAGTGGGACGCTATCAGCAAGATGCTGCGCACCGGCCAGTCCTTTATGCAGGCTATGCGCTTTAGCCCCAAGCCCATCGTCGCCGCGCCCTTTGGCATGACGTTGGGCGGCTGCGCCGAGGTGGCCCTGGCCGCCAGTCGTATCGTGGCCTCGGCTGAGACCTACATGGGCCTGGTCGAGGTCGGCGTGGGCCTTATTCCGGGCGGCGGCGGCTGCAAGGAGATGGTGCGCCGCGTCGTCTCGCCCGCCATGAAGACGCCCAACGTGGACCCGCTGCCCTTCCTGGAGCGTATCTTCCTCCAAATCGGTCAGGCCAAGGTCAGCACCAGCGCGCTGGAAGCGCAGAGCATGGGGATGCTGGACGAGGCCGACCTGATTGTGATGCACCCCGACCACCTGCTGGGGGAGGCCAAGGAACTGGTTCTCGACCTCAGCTCGAACTATCAACCGCCGGTCCGTGAGAAGTCGGTGTACGCGGCGGGCAAGCCGATGCTGGCCGCCCTCAAGATGGGCATCTGGCAGTTCCAGGAAGCGAAGCAGATCAGCGAGCACGACGCCAAGATCGCCCGCAAGCTCGCCTACATCCTGTGCGGCGGTGAACTGTCCGCCGGCCAATGGGTGGACGAGCAGTACTTCCTTGACCTGGAGCACGAAGCCTTCCTGTCGCTCCTGGGCGAGCAGAAGACTATCGAACGCATTATGCAAATGTTGCAGACCGGGAAGCCACTACGCAACTAGAGGGAGAACATACGCTATGACTGAAGCTGTCATTGTCTCTGCTGCCCGCACCGCCGTCGGCAAAGCGCCGCGCGGCACGCTTCGCAATACCCGTCCCGACGACCTGGCCGCCGCCGTCATCCGCGAAGCGGTGCGCCGCGCCGAGGGCCTTGACCCGTCTGAGATTGACGACGTGATGATCGGCTGCGCCATGCCGGAAGGCTCGCAGGGCCTGAACTTCGCCCGCATCGCCTTATTGCGCGCTGGGCTGCCCGAGTCGGTCCCCGGCCAGACCGTCAACCGCTTCTGCTCGTCCGGCGTCCAGACCATCGCGCTGGCCGCCAGCCAGATTATGACCGGCATGGCCGATGTCATCGTCGCCGGCGGCGCGGAGTCCATGAGCGCCGTACCCATGCGCGGCCACCGCTTTGAGCCGAACCCGTGGGTGGTGGAGAACAACCCTGAGATTTACATGGGCATGGGCTACACCGCCGAGCGCGTGGCCGAGAAGTACGGCGTCAGCCGCGAGGCGCAGGACGCCTGGGGCCTGCGCAGCCACCAGCGCGCCATCGCCGCCATCGAGGCGGGCAAGTTCAGCGACGAGATTGTGCCG
>JAHCIP010000425.1 GCA_026129165.1 Anaerolineae bacterium
GGACCAACCAGGCAAAGACCTTTTGACGGCGCAAGTCCTCCTGAGGGTTGGCTGTACGCACCTGAGTAAGGATGGTAGAATACAGCGCGAGGCTATCGGACATAGCGAAACCTCCGAGGTGAGTGTTGGGTGGTACCTCTACTCTACTCGAAAGTCGCCGACTCCGATAGTCTCTTCTGTTAAGGTGCTGTTTTGTCCCCTATGCCTTATAGGGATGTGTCAGGCAACAAGGTTGAAAAGGTGGTAGGTCAGGGTGTATCCTCAGGTTCTCTAAGCCGAAAGGAGACACACCATGACCTACCAACCGAATTATACACTGCCCAAGGAATGGGTGGAAGCCATCCGCGAAGGCGGGTTGGATGCGCTGCCCGAACTGATGCGGGTGGTGCTCAATGCCGTCATGCAGGTCGAACGACAGCAGTACCTCGGCGTCGAACCTTACCAACGCTCTGAACATCGGCGCGACCAGGCCAATGGCTACAAGCCCAAGACGGTGAAAACGCGTTTGGGCGAGATCACGCTGGACATTCCGCAAGTGCGGCGGGGGGACTTCTACCCGGAGGGGTTGACCAAAGGGCTGCGCAGCGAGCGGGCGCTGACGCTGGCCTTGGCCGAGATGTACGTCCACGGCGTCTCGACGCGCAAGGTGGCGCGGATCGTGGAGGCCATGTGTGGCGCCGAGGTGTCCAGCGGCCAGGTGAGCCGCGCCACCGCGCAGTTGGACGAGACGTTGGCCGCCTGGCGCAGCCGTCCCTTGAGCACGTGTGCCTATCTCATCCTGGATGCCCGCTACGAGACCGTGCGTCAAGACGGTCACACCCGCGATGCGGCCGTGCTCGTCGCCATCGGTATTGGGGACAATGGCAAGCGGCGCATCCTGGGGGTGTCGGTCTCGGTGAGTGAGCATGAAGTCCACTGGCGCACCTTCCTGCAAAGCCTGGTCAGTCGTGGCTTGTCGGGCGTGCAGTTGATTGTCAGCGATGCCCACGAGGGGCTGGGGGCGGCCCGCCGCGCTGTCTTTGGCGGAGTGCCGTGGCAACGCTGCCAGTTCCATCTGCAACAGAATGCCCAGGCCTATGTCACCCGTCAGGAACTGAAAGCCGAAGTCGCCGCCGACATCCGCGCCATCTTCAACGCCCCGAACCGAGCCGAAGCCGACGCGCTCTTGAGCAAGACCGTCCAGAAGTACGCCAAGAGCATGCCGAAGCTAGCCCAGTGGCTCGAAGCGGCGGTGCCCGAGGGCTTGACCGTGTTCGCCTTGCCGCGTGCCCATCAGCGGTTGCTGCGCACGAGCAACATGCTGGAGCGGGTCAACCAGGAGATCCGTCGCCGCACGCGGGTGGTGGGCATCTTCCCCAACGAGGCGGCGTGTCTGCGCCTGGTCAGCGCCGTGTTGATGGAGATCAGCGACGAATGGGAAGTTGGCAAAGCCTATCTCACGTTCAGCTCAGCCTGACGCGGCCGCCGTCGTCGGGGCTGGGGGCATGTGGGCAGGTCGGAGAGCTGTCCACATGTCCCCAGCCCTCTGGCCCACTACGTTAACAGTCGACATCAGGATACCCCTGACCATTTTACAGAACCATTGTTGCACGATCGATGGATGCCCAAATACTCAAAACACAATCTGCCTCCTCGCCAATCAACATACAACTGATCGATACAGAGTACCAGCGAAGTATAAGCTTGTCAATAACCCCTACCTAGCCGGCGTGTGGGCCTGGGGCATGGTGTGGTAGACACTTTGTGCAGAGAAAAGCTATATCTCATAGTCAGCGATAGATATGCTCTCAATCGACGAAGGAGGAACAAAGAATGAAATCTCGCATCAACATAGCCATCGCCTGTACGTTAGCCTTCTCAGTGCTTTGGCTCATCTATATTATTATGACGAATCGTTCCACTGTGCCTAAACAGGCAATGGTGGCATATATTCCCCCCAGTACTGGTTCAGGACAGATAATACCCTATCCACCTCCCTCTCTGACACCAGGGCCGATTCGCACTCTACAACCCACTCGTGTACCTCCATCACCCATAGCTGTTTCGACAGCTACTCCGCTGCCCCCTCCTCTGGGCGCGGATACAGAAGATGCCAGACAGGTTATCGCTGTGATAGAGTTAGGGTACGAATTAAAGAGTAGAGCGGCTAGAACCTTTGATACATCGGCGTTTGATACGGCCTATGTAGATGACGTCTCGACTGATTTGACCGCTGAGCAATCGGCATTTGTTCAGCGAGTTATACCTTTTATCAAAGATAGACTACCCCTGAATATGTCTAAGCCCGGACTACTTACCTACTGGAAGGTACAGTATGCGTACTGGCAACTCGGAGCGGAGCGTTTGGAGAGACAAAGGCTTGGCACGCCAGTATCACCTCAAGACGGCCCAATTGGCCCGCCCCGTAGAACAGATGCTGTATTGAAAGCAGACCTACGGTTCGATAATATCAGGGTTTACGGGGATAGGGCAGAAGTCGTTCTAGATGATGGACTGGCGCTCAGGCGCTTTCACCTTGTGAAACTGACCGAAGGCTGGCGCATCACACAGGAAATCGCCCTGCAGGTACACTTCTAATCCCCCAGGAAAGACTTGTGTGATCATATGAACAGATGGGCCGTCACCCTTTACGTCAGCTTCGCTGTCCTGGCTAGCCTCTTGTGGTTGCTAGCGAGGCGATCAGCCTGGCCTACGCCCGCTCCCCCGCCTCCACCATTCCCGACATCCGTTGTTACGGGCTACTTTGAGCGTAGCCGATATCGTGTTGGATGACAGATAAAATTAGTGGGGCAGGGTTTCTGAAAGAAACCCTGCCCCACTAATTTTACTCCTCCAGCTTGAGCACCGCCATGAAGGCTTCCTGGGGGATTTCCACATTCCCCAACCGCTTCATGCGCTTCTTACCCTCTTTCTGCTTCTCTAGCAGCTTGCGCTTGCGCGTGATGTCGCCGCCGTAGCACTTGGCGAGCACGTTCTTGGACATGGCGCGCACCGTCTCGCGGGCAATGATGCGCCCGCCGATGGCCGCCTGGATGGGCACGGCGAACATCTGGCGCGGGATGACTTCCTTAAGCTTCGCCGCCAGCGCCGAACCCTTCTCCTGCGCCTTATCGCGGTGGACGATGAGCGACAGCGCATCCACCGGCTGCTCGTTGACCAGGATGTCCATCTTCACCAGGTCCTGCACCTGGTTCTGGGCGAAGTGGTAGTCCAGCGAGGCGTAGCCCCGCGTGCGGCTCTTGAGTTGGTCGTAGAAGTCCACGATGAGTTCGGCCAGCGGCATCTCGAAGCTCATGTGAACGCGCGTCTCGTCCAGGTACTCCATCTTCTCCAGCGTACCGCGCCGGTGCCGTACCAACTCCATCACCGTGCCGATGTACTCGGCCGGCGTGAAGATGCTCAGCTTCATCCACGGCTCCTCGATGGCCTCGATGTCGCCGGGCGGCGGCAGGTCGGCCGGGTTATCTACCAGGATCAGGTCCCCGTTGCGCTTGAGGACGTTGTACTCCACGCTGGGCGCGGTGACCAGCAGGTTCAGGTCATACTCGCGCTCCAACCGTTCCTGGACGATTTCCAGGTGCAGCAGGCCCAGGAAGCCGCAGCGGAAGCCAAAGCCCAGCGCCACCGAGCTTTCCGGCTCGTAGACCAGCGAGGCGTCGTTGAGCTTGAGCTTCTCCAGCGCGTCGCGCAGTTCGTAGTACTGCTCGCTGTCCACGGGGTACATGCCCGCGAAGACCATCGGCTTGGCCGGGCGGTAGCCCGGCAGTTGCTCCGTGGCGGGGTTGTCGGCCGTCGTCACCGTGTCGCCCACCGTGACTTCGCGCACGCTCTTGAGGCCCGTGGCGATGTAGCCCACCTCGCCCGCCACCAGTTCGTTGAGCGCCGTCATGCGCGGGCGGAACGCGCCCAGTTCCAGGGCGTCTACCCGCTGCTGCCCCGCCATGAGGAGCAGCGGCTTGTCCAGGCGGAGCGCCCCATCCACTACGCGCACGTAGGCGATGACACCCTTGTACGGGTCATAGTGCGAGTCGAAGATCAGGGCGCGGGTGGGCGCATCGGGGTGGCCGTGGGGCGGCGGAACGCGCTCGACAATGGCCCGCAACAGATCGTCAATACCGACGCCCTCTTTGGCTGAGGCCAGGATAATCTTCTCCTGCTCGATGCCAATCAGGTCTTCGATTTCCTGGGCTACTTTACTGGGCT
>JAHCIP010000426.1 GCA_026129165.1 Anaerolineae bacterium
GCAGGGCGTCGAAGCCGGGGAGGGTGGCTAGCTCGGCGGCGAGATCGGCGTCTATCTCGGCCAGGTAGAGGCGGGCCAGCAGGGCGTACGCTTGGGCGCGAGCGTTCAGCATTGTGCGAGTCTATCTTTATGAAGTGAATCACAAAGCGCACAAAGGGCACAAAGACACGAAGGAGAATTTGTATTATTCTTCATGCCTTTGTGCGCTTCGTGTCCTTTGTGACTCACATAAGGGCTAACCTTCGACAGGGACAGGCGTGGGGAGACGGTAGGCGTCCAGGGCAGGGCGGAAGGGCCGCAGCAGCCAGTGGGGGCGGCGCAGGCCGTTGGGCGACACCTGGCCGGCGGGCCGTGTCATCGCCAGCCACTCATGGTAGACCTCGTGGGCGCGTTGGGTGTCCACAAAAATGTCGCCGTAGCGGTCGTTCGCCCCGGCGCGTTCCAGCCGCACCTTCTGGTGCCAGCAGTGCATGCCACTCAAGGGGTCGGGGTGGACGGCAAAGGTGAGGTTCTGGTGAACGCCAGCGTCCTCCCACCAGACCCGCATCGTGTCAGGGTCCTCGCTCTGGTAGGGCTGGACGCCGTGGACCTGCTGCATCCTCCATTGGCCGTTGCCCTGTTGATTGAGCGTTACGAGAGCGGTAGCGAAGCGGCTGCCCCCGCCGCCCTCCTGCAACCGCCAGCGGCCCAGGTGGTGCGAGCAGGCGATGACGCCGGGGCGGATGCCCTCCGTCACCCACACCTTGTCCACGAAGAGACCAATCTCCGTCGTCACCTTAATGAGGTCGCCCGTTTGCAGCCCCAACTTGTCGGCGTCCTGCGGGTGTATCCAGACTGGGTTCTTGTGGCTGATCTCATACAGCCACTTGGCGTTACCGCTGCGCGTGTGGATGAGCGTCGGCAGGCGGAACGTGGACAGCAGGACGGCCTCGTTCTGGGCCCGGTTGACATGGTCGGGGTGGACGTGGCTGCGGATATAGGTCGGGATGGCGACCTCCGGCCAGCCCCAGTCGCGCAGCGTGGGCGAGTAGAACTCCAGCCGGCGCGAGGGCGTGGCGAAGCCAACCACCCGCTCGCCGTCGCCCAATTCGATACCAATCGGTCGCCCCTTGTCCGGGTCGGGCTGGAAAAAGGGCATGGGCGTGATATTGGACGGCGGGCTGGCTGGCGCCGGCGTGTAGATGACGCCTGTGGCCGGGTCCACCGTCGCGTTCGCCAGGTCCGCTTCCGATAGAGGCTTGTCGAAGGTCGGCATAACCCCCTGGCGCAGCTCGAACGCGCCGTACTTGCGCATGTACTCCAGCGGCGTCAGCCCCTCGGCGCGGGCGGCTTCGGGCAGGCCGGGCACATGGTTCTCGAACATCCAGCCGTACAGCTCGTCCACCGTAATCTTCTGGCCGGGGCGATAGGGACTCTCGAAGGTCTTGCGGATGCCGAGCTTCCCATCCGGGTCAATCCGCCACGACAGTTCAATCCAGAACTCGACCTCTTCCCAGACCTCGCCCGGATTGGCCTCGCGCGTATCCTGTACGGGTCGGCCCAGGCGGCGCAAGGCCTCGCGGACGACGGGCTGGCGGAAGGCAATCCAGGCGCCCGCGTGCGTCTCCTGGCTCATGACATCATGGCGTTCCGGGCCTAACCCCATAGGCAGGATATAGTCCGCGAACCAGCCCGTCTCGCTCCACGTCGGCGATAGGTGGACGTGCAGGCCGAGCTTGCTCTCGTCGGTCAGGACTTCGAGCCACGACAGACCGTCGGGGTTGGTCCACAGCGGGTTATAGACGCGGGTGAAGTAGGTGTCAATCTTGCCACGCCCATCCTTGAGCAGGTGGGGCAGCAGATAACTCAACTCGTAGAACGTCAACGGGTACTCTTGCGGCCAGGTCAGTTCGTTCCAGCGTTTAACGTGCGGGGCCATGTTCGGGTGGCGCGGGACCCACTTGTCCCAGACGTTGGCCGACGTGCCGCCCTCAACACCCACCGAGCCGGTCAGGATGGACAGGAACCACAGGCAGCGGGCGACCATCCAGCCGCCCAGGTTGCTGCTGGCCGCGCTCCGCCAGACGTGAGTCGCCAGCTTGCCCTCGCAGTGGGCCACCGTCTCGGCGATGCGCCGCAGTTGCTCGGCGTCCACGCCGCTTTCCCCCGCCGCGAACTCGAAGGTGTATTCGGCGTAGACCGCTTTGAGGCGCTCCTCGAAGGCTTCAAAGGTGCGCGGTAGATCGGGGGCCTCGGCGTCGAGATAGGCGTCCCAGTTGAGCCAGCGGCGGACAAAGGCGCGGTCGTACTGGCCAGTCTGGATCAGATGGTTGGCGATAGCGAGCAGGATGGCCGTCTCGCTGCCCGGCCAGGGGGCGGCCCACTCATCGGCCAGTGAGGCGGTGTTGGACAGGCGCGTGTCCATGACGATGAGCTTCGCGCCTGCCTCTTTGCCCTCCATAATGCGCTGGGCGTGGGGGTTGAAGTAGTGGCCGGTCTCCAGGTGGCTGGAGATGAGCAGGATGACCCGGGAGTGGGCGTGGTCGGGCGAGGGGCGGTCCAGGCCCATCCAGAACGCCTGGCCGGCCCGCGCACCCGACGAGCAAACGTTGGTGTGCGAGTTGTGGCCGTCCAGCCCCCAGGCGGGCAGCACCCACTCCATGAAGCCGTCGTGGCCGGGCCGGCCGACGTGGTACATCACCTCGTTATGGCGCTCCTCCTGGATGGCCTTGCGAATACGGCCCGCGATGTCGTCCAGCGCCTCGTCCCAGGTGACGCGCTGCCACTGGCCCGCGCCGCGCTGGCCCGCGCGCTTGAGGGGGTAGAGGATGCGGTCGGGGTCATAGACCTGATTGAGGGAGGCCGGGCCTTTGGCACAGTTGCGGCCCCGACTGCCAGGGTGGACGGGGTTGCCCTCGAACTTCTGAACCTTGAGGGTGTCGCGGTCCACATAGCCGAGCAGTCCGCACGCCGCCTCGCAATTGAAGCAGACGGTGGGAACGAGGGTGTAGCGGCGGGCCTTCTTCTCAGGCCACGCCTTGGGGTCGTACTCGGTCCAGTCAGCCCAGCGCTCGGCGGCGGGATAGTGGGTCAGGCCGGTGGGGGTGGCGGGGGTAGGAATAGATGCGTGATGCGTGATACGTGATGCATCATCCGTAGTGCGTAGTAAGGGTTGCGTAGTGCGTTGTGTGGGGCGCGTGTCAGGCTCCGCCCGCTGGCCTAAGGCATTCATCAAGCGACCGAGGAGTGAATTGTACATGGGAACGGTCCTTATCATGACGGCTAAATGGCAAATAAGTCCGCGATGGACAGGCTGAAGCCCGGCAGGATCTCTTCGCCGGTCAAGACATCGCCCTCGCCCAGAACACGTACCTGATCGAGGGAACGGTGGACGGAAACGGTCTTGTCCCCAGGGTCCGCGACCCAGACCAGGAGGACGCCGATGGCGAAGTACTCGCGGAGCTTCTGCTTTACCTCGGTCCAGCGGTCGTCGGGCGACATGATCTCGACCACCAATTCGGGCGCGACATCCAGGTAACTCTGCGACTTGACCTGGGCCAGCCGGGCGTGAGAGATAAACGCCACATCCACCCCACGTACCGTGTCTGGCCTGCGGCGCGTGTAGACGCCCGCCTCGCCCAGCAATACGTGTCCCAGGTTATTACCCTCAACAAATCGGCCTAGCTCTGAACCGATACGGGAGACGTAGAGACCGTGACACCACCCATGAGGCGGTAGCCGAACCAGATTTCCCGCGACCAACTCGGCGCGTCCGATGTCTCCCATCTCCACGAGTTCCTCGCCGGTAATCAGTTTCGCTTCAACTCTTCGCTCCAATTCATCAGGCGTCGGCGGTTGAAAGAGAGGTATCCACTGTCTGAGGTAGGCCTCGGGGATATAAAACGCTTCAAGCGGAAGGTCGGCATTTCTGGCCGCCAGTCGTTCCACGAGTACTTCGCCGGGTACGTCTAAGAAGTGAATTTCACTGCCCGCACCTAACTGGGCGGCGCGGGCGCGATAATCTTCTCGTTCACTCCTTGCCCAAAACCCAAAGTCGAGTATGACATCCACGCCCAGGACAAGAACACGTGAGGCAATCTCCCAGAGCATGGCTTCAATGAGAGAGTGCCGCTCGTTGTG
The DNA here is from genome assembly GCA_026129165.1 of Anaerolineae bacterium. Taxonomy (GTDB): domain Bacteria; phylum Chloroflexota; class Anaerolineae; order Epilineales; family JAHCIE01; genus JAHCIE01. The sequence goes on from JAHCIP010000426.1 coordinate 4,120, forward strand.
TTGGCCATTTTCCGCATCCTGACCAAAAAGACGCGTGTGCCATGCATCCAGGCTTAGCCGAAGGGCTGAA
>JAHCIP010000427.1 GCA_026129165.1 Anaerolineae bacterium
CAGCCACCGCCACACTACACCCCCTTCCCTCATAGGGAAGGCGGCTGGCGGGCTAGGTTGGGCAGCCGTATTATTAGCCGCCGGCGTTGTGTCGCCGCTGCTCGTCGGCTGGCTCGCCAACCCGGTCATGCCCTTCTTCCACGAGCGATTTGTGCTGATGGGCGCGGCCATTCTGCTGGTGGCGGTGGCCGGCGGGCTGGACTGGCTGTGGCGGCAGCCGGCCGCGGGTCTGATGGCGACCGTCCTCGTCCTGGTCGTCAACGGCGTCGCGCTAGACCACTGGTACTTCGACCCGCAGTACATCAAGAGCGACTACGGCCAGGCGCTGCGGACCCTCTACGCCCAGGCCCAGTCCGGCGACCTGATTCTGCTCAACAACACCGAGCAACTGCCGCTGTTTACGTTCTACCACCTGGAGGGGCCGGGCCGTCCGGGCTGGGCCCCGCTCACCAATGACGACGTCTTCACCGCCGAGAGCACCGACCGCCGCCTGAGCCGGGTCACGGCCGGCCACGACCGCGTGTGGTTGATTAACTACGGCGCGAAGGACGTCTACGATCCCGAGTCGCACGCCGAGCAGTGGCTGGCCGCGCATGGCTTCCGCGCCCTGTTCTGGTCGCGGCGCGGCTTCGAGGTCGCCATGTACCTCCTAGCCGGCCGCTTGCCCCAGACGCCGACCATCGCCGCGCCAGTCCAGTTCGCCGACGGGGTGCGACTGCTGGGCGCGGACCTGCAACCGCAGCCCGCCCAACCGGGCGCGTCGCTGCGGGTGACGCTGTTCTGGCAGGCGACGCAGATGCCGAAGGCCCGCTATACAGTTTTCTGTCATCTGGTGGATGGGCAAGGCCGGCTGGTGGCGCAGTTCGACGGCGAGCCGGTGGGTGGGACCGCGCCGACCACGGGCTGGCAAGCGAACGCGACGGTGATAGACCGCCGCGCGGTTGAACTCCCACCCGACCTAGCGGCTGGAACCTATACCCTTCGCGTCGGCCTCTACCCCTGGCCCGACCTCACACGCCTCGCCGTCCAGAATACTGCGCTGCCGGTGGTGGATAACGCGGTGGCGGTTACGGCCGTTGAAGTGGCGCGTTGAGCGTTGCTTCTAGGGTTTGATGGCGCGGACGATGAGGCGGGCCGAGTCGAAGCTGAACGGTTCGCCGTCCCAGTCGCCCCACGTGTCGGCGGGGTCCAGGCCGGCGCGGCGCAGCATGGCGTGGAGTTCGGTAGCCGTGTAGGCGCGGATGTTGTGGTAGCGCTCGCCCTCATCGCCGTCCGGCGTCCGATAGCGTTCCAGCACCGTCGTGCGCCCCTTGATCGCGTCGAACAGGCGCAGCGTCCAGACCAGCGTCTCCTCGTCGGTCTCGTACCAGTCGTGCTGCTGGTACTCGCGCACCACATAGTCGCGATGGAGCGTCTCGATGAGGAACTGGCCGCCCGGCTTGAGAACCTTTGCCACCTGGCGCAGCACACCCTCGTTCTCCTCATCCGAGAAGTAGCCAAAGGCGGTCGTCAGGTTGATGACCGCGTCGAAGGCCGCTTCCCACGGCAGGGAGCGCATGTCCCCCTCGACCCAGGTGACGGCCACCCCAGCCGCTTCCGCCGCCTGACGGGCGTGGGCCAGCAGCGCGGGTGAGTAGTCCAGCCCCGTCACCTGGTAGCCCAGCCGCGCCAACTCGACGGCGTGCCGTCCCTGGCCGCAGGCGAGGTCCAACACGTCGGCCTCGGCGGGAAGAGCCAGGAAGCCAGCGACGGCCCGCGTCTCGTAGGCATTGTGGTCGGACGTAAAGCTGGCCGAGAAGACGTCCAGATAGCGCTCGTCGAAGTAGCCTACCCACCAGGGCGCTGGCATAGTGTCATCCTACTCGACTGCAATCCGCAGCCGCTTGTTGATTCTGCCCTTACTCTCGTAGCCGACGACGCGAATTGTCCCGACCTCGCGTGTGTTGCGCACATGGGTGCCGCCGTCCGCCTGGAGGTCCAGCCCCTCAATCTCGACCACGCGCACCTCGGTAATGCCGGGCGGCAGCAGGTTAATCTTGGTACGAATCAAGTCGGGTATCTGGAAGGCTTCGTCGCGGGGCAGGATACGGGAGGACACGTCGCGCCCAAGCTGGACCTCGCGGTTGACCTTCTCCTCGATTTCGCGCACCAACTCCTGCTGCATCCGTTCAAACTCGAAGTCCATGCGCGCCTGACCCGGCTCCATGTTGCCGCCCGTCACCTGTGCTCCATACTCGCGCCAGATCATGCCGCACAGACAGTGGAGGGCGGTGTGGGTCCGCATCAGGGCATAGCGGCGGTCCCAGTCCAGGACGCCGTGGACGCGGGTTCCGACCGGCGGCGGGTCGCCCTGGACGAAATGCAGGATGGCCGGGCCGTCCTTCTTGAGGCGTTCCACCAGCCATGTCTGGCCGTCCGCGCTCAGCGTGCCCAGGTCGTGCGGCTGACCGCCGCCGCCTGGGTAAAAGGCCGTCTGGTCGAGAATTACCGCCCCGTCGGCCGCGTGGCCGACCACTTCGGCGTCGAACTCGCGCAGATAAGCGTCTTGATAGTATAGGGGCGTCGTCATGCGGAGCCTCCAACGGACCACTCGCCGCGCAACTGGCGGCCAATTTGAGCCAGGTGAACGAGGTCGTGGGCGGCGATGTGGAGGACGTGGGCCTGTAGGGTGATATCGCCCTGTTCCTCATGCCGCCCGGTCCGCTGCCATTGGTCAGGCGTCAGCGTGGCGAGGAAGGCTAGCCGCCGCGCTCGGACCGCCTTGAACTCGTCGAGGGCGGTATGCAGCTCCTGGCTCGCGTAGTCATACTCGCGCGCCCAGGCTGCCTGGTCATAGGCGGCCAGGAAGGGGTGGTCCTCGTCGCGCATGGCCTGCTCGCGCTCCAGGGCGCGCGTTTCGGCGTCGCGCAGGTGACAAATCACCTCCACGATGGACCAGTTCTCGTCGCCGCCCCGCGCTGCCTGTGCCTGGGCCTGGCTCACGCCGGCGAGCAGAGCGTCCAGCACATCCGGCGTCGCGCGGAGCGCATCCACCAGATCCTTGCCACTATCGTACACAGCCTCTCCCTGGCTCAACAGCCGCACTCCACGACGGTACGGCGCTCGGCCAGTCGGCGGCCGGCCTCGGGGTCGTGACTGGGTAGGTACACGGTAGGTATTAATTCTACATAGTCGTTGATATACTGCAAGGTTTGCCGCGCCTGGCGGGGGTCGTGGACAATCCCCGCCAACCCTTTGGCTTGCAACTGCTGCTCCGAAAAGGATGTATCACCGGCAAAGAAATAGGCGACGTCATGGGTCTGGAGGATGAGCGACTGGTGGCCGTAGCTATGCCCCGGCGTGGGAACAATGTGGACATCACCCGCCTGCGTCAGCCTGTACGCGCCGGGAAAAGGCCAGACGGGGGAATGGGGATAGTCAATCAGGTGGGGGGCGAACCAGGACGGCCAGCGGCAGGGGATGGCGCCCAGCGGGCGCTGGCGGTGGCCCTCGTACTCCTGCCGTCCGACCACGATGTCCGCCTTGGGGAAATAGCTCAGCCCACCGCCATGATCCGTGTGGAGATGCGTCAGAATCACCCACCGCACATCGTTGGGCGAGAGGCCAAGCCGCTGAAGTTGGGGGCCAATCTCGTGTTCCGGCGTCACCTGGAAGCGGATAAAGCCGGCCCAGCGCTGGAGATTGGCCCACACCGGGTCACAGGCAAAGTAATCAGGGGTGGCGGTTGCCGCGCTCTCGCCCGTGTCCACCACGATCAAGCCTTCTGGGTGTTCGATGACCCAGGTGTAGATGGGCAGCGGCTCGGTGTAGGTGGGGTCGAGCAGGATACTCGGGAAACGCAAAGCCTCCGGGCCGCGCAGCGTGCGATGGGCGGATTTGATCTGCAACACACCTGTCTGAATAGCATGCACCCGCATGGACATCTCCCCGTCATCATCCAGGTCGTCCCACAAGGCGACAATAAACCGGGCGTGCCTCAATTTCGGGCAGCTAATGCCTCTCTGAGTAAGTGAGGGGGCGCGGTCTTTCGCTAACTTCAGAGAACCGGATAAGTTATAATTAGCCTATGGCTCAGATACTGCATGGCACATGGCTGCCCCATCGAGGGCGATTTTTCCTCTGGGGCGAGACGGCGGATCCGGCCCGCCGGCGCGGGCGGCAGCCGACCCCGTCGCCCC
>JAHCIP010000428.1 GCA_026129165.1 Anaerolineae bacterium
CTATTGCGTAAGAACCACGTATCGCCCCGCACGATGCCCACCCCATCGCTGCCGTTGCCGTCCCAGTCACCGACGACTGGTGTACCGGCCCCGACTGGATTGAAGGCGAACACAATGTCGGCTGCGCCAGCGGAGTTGCTGTTGCGTAGATACCACATTCCATAGCGATAAACGCCTGGCGTATCACGGGTATCGTTGTTCCAGTCGCCCACTACGAAGGTATCACCTAATTGCCCGTAGGTGAAGGTGATATCCGGGGCGCCCGGAGTATTGCTGTTGCGCAGGAGCCACTGGGTACCCCGCACCACACCCACCGTCTCCGTACCATTGCCATCCCAGTCGCCACAGACCGGCACATCGCGCGCTTGACCGAAGCTGATCACCGCGTCGTTGGCGCCCGCCGAGTTCGAGTTGCGGATAGTCCACGTTCCATTGACAAAGACGCCGGGCGTCTTGCTGCCGTTGCCGTCCCAGTCACATAGGAGAGGAGTCACGGGACTCGATCCGAGGCGCGCCCCGTAGGCAAAGGTCGTCGAGGGGGTACCGTAACTGAGGCTGGCGCCCAGCGTCCAACTGCCATTTTGCCAGCGGGCGGGTTTGGCCGTCATCGTATTTTGGACAGACACCGCATCGGCCCGCAAGAAAGCACCGCCCGGGCCAAAGGGGGCGGCGAGCATCTGAATGGTGATGGAATGGGGACCGGCTGGCAGAGCGAATTCGCCATGACTGTAGTACCAACTGGTAAAGGCAGTCACCGGGTCTACCGTTCGCCCAGGAAAATCACACCATGCCAGCGGATTGGAAGATGTATCACCCAAGAGTTGCCCATTGTCGTATATCCGGAAGCGGTCGCCAGCGCAATAGGCATCCGTCACTTTCAAGACGATGGGGCTGGCGCTGGTAAACGCGATTGGCCCCGCCGTCGTGCCGACATCACCGAACTCGAAGCCCGTCCACCCGCCGCCCACCGTCAGCGCCATGACTGGCGCAAACGGCCGACGCTGCCCGCCGCCGTTGCCACTGTCCGCCGCTGCATTCCCAACCAGGACCAACAGCAACGTCGCGACAGTCATCGCCAGCGCTATACCGCGACGTGTCAGATGATTCATCTACCTAACCCCCTTCCAAAACTGAGGACACTTCCCCCTACCTAATATGACGTTATATGGACAGCGATAGTTACGGCCAGATTGACAGAATCTCGCCTTGCTGCCAGGCGCGCCTTCGCTTAAGTAGACGGGCTACTGCTGGCATCAGGTGGCCTAAGTATACACCCGATGCCACCTCAAGGCTGTGAATTCCATCACACCGTTCCAAAATTGGACGCCTGAAGCCTTGACAAGCCAGGGTTTCTAGGATATACTGCCTCCAACATAGTCACTAACAGCCATGATCAGGAAGAGTAGTCCTCAAAACGCAGCTCCAGAGAGCCGACAGGCGGTGTGAAGTCGGCGCTGACGCTGAGGGTGAATGGACCTGGGAGCTGCGGGCCGAACGCGCACACGCGCCAGTAGTCCCCGCCGGACACGCCACCGTTATCAAGGCCGAGGGTATCGGGCGCTGGCGCCCCGTACCTGCATGAGTGAGGCTGGCTTGGGCATTTGTCCCGTCCATCACGGACGGGATTTTTTGTTCCAGTCAGGCTAACAGGGGTGGCACCACGGGTAGCGCATGTAGCTCTCGTCCCTACAGGGATGAGGGCTATTTTTGTTTAAGGAGGACTTATGTTGGATACCGTTGTCATGGAACAGCCAACCACCGCCCACCGACACCGCCCGCTCAAGTTCAAGCCCTCGTTGGAGGAGGCCCGCGCCCTGGCCGGCCAGGGCAATGTTCTGCCTGTCTATTGCGAGTTGCCGGCCGACCTGGAAACCCCCGTGTCGGTCTACCTCAAGCTGCGCGGCCTGGGGGGGCCATCCTTCCTCCTGGAGTCGGTGGAAGGCGGGGAGCAGATCGCCCGCTACTCCTTCCTCGGCATTACCCCCGCCCATCAGTTGGTCGCCGACCGAGAGGGGGTGCGGCTGACCAACGGCCACGCCGAAACCCTTGGCGCGGGGGGTGACCCGCTGGCCGCCGTCAAGGAGGCCATGGAGCGCACGCGGATGATTCGCCTGCCCGACCTGCCGCGCTTCATGGGCGGCGCGGTCGGCTACATGAGCTACGACCTGGTGCGCTACTTCGAGCGTCTCCCCTCCACCGCCCTGGACGACCGCGACCTGCCGCTGTGCCACTTCCTGTTCACCGATACCCTGGTCGCCTTCGACCACGTCAAACACCGCTTGCTGGTCATCGCCAACGCCTACCTGGACCGGGCGGTGGACAGCGACGGGCAGGTAACAGACGACGGCGTGGCCCGCGTCTACGAGGACGCCACCCAGCGCATCGAGGCGATTGTGGAGCGCCTGCGTAAGCCCAAGCCGCAATCCGTCGTCGAGGGTACGGGGACGACCTACCCCCTGCTGTCCAACACGACCCGCGAGAAATACGAAGCCATGGTCGAGGCAGCCAAGGAGTACATCGCGGCCGGTGACATCTTCCAGGTCGTCCTGTCGCAGCGTTTCGAGCGCGAGACCGACGCCGAGCCATTCGCCATCTACCGCGCCTTACGCATGCTGAACCCATCGCCCTACATGGTCTTCCTCGACCTGGGCGACACAACGGTGATTGCCTCGTCGCCGGAGATGATGACGCGCACCGAGGACGGCGCGGCCGAGGTCCGCCCCATCGCCGGCACGCGGCGCCGCGGCGCGAGCGAAGCCGAAGACGCCCGGCTGGCCGAGGAACTGCTGGCCGACCCCAAGGAACGCGCCGAGCACGTCATGCTAGTGGACCTGGGCCGCAATGACCTGGGCCGCGTCTGCCGCTATGGCACGGTCCACGTCCCCGACCTGATGTTTGTCGAGCGCTTCTCCCATGTCATGCACATCACCAGCCGCGTCTACGGCCAACTGGCCGAGGGCAAGGACGCCTTCGACCTGCTGCGGGCGACCTTCCCGGCTGGCACTCTGTCCGGCGCGCCGAAGGTGCGAGCGATGGAGATCATCGAGGAGTTGGAGGGCGTGCGGCGCGGCCCCTACGGCGGAGCGATTGGCTACTTTGGCTACACCGGCGCCCTCGACTCGTGCATCACCATCCGCACCATTGTCATGCGCGGGCGGCAGGCGTATATCCAGGCCGGGGCGGGCATCGTCGCCGACTCCGTCCCCAGCCATGAGTACGAGGAATGTGTCAACAAGGCTAAGGCGCTGGCCGTGGCGATTAGTACGGCTGAAGAGGGGTTTTAATCCGTCGTCCGTCATCCGTCATCCGTCATCAGGAGGCAGCTATGATTCTCGTGATTGACAATTACGACTCATTCACGTACAACTTGGTGCAGTATTTGGGCGAACTGGGCGCGGACCTGCGGGTCTTCCGCAACGACCAGGTGACAGTGGACGAGGTCGCCGCGCTGGCCCCCCAGGGCATCGTCATCTCGCCCGGACCGGGCACCCCCAACGACGGCGGCGTGTCCAACGCGATTATCGAGCGCTTCCACGCCACGACGCCCATCCTGGGCGTCTGCCTCGGCCACCAGTGCATGGGCCACGTCTTCGGCGGGGCCGTGCGCCGCGCGCCGCGCCTTATGCACGGCAAGACCTCGATGATCTACCACGACGGCAAGGGCCTGTTCGAGGGTATCCCGAACCCGTTCGAGGCGACGCGCTACCACAGCCTGATTGTCGAAGAGCCGCTGCCTGCCGATCTGGAAGTGACCGCCTTCACCGCCGAGGGTGAGGTCATGGGCCTGCGCCACAAGCTTTACCCGGTCGAGGGCGTCCAGTTCCACCCGGAGAGCATCCTGACCAAGCACGGCAAGGATATTCTGAAGAACTTCCTGACCATTGCCGCGTAGGGCTGAGGGGTGAACGGAGGAGACGTATGATTAAGGAAGCCATTGCCACGCTGGTCGAGGGCCGCCACCTGAGCGCGGCCGAGGCCGAGGCCGTCATGAGCGAGATTATGGCGGGCGAGGCGACACAGGCTCAGATTGGCTCATTCCTTACCGCGTTGCGCGTCAAGGGTGAGACGGTGGAGGAGATTGTGGGCTGCGCGCGCGCCATGCGCAGTGTCGCCCTGGCCGTCAAGCCCCAGCGCACCGACTTGATTGACACTCGTGGCACCGGCGGGGAC
>JAHCIP010000429.1 GCA_026129165.1 Anaerolineae bacterium
GCCTGGCGATGGCGAAGCTCATTCCCAATCGCGGCGCGTGGCTGGAGTTCGAGACCTCCAAGCGCGATGTTGTGTCGGTCAAGGTCGACCGCAAGCGTAAGTTCCCCGTGACCCAGTTGCTGCGCGCCATCGGCGTTGGCGCTGACGAGGAGATGCTGCACATCTTCACGGATGTCGACACCGACCCCGACCACCCGTACATGGAGTCGACCCTCGAGCGCGACCCGACGGGCAGCCAGGAAGAGGCGCTGCTCGACTTCTACAAGAAGCTACGCCCTGGCGACCCGCCGACCTTGGACAACGCGCGCAACTTCCTGACGAACTTGCTGTTCGCGCCGCGCCGTTACGACCTCAACAAGGTCGGCCGCTACAAGCTCAGCCGCCGCCTGGGGCTGGAAGGCGTCGTCGATCCCAAGACCACGACCCTGACCAAGGACGACCTGATCCAGGTCATCAAGGTCATGATCAAGGTCAACAATGGCGAGGAGCGCCCCGACGACATCGACCACCTGGGTAACCGTCGCGTCAAGACCGTCGGTGAGTTACTCCAGAACCAGCTGCGCATCGGTCTGCTGCGCATGGAGCGTGTCGTTCGCGAGCGTATGAGCACCCGCGAGCCGGACGGCGTCTCGCCGCTGGCCCTCATCAACATTCGCCCAGTCGTTGCCGCTACCCGCGAGTTCTTTGGCGGTAGCCAGCTTAGCCAGTTCAACGACCAGACCAACCCCCTGGCCGAGCTAACCCACAAGCGTACCCTGTCGGCCCTCGGTCCCGGCGGCCTCCGCCGCGAGCGGGCTGGCTTCGACGTGCGCGACGTGCACCATAGCCACTACGGGCGCATCTGCCCCATCGAGACGCCCGAAGGCCCCAACATCGGCCTCATCGGCCGCCTCGCCACCTTCGGCCGCGTGAACGAGTACGGCTTTATCGAGACACCCTACCGCCGCGTGCTGCGCGAGGTGAACAACCGCGTCGAGGAGACCACCTGGCGCTCGCCGCGTCAGGATGTGCGCGACCCGCAGACGGCCGAGATGATCGTCGAGAAGGGGCAGCGCATCACGCCCCAGTTGGCCGAGCGCATTGCCGCCACCTCTATCGAGCGCGTGCCGGTCACGCCCTTTGTGACCAACGAAATCCTGTACATGACGGCCGACGAAGAGGACCGCTACACCATCGCCAGCGCCAGTACGGTCCTCAACGAGTTCAACGAGTTCACCCAACCTCGCGCCGCCGTTCGCCGCAATCAGCAGCCGACGCAGGACACCATCGAGCGCGTCGATTTCTACGACGTGTCGCCCAAGCAAATCGTGGGTGTGTCGGCGGCCCTTATCCCGTTCCTGGAGCATGACGACGCCAACCGCGCGCTGATGGGATCTAACATGCAGCGCCAGGGTGTACCGCTCATCAGCCCAGAGTCGCCCATCATCGGCACGGGCATGGAGTACAAGGCAGCTGTCGACTCGGGCCAGGTCGTCGTTGCCCTGGAGGACGGCGAGGTCATTAGCTCGACGTCGGACCAGATTGTCGTGCGCGGCGCAGGCGACGACAAGGTGTATCAACTGCGCAAGTACAATCGCTCCAACCAGTCGATGAACATCGACCAGCGGCCCATCGTGTCCAAGGGTCAGCTCGTAAAGAAGGGCCAGGCCATTGCTGATAGCTCCTCGACTGAGGACGGTGAGCTGGCCCTCGGTCAAAACGTGTTGGTGGCCTTCCTCTCCTGGGAGGGCGGCAACTACGAGGACGCAATCCTGGTCAGCGAACACGTGGTCCGGGACGACAAGTTTACCTCGATCCACATTGAGAAGCATGAGATCGAAGCCCGCGATACCAAGCTCGGCCCGGAAGAGATTACGCGCGACATCCCCAATGTGGGCGAGGACGCGCTCAAGGACCTGGATGCCGAGGGCATCATCCGCATCGGCGCCGAAGTCGGCCCCGGCGACATTCTGGTCGGCAAGATCACGCCCAAGGGCGAGACTGACCTGACACCGGAGGAGAAGCTGCTGCGCGCCATCTTCGGCGAGAAGGCGCGTGAGGTGAAGGACTCGTCGCTGCGCCTGCCTCACGGTGAGAAGGGTAAGGTCGTCGACGTCAAGTCGTTCACCCGCGAAGAGAGCGCGGACCTGCCGGCCGGCGTCGACCGCCTGGTGCGGGTCAGCGTCGCTCAGCAGCGCAAGGTGACTGAGGGCGACAAGATGGCCGGCCGCCACGGCAACAAGGGTGTCATCTCGAAGGTTGTGCCCATCGAGGACATGCCCTACCTGGAAGACGGTACGCCCGTCGAGATCATCCTCAACCCGCTGGGCGTGCCGGGCCGCATGAACATCGGCCAGATTCTGGAGACGCACCTGGGTTGGGCCGCGCACCGCCTTGGCTTCCGGGTTATCACGTCGGTCTTCGACGGGGCGAAGGAAAACGAGATTGCCGCCGAGCTGGGGCGCGCCTGGCTGATGGACGAGGCGTGGCGAGTGCTCACGATTCGCGCCTGGGAGTGGGTCACCGAGCAGGAACTGGACGTCGAGGCCCTGGAAGATGACCAGGGAGCGCGCCTGGAGTACATGGCTGCTCACTACGATGTCGACTGGGAGACGCTGAACACCGACCCCATCGCCGCCAAGCGGACCGCGCTGGACTACTGGCTGCGCGAGCAGGGCCATGACCCGGCCCGCCTCCTGGTGTGGGAAGGCGATTCGCGCCTACCCCACGAGCGCGAGCAGGCCGACGCGCTACTACGTGACCTGGTGTATCGCCTGTGGATGCAGAAGTGGGACTACGACGAGAGCGCCAACAAGCAGTTTGCGTCGATTGACGCCATTCCCGCTGACAAGCTCGAAGCAGAGGCAGAGCGGTTTGGCCGTGAGGTACGTCGCCCTGTGCCGACGTCGGGCAAGGCGGTGCTGTACGATGGCAAGACGGGGCTGGCCTTCGACTCGCCCGTGACGGTGGGTGTCATCTACATGATGAAGCTGGCCCACCTGGTCGAGGACAAGGTTCACGCCCGGTCGACTGGCCCCTACTCCCTGGTCACCCAGCAGCCGCTGGGCGGCAAGGCCCAGTTCGGCGGCCAGCGCTTCGGTGAGATGGAGGTGTGGGCGCTGGAAGCCTACGGGGCGGCGCACACTCTCCAGGAGATGTTGACCATCAAGTCCGATGACGTGACCGGCCGCGTGAAAACCTACGAGGCCATCGTCAAGGGCGAGGAGATCAACGAGCCAGGCGCGCCGGAGTCCTTCCTGGTGCTGGTTAAGGAGTTGCAGAGCCTGGGTCTGACGGTCGAGGCGCTGGACTCTAGCGGCGACCGCATCCCCCTGGGCAAGGAAGACGCCGACGACCGCCTGCCGCGCCTGGGCAGCCTGGGCCTGAGTATGGGCCGCAGCGGCGGCCGCAAGCAGGCTCCCATCAAGGAATCGAGCGACGAGGACATCGTCATCGAGTAGGGTGGCGAGTGTGTGAACGAAGAAAGACCCTAAAGGTTTGCAAAACCTTTAGGGTCTTCTCGTCACTGGACGCTCTTGGCATCTTGTGAGTGTTACGCTAGAATCGGGGCGGCGGCAGCGATAGGGTGTCGAGGAGGTTGGCAATGAATGCAGCAGTCAAGACACAGGTGGACGAGCGGTGGACGGTCGATGATCTGGAGCGTTTCCCTGACGACGATGGCAACCGCTACGAGATCATCGACGGAGAGCTCTACGTGTCGAAGCAACCCCACTATCATCATCAAATGACCTGCAATCAAGTCGCTGTCGCCCTAACGACATGGAACCGAGCAAGCTCGGCAGGCGTCGTCATCCCCGCCCCCGGCGTCATCTTCGCCGCGGACGATGCTGTCGCACCTGACGTGGTGTGGCTGAGCCGAGAGACATACGCGCGCTCCCGCCAGCCCGATGGCAAGCTGTACGACGCGCCTGAGTTGGTAGTCGAGGTGCTGTCCTTCGGTGGTCGCAACGAGGCGCGCGACAAGGAGTTGAAGCTAGGTCTCTACGCCCGCCGTGGCGTGCAGGAGTACTGGATTCTTGACTGGCGGGCGCGGCAGGTGGCCGTCTACCGCCGCCACGACGCCAGGCTGCGCATCGAGGCCACCTTGTTCGCCGAGGATACCTTGACCTCGCCGCTACTGCCGGGCTTCGCCGCGCGTGTCGGTGACTTCTTCGCCGACATCCCCCA
>JAHCIP010000043.1 GCA_026129165.1 Anaerolineae bacterium
GTTCGGCATCGCGCCGAACACGCTGTTGGACTACCTGCGGGCAGGCGTGCCGGTCGGCTTGGGCGTGGACGGTTCGGCCAGCAATGACTCGTCGCACATGCTCACCGAGGCCCGCATGGCCTTGCTCCTCCAGCGCGTCGGTGGCGATCCGGGCGCCCTCACGGCGGAGGAAGCGCTGCACCTGGCGACGCGGGGTGGGGCGCGGGTGCTGGGCCGCGACGATATTGGCTATCTGGCGCCGGGCATGGCCGCTGACGTGATCGGCGTCAACCTGGACACGCTCGACTTCGCCGGCGCGTGGGTCCACGACCCGCTGGCCGCCGTGGTCTTCTGCCGTCCGCCCAACGTGACGTGGTCGGTGGTCAATGGCCGTGTGGTGGTTGAGGACGGCCGCCTGGCGACGGTGGACCTGGGGCCGGTGGTCGAACGCCACAACCGCATCGCGCGGCGCATGGTGGAACGAGCAGGGGTGTAAATTGTGACAGGTCTGCTTATTCGAGGTGGAACTGTTGTCACCGCTGAGGGCCAGCAGCAAGCAGATGTCCTGATCCGGGACGGGCGTGTCGCGGCGGTTGGGCCAAACCTACCGGTCGAGGCGGGTGACACGATGCTGGACGCGGCGGGCTGCCTGGCGCTGCCGGGGCTGGTGGACGCCCATGTCCACCTCGCGCTGGACACCGGCATCTACCGCACCGACGACGACTTTGGTATTGGGACGCGGTCGGCGGCATGCGGCGGGGTTACGACGATTGTGGACTTCGCCACCCAGTTGGCCGGCATGCGGCCCATCGAAGCCGTGGCGCAGCGTATGGCCGAGGCCGATCCCCTGGTCCACATTGACTACGCCCTGCACTGCATGATCACCGACTTCCCGGTCCACGCCGAGCCGAGCTTGGCTGACCTGGTGCGGGTTGGCGTGCCGAGCGTCAAGGTCTATACGACCTATCGCCCCAACTACTACGCCGACGACGCTAAGCTGCTCCGCATCATGCGGGCGGCGGCCGAGGCGGACGCGCTGGTGATGGTCCACGCGGAGAACGACGCCATTGTGAGCGAGGCGACGCAGGCGCTGGTGGCGGCGGGGCGCACCCGCCTGGCCTACCACGCGGTCGCCCGGCCGGCCGTGGCCGAGGTCGAGGCGGTCCACCGCTGCCTGTTCCTGGCCCGCGAGGTCGGGGCCAGCCTGTTCGTCGTCCACTGCTCGACGCCCGGCGCGGTCCACCTGATCCACCAGGCGCGGCAGGCCGGACAGATCGCCATCGCCGAGACGTGCCCCCAATACCTGCTCTTCTCGGACAGCGTTTACGAGGGCCAACGGCCGGCGTGGTACATCATGCAGCCGCCTATCCGCGCCGAGGAACTGCGCCAGGAACTCTGGCAGGCCGTGGCCGACGGCGAGGTGGACAGCATCGGCACCGACCACTGCGACTACTCGCTGGCCCAGAAGCGGGCGACGGGGCAGTTCACGACGACGCCCGGCGGTATCCCCGGCCTGGAGACGCTGCTACCCGTGCTGTATACCTATGGGGTGCAGAGCGGCCGGATCAGCCTGGAACGGCTGGTGCGGCTCACCTCGACTAACCCGGCTCGGGTTTACGGCCTCTACCCCCAGAAGGGGTCGCTGGAAGTGGGGGCCGATGGCGATGTGGTGGTCTACGACCCGCAGGGGCGTGGGGTGATCGCGGCGTCGGAGCAGCACACCATTGGCGGCTACACGCCCTATGATGGCTTCGCGGTCGAGGGGCGGGTTAAGGCGACGGTCAGCCGGGGGCGGGTGATTTATCAGGACGGCCAGTTTATGGGCGAGCCAGGCTGGGGCCGCTTCGTCCCTGGCCGGCCTTTCGACCGGGGGGTGGTGGAGCAGTTATACGGGAGATGAGGGTTTAGGATGAAGCTGAAAGTGATTGTGCATGAAGCGGAAGAGGGCGGCTATTGGGTGGAAGTACCCGCCATTTCTGGCTGCGCCACGCAAGGCGACACATTCGAAGAACTCTTGTTTAACCTCTACGATGCTATCGAGGGCTGCCTGTCAGTGTCCAACTAGCATAAACGCGGCTCGATGATGAGAGGATACAGGTGCTTAAGCAATGCTGGACCACGAAGTACGCGAAAGACCACGAAAAACGCGGAGGTTTCGTGCCTTTCGTGGTCTTTCGGGTCTTTCGTGGTCCAAATCACCTACGACTACCTGACTTCACAAACCCGGACAAATGGACCTGATTATGGAGGAGAAAAACCATGTCCTTGAAACGTCGTCTGTTGACCCTGAGCCTGCTCGTGTTGGTCCTGGCGCTGCTCGCCGCGTGTGGCGGCCAGACGCAGCCCCAGGCAAGCCAGCCCGCCGCCCCAGCCGCGCCCAAGGCGACCGAGGCGTCGAAGCCCGCCGCCGCGCCCACCACAGCCGCGGCGAAGCAGGAACCGGCCAAGGCGGCCGCCAAGAATACGCTGATCGACATCGCCGTCGGCGACGAGAACGACAACGGCTGGAACAAGGCTCACCTCGAGTCCACGACCAAGATCACCAAGGAGCGTGGCTGGGCCTACCTGGCCTACAAGAACCTGAACCCAGGCAACCCGGCCAAGCCGGTGTGCGAGAACATCGTCGAGGAATTGATTAACCAGGCTAAGAAGGACAACCCTGGTGGCAAGATCCTCGTCCGCTACAACAGCGACGACTTCATCCCGTGCGCCGAGGCGATGGCTAAGAAGTTCCCCGATGTCTTCCACGACCACATCTCCGGCGACCACGTCCTCAAGGGCGGCGCGCCCGCCAACCTGACCAACAACATGGGCGCGATGGAGTACACCAAGACCCTGGCGGGCTGCACGGCGGCCAGCCTGACCAAGAGCGGCGTCATCGGCTACGTCAACGGCCCCGACAACGACGAGACGCGCCGCTTCTTCAACTCGTTTGCCTGGGGCGCGCAGTATTGCGGCAAGAAGCTCGGCAAGACCATCAAGGCCATCAATCTGGTCGTCGGCTTCTGGTTCCACATCCCCGGCCAGACCAACGACCCGCAGCAGTTGCTCGGCCAGGCCCGCGCCCTGAACGCCGACATTTTCGCCAGTGGTATCGACACCCAGGACGCGCTCCAGTTCGCCAAGCAACTCAAGGACAAGGGTGAGAACGCTTTCAGCTTCCCCTACGACTACCTGCCCGCCTGCGGCCAGGCGCCCAACTCGTGTGGCGGTATCCCCTACTTCAATTGGGACGCCGAGGTGAACTACATCCTCGACGCGGTGGAGAAGGGTACCTTCAAGAGTGAGTTCAAGGTCTGGAACCCGGAGTGGAAGAACGTCCTCACCCCGACCGGCACCGTCGTCGGCTTCGTGTTTGGCCCCTCGGCCACCGACGATGCCAAGAAGATGGTGCAGCAGATGGCCGATGACTACGCCACGGGCAAGCTGAAGTTGTTCCAGGGTCCGGTCAAGTGGGCCGACGGCTCGACCTGGGTCGAGGAGGGCAAGGCCCCCGACTATAAGGACATCTGGTACAGCAAGAAGCTGATTGAGAACACCCAGGCGTACGGCAAGTAGAAAGGAGAGTGCTGAGTGCTGAGTGCTGAGTCAGCACTCAGCACTCAGCACTCAGGACTTAGCACTCCTATGCGCGTTGAAATGCTCACCATCACCAAACGGTTCGGGGACCTGTACGCCAACAACGATGTATCCGCCACATTCGAGCCGGGGCAAGTCCACGGCCTGCTGGGCGAGAACGGGGCGGGCAAGTCTACCTTGATGAAGGTGCTGGCCGGCTGGTACATCCCGGAAGCGGGGGCGGTCCGTCTGGACGCGCGGGACGTGGTGATTCGGTCGCCGCAGGACGCCCTGGCGCTCGGCATCGGCTACGTGCCCCAGGACCCGCAGGACTTCCCCGACCTGACCATCATCGAGCACCTGGTGGTGGGGCGGTCGGGCTGGCGCGTGGACCGCGTCGACCTGGTTCGCCGCGTCGAGCAGGTGAACCAGAGCCTCGGCTTCGACCTGCCGCCGCTGGGGCGGGTCAAAGAGTTAACTGTCGGCCAGCGGCTCCAGTTGGCGATGGCCCAGGTGGTCATCCAGGGCGCCAAGGTGATTATCCTGGACGAGCCGCCGATGGGGTCGGGGCTGCGCGACAGCCTCAAGCAACTAGCGGGCGAGGGCAAGACAGTGGTGTTCATTACCCACAACATCGCCGATGCCCTGGAGCAGTGCGACCAGATAACCGTGCTGAGGCGCGGCCGGCGGATTGGGACGGTCGCCCGGCCCATCGTCCAGGCCGACCTGATGCGCATGATGTTCGAGGAGCAATTGCCGCCCGCCGGCCGGCCCCAGCAGGCGTCCGAGCGCGAGTTGATTCGACTGGCGAGCGTAGACTGCCGCACCATTGACCCGCCCCTGGCCGGTATCAACCTGGCCGTGCGCGGCGGCGAGGTCGTCGGGCTGGCCGGCATCGAAGGGTCGGGGCAGGCGTCGCTCCTCAGCCTGCTGGCGGGCCGCGCCAAGCCGACGACCGGCGCCCGCGCCTGCCAGGCCAAGCGGGTCCACCTGGTGCCAGCCGGCCGGCTGGGCGAGGGACTGGTGGACGGCTTCACCGCCGAGGAGATGTTATCGCTGGCTCATCCCGGCGCGGCGACCGATGGCGGGTGGCGGCTGTCGCCCCAGGCCATGCGGACGCTGACCGAGAAGTCCATCGCCCAGTTCCACATCAAGGGCCAGCCCGCGTCCCAGGGACGCAGCCTGTCGGGCGGCAACCAGCAGCGCCTCATGCTCGCGGCCACGCCCCACGATACTGACCTGCTCCTGCTCGATAACCCAACGCGGGGCCTGGACGTACCGACAGCCGGCTTCATCTGGTCCTGGATATTGGACCAGTGCCAACGTGGGGCGGGCGTCGTCGTGGCGTCGAACGAACTGGAAGAGCTGTGGGAGCACGCCAACCGAATCGTCGTCATGGCGCGCGGGCGACTCGTGGGCGAGGTCGTACCAGGGGTGGACAGTATTGACACCCTCAAGCAACTGATGGTCGGGGCGACCTAGACGCCCGGAGAAGACGATGAGCGAGACGGCACACCCCTCGACGCGAGCCTCGGCCCTGAGTTCCCTCTCCTGGCGCAGCCTCCAGCAGGGCGACTGGCCGATTCGCATCCTGAGCGCCGTGGCGGCGCTGGCCCTGCCCACGCTACTCATTCTGCTGGCGGGTCAGGACCCAGGCGCGGTCCTGCGCGAGTTTGTCACGGGCATCACGCCGTCGCGCTTCGGCGACGCCACCATGTTCGCGTCGGTACTTATTCTGTGTACAGCCAGCGCCATGTTGACCTTCAACGCCTCGCTGTGGAACATCGGCATCGAGGGCCAACTGGCGATGGGGACCATCGGGGCGACGGCGGTGCTGCTGACGATGCGCGACGCGCCGACGGCGGTGCTGCTGCCGCTGATGATGGTGGCGGGCGCGGTGGCGGGCGCAGCCTGGTCCTTCCTGGTCGCCCTGTTCAAGCTGCGCGGCGTGCACGAAATCTTCAGCGGCTTCGCCCTGAACCAGGTGGCAGGGGCGCTGGTCAAGTTCATGCTGCTCAACGTGTGGTACGAGGCCAGCCAGCGCCGCATGTCGGGCATCCCCTTCCCGGCCAACGCCGCCTTCCCCGCTCTGGGGCCGATCAACCTATGGGTCATCGGCATCGCCCTGGTCGTCCTGTTCGGCGTCGTCTTTGCCCTGGCTCGCACGAGTATCGGCCTGCGCATCCGCGCCGTTGGCCTATCGCGGGTGGCCGCCAGCTACTACGGTATCTCTGCCACGCGGGTCTTCTTCCTGACGCTGCTTGCCAGCGGGGCTATCGCCGGCCTGGCGGGCGTCATCACCGCCTCGACCTACTTCCACCGCTTCGCGCCGGACATCACCCTCAACTTCGGCTTCACCGCCATCCTCATCTTCCTCATCGCCCGTATGAACGCGCTAGGGGTCATCCTGTTGACGGTGCTGTTTGGCTTGATTAACGCAGGCGCGGTGGGCCTGCAGATTCGGCTGCGGATTGACCCAACGCTGGCCGGCGTTATCCAGAGCAGTATCATCCTGGCCCTCTACGTCCTGCGGCGCCGCGAGGGGCAGCGGTAAGGAGCCGACGATGAATGATATAAACTTTTCTCTACTCCTCACGCAAGTCGTCAAGTTGGCGACACCCCTGCTGCTGGCCGCCTTAGGCGAGACTCTGGCCGAGTCCACGGGCGTTATCATCCTGGCCCTGGACGGCATCATCATGCTATCCGCGCTCGCCGCGTTCGCCGTGGCCTCCACGGTGGACAATCTGTGGGTGGGGGCGCTGGCAGGCGCGCTGACCGGGCTGGCCCTGGCTGCGCTGTTCAACTACTTCGTGGTGCGCCAAAAGCGCGACCAGTTCGCCACCGGCCTCATCATCGGCACGCTCGCCATCGCAGTGAGCGCGTATGCCGGTGGGCCGTTTGTCCCGCGCCCGGCCAACAGCTTCCCCGACCTGGCGGTCCCCATCCTGGGCAGTATCCCCTTCCTCTCGGCCTTCTTCCGCCAGGACATCTTCGTTTACCTGGGCTATGCCCTGGCCGTCGTCCTCAGCCTCTACCTATATCGCACGCGGCCCGGCATCACGGCGCGGGCCGTCGGCGTCAATCCAGAGGCGGCCGAGCGGCGCGGCATTCGCGTGGGCCGGGTGCAGACCATGCATGTACTGCTGGCCGGGGTGATGGCCGGCCTCGCGGGTGCGGCGTTCACCCTCAACGCCAAGCCGGGCTGGTCACAGAACCACACCCTAGGCTGGGGCTGGCTGGCCCTCACCCTGGTCATCTTTGGCCGCCAGAACCCGGTCTGGGTCACCGTCGGAACCTACCTCTTTACCCTGTTCTCGACCGCCGGCATCATCCAGATTTTCGTCCCGGCCCTGCCCGCGCAGTTGACCGGCGTCGTGCCCTTCCTACTCATGCTCGTCGTCCTGCTGCTGTCCAGCGGCACCCCCCGGACCAAGCGGGCCGCACAAACCTAACGCTATAACAAGCAGGGGGTGGTCCAGTGTACCACCCCCTGCTTGATCAGCCCAAGCGTCGGCCGTTTGTAGGCGAATGACCATTCATGGATACAGCGGGCGCCGGCCCGGCCTGAAGGAGACCCCACAGCAGCATCAACAGGTCGGTATTGCCCAGGCTACCAGTGAGAGGGAGAGGCGCAGGACGGTATTCAGTATGCCCCATACCATTCGTGAAGTCTGTCAGAGCAGCCGCTAGCGTCTCCACGGGGGCATGCTTGTCCATTTCGTTCAGGAGTGGTTGCAAGCGGTCCAATTCCGCGAGTCCTTGCAACTGTGCCAACAGACGTTGGAGCATCGCCAGCCGCACTTCCTCTTCGATCCACAGATCGTGAATGACGACACCACTCAGCTGATTCACCCTGATTCCCAAAGGTTTCAGTCTCCCAGCGACGCGTTGACTCAATCCAAGTGCAAGATCGCCGTTTGTATAGTACCGATAGACACGGTCAAGGGACATACCGCCGATCAGGTTATTGACGATGCCATCCACTGTCTTGTTGACCATGCCCTCCAGTTCCATGTCGGACAGGCAGAGAATTTTGTTCCGCATTGGGAAGTCCTGAATAAGGCGTGGGTCGAACTGGAACGCGACATGGAGGGTGACCCACACTTTAATGTGTTCCTCCGTTTGCGTCTGATGCGGCGCAGTGGCGAGTAGGCGTGGTTGGAGATTGATTTCCTCTTTTAGGCAATCCACGAGAGGGACGAGTAGCGTCCATTGGCAGGGCAAGACCCAGCGGGAGAAGTGGTCCCAACGCATGATCACACCGAGGTGATCTTCTGGAGGACGATAAATCATGACGGATAGGACCAACGCATTCAGACCGGCCAAGCCCAACAGACCCATCCATCCGGGGAGGCTGTGCGCCGCGAGGGCGAGAAGAAAGAAGAGAGCGCCCAGGCTCCGCAAGACGTACCGCACCGTACTCAACCACTTCGTGTTCATGGGTACTCCTTGCTCGTGCGACTAACGATCTATTTCACGTCACTTGTCTCTCCCCCCACCCTCCGCGTGAAGATTTGGTAAACGTGTGCCACGCATGTACTATGAATAACCCTTGAGGGGCGCAAAATCCGTAGTAAAAATGTGATATTTGTCTTATGTACAACTGACGAAAGTCTGACACAATGGGAAGGAGGAGGGCCATGCGGCGAGGATCAAGGACGTGGGGTATCATCGCGGGGTTATTGTTGGCGCTGGCCGTGTTGGCCGTCTTGATCGCCCTGTATCGGCTGGCGGCGCCTTAAGATAGGGTAGGATTGGCAAGGCCGCCTGGCTTGTGCTAGAATTGGGGCCAGCGTGAAGAGGTCTAAACGATTAGGACGAATGGGCGGCTTGACGTGAAACAGAGCGTGGAGGGCGAGGAAGCCATTAAGAGACGCGCGGCGCTCGTGGCGGAGGATCCGCTCACTGAGACGTACCGCGCGTTGGACGAAGACGGCCACCCCGTCCTCATGCGTATCCCACGCCCCTCGGAGGACGGCTTTGGCGCGGACCGCCTGCGCCACGAGGCCGCCGTCCTGGCGACGCTGCGCCATCCCGGCCTGGTCAACCTCGTCCGCGCCACCGAGACGCCGCTGGTCCTTATGACCGAGCCGGTCGCCGAGACCCTCACCGACGCAGCCACTCCGTGGCCCCTCAAGCGCGTCGTCCGCCTGGCGCGTGACCTGGCCGGCGCTCTGGACTATCTCCACGCCCACGCCATCGTCTATGTAACGCTCAACCCGGCCAGCATCGGGCTGACCGACACGGGGGGAGCAAAATTGCTCAACCTCGGCCTGGCCTACCGGCTGACCCACCCTGAGGATTTCCACTGGCTCCAGGCCGACCCGCGCTTCATCGCGCCCGAACTTGTGCGCGGCGAGCGCCCCACGCCTCTCTCAGACGTCTACAGCCTGGGCGCGCTGGTCTACGCCCTGCTAGCTGGTACAGGACCGTTCGACGCCGTAGAGTCACGGGCCGTCGTGCGCGCCAAAGCCTTTCAGCCCCCCCTCCCCCTGGCCCAACGCCGCCCCAACCTGCCCTCGGCTGTCTATACCGTCGTAGCCAAGGCGATGGCCCGTGACCCGCAGCGGCGCTACGCCTCGGCCGGCGCGTTCGCCCTGGCCCTGGCCGAGGCGGCCTCCCCTCGCCGCGCTCTCCGGCCCCTGGCGCGCAGCCTGGCCGTCGCGGCGATGCTCCTCGTCACAGCGTTGGTGGGCGAACGGGCCTTACAGATTACTCCGCCGCGCACCCCGGTGACTAACCCCGCCGTCGCCGTCAGCCTGCCCGCGCCCGCCCTATCCGAAGCAACGCCTGTCCCGCCGCCACCGGCGATCGCCCCATCCTCCCAGCCACCTCTGCGGCTGCCCCTGGCTCCGTCGGTCGCCCAGGCCGCGCCGGTCGAGGAAGTCGAACCGGTGATGGCCGGGCGTGGCGCTCTTGCCTGGGTCACCCCTGAACCGATGGAGCTAGCGATAGGCGCGCCGCTGACCATCATCGTCCAGGCGCAGACGACGGAGCCGACCGCCGTCCCCCGCGCGCGCCCGATCCAGTCGGTAGTCAAACCAGCGCTAGTCGCCCCAGTGGTCGCGCCAGCAATAGCCCCCGCGCCAATCCGTCCGATAACTAACCCCCCCGTGCGCTCTGCGCCTCCAGCGCGGCCGCCCGTTATGGTTCCCCCACCCATTGTCACGCCGGCGCCCGATCCCACTGTCGTCATCCAGACCCCACCTCGCCAACCGGCGGGCTGGGCGAAACCCGTGGCCGATGCCCCGGCCTGGAAACGGCCTTAGCGTATGGCTAGCCGCTGTTTCCGGGTCCGCCACCACGGCGTCTACCACAACCACCTCGGCGTTGTCACCAACGGCCGCTTCGCCGTCGTCGGCAAGACCGGCGACCGCGCGCCGGGCCAGTAATCCTCCCCTCTGCGTTTGGCGTTATTTATGTAGACGCGGTATAATCCGCGTTTGTGGCCTTTAGCCACCCTGATAGGAGGCGCTATGCCAGTATCCCCTGAGATCGTCGCGACGATCCGTGACCGCGTCGCGGCGCAACATGACATCATCGTCCAATTTATGCGCGACCTTGTCGCCATTCCGTCCTATGACAGCCTGATCGGCCCGGTCGGGGAGCGCATCGGCGCGGAGATGCGCAAGCTCGGCTTCGACGAAGTCCGCTTCGACAAGATGGGCAACATCCTGGGCCGCATCGGCGACGGTCCGCGCGTCCTGGTCTACGACAGCCACATTGACACTGTCGGCATTGGCGATCCGCAAGCCTGGGGCTGGGACCCGTTCGTCGGCAAGGTCGAAAACGGGGTTCTGTTCGCCCGTGGCGCGTGCGACGAGAAAGGCTCGACGCCGGGCATGGTCTACGGCCTGGCCCTCGCCCGCGAGCTAGGGCTGCTCGACGGCTGGACGGCCTACTACTTCGGCAACATGGAGGAGTGGTGCGACGGCATCGCCCCGCATGCGCTGGTCGAAGCCGAGGGCGTGCGGCCTGACTTCGTCGTCATCGGCGAGCCGACGCGGATGCAGGTCTATCGCGGCCATAAGGGGCGCGTCGAGATGAAGGTCGTCGCCAAGGGCCGCTCGGCCCACGCCGCCAGCAACCACCTGGGCGACAACGCTATCTACAAGCTGCTGCCCGTCATCGCTGGCATCCGCGACCTGGAGCCCCAGTTGGGCGACCACGAGTTCCTGGGCCACGGCAAGATCACTGTCAGCGATATGCACGTCAAGACGCCCAGCCTCAACGCCGTCCCCGACGAGGCGACCATCTTCATTGACCGCCGCGTGACCTTCGGCGAGGCCAAGACGGCGGCCATCGAGCAGGTGCGCGCCCTCATCCCGCCCGAGAGCCGCGACGCCGTCAAGGTCGAGGAACTCTATTACGACGACCCGAGCTACACCGGCTTTGTGTTCCCCGTGGACAAGTACTTCCCGGCCTGGGCGCTGGACGAAAGCCATCCCCTGGTGCAGGCGGGCGTCCAGGCGGGTGCGCGGCTGTGGGGGGCGCCACTGCCCACGGGCAAGTGGAACTTCAGCACCAATGGCATCTACTGGATGGGCAAGGCAGGTATCCCCTCCATCGGCTTTGGCCCCGGCGACGAGGTCCATGCCCACACTGTCCAGGACCAGGTGCGCCTGGACGACGTCGTGCGGGCGACAGAGTGGTACGCAGTTCTACCAGGGCTAATTCCCTAATCCGTCATGGGTATTTCGTGATGCGTATTGCGTATCTAGGTCCGTGGGTCTGTTCTGGGATACGCAATACGGACTACGCGATACGGACTACGCAATACGCAATATGAGTCAGGAGACACCATGCAAACAGGACTACGCGGCCGAGACTTTATCGGCGATACGGACTGGACCCGCGAAGAGATTGAGACGGCGCTGGATGTGGCCTGGGACCTGAAGCGCAAGCGCGCGCTGGGCGAGTCCCACGCGCTGCTGCGTGACAAGGCGCTGGCAATGCTGTTCTTCTTTACCAGCACCCGCACGCGCGGCTCGTTCGAGGCGGGCATGGCCCAGTTGGGCGGCCACGCCGCCTTCATCGAGTCGCAGACGACGCAGATCAGCCACGGCGATACCGCTAAGGAAATCGGCGAGATCTATGGCCGTTACTTCGACGGTATCGCCATCCGCCAGTGCGACTGGAACTTCGGCAACCAGTACCTCAACGAGGTGGCCCGCCACTCGCGCGCGCCCATCCTCAACATGCAGGACGACGTCTACCACCCATTCCAGATTCTCGCTGACCTGATGACGATTATGGAAAAGAAGGGCAAGGACCTGCGCCGCAAGAAGATCGCCGTGTCGTGGGCCTACGCCGCCAGCTACCAGAAGCCCATCTCGGTGCCGCAGTCGCTCATCATCCAGTTGACGCGCTTCGGCATGGATGTCGTGCTGGCCCACCCGCCGGAGTACAAGCTCATGCCGCGCATTATGGCCGAGGCCGAGGAGAACGCGCGGCGCTATGGCGGCCAATTCAGCGTGACCCACGACATGGACGAGGCGTTCCACGACGCTGAGATTGTCTACCCCAAGTCGTGGGGCTGCATGTTGACCACGTCGGACCTCAAGGAGAGCGCGCAGATTGGCGAGCAGTACAAGAGCTGGATCTGCGACGAGCGGCGCATGGAGTTGACGGCCAGCGGCGGCCACGACTGCGGCTACATGCACTGCCTCCCCGCCGACCGAGGCCTGGAAGTCGCCGATGCTGTGATTGACGGCCCCTCCTCCTGGACCTACGACGAGGCCGAGAACCGGCTGCATGTCCAGAAGGCGGTCATGGCGCTGACGATGAACTAAGGCGTATTTCGTAGTGCGTATTTCGTATTTCCGATCCGAACATCTATTCTCGGATACGGGATACGAAATACGCACTACGAAATACGCATCACGCATTACGTTCGGGAGGCTGAATGACAACCGAACCCCGCAAAGTCGCGGTGGTCGCCATCGGCGGCAATAGCCTCATCAAGGCAAAGGGTAAGGAGACGGTTCCTGACCAGTATGCGGCGACAGCGGAGACGTGCTACCACATTGCTACGATGATCCAGGCCGGCTGGCAGGTCGTCGTAACCCACGGCAATGGGCCCCAGGTCGGCTTTATCCTACGCCGCTCCGAGTTGGCCCGCCGCGAACTGCATGAGGTTCCGTTGGAGTATTGCGGCGCGGACACTCAGGGCGCGATTGGCTACATGCTCCAGCAGTGCCTCTATAATGAGTTCAAGCGTCGTGGCATGACGGACCAAGCGGTGACGCTCGTCACCCAGGTCGAGGTCGCTGCCGATGACCCCGCCTTCAAGAAGCCGAGCAAGCCCATCGGCACCTTTATGCGCGAGTTCGAGGCGTTAGAACGCCGCGCCGAGGGCTGGGACGTGGTGGAGGACGCCGGGCGCGGCTGGCGGCGCGTCGTCGCCTCGCCCAGGCCGCAACGCATCGTCGAGGTGGACGCCGTGCGCCAACTCCTGGCGGGGGGCTTCACCGTCATCGCGGCGGGCGGCGGCGGCATCCCCGTCGTGGCCGACGCCGAGGGCAATCTACGCGGGGTGGCCGCCGTCATTGACAAGGACCACGCCTCCGCGCTGCTGGCGAGCATGCTAGGCGCGGATCTGTTCCTGATTTCCACGGCGGTCGAGCGCGTCGCGGTCCACTACAACACGCCGCAGCAGCAGGACCTGGCGCGGCTAACCGTCAGCGAGGCGCGCCGTTACCAGGCCGAGGGACACTTCGCGGCCGGCAGCATGGGACCGAAGATTGAAGCCTGTCTGGCCTTCCTGGCGCAGGGGGGACAGGCGGCCCTAATTACCTGCCCGGAGCGCATCGCCGATGCCATACGGGGCGACTCGGGGACGTGGCTTGTGCCAGATTCAGTCGCGCCGACTCAAGTCGGGCCTGATGGGCGCTCCGCGCCGAGCGTCCCTCTACAGGGACGCGACTTTCCCCCGTCCGCGTAGGCGGACGATCAGCCGAAGGCTCCCCAGCCCCGACTTGAGTCGGCGGGTCACTTCGGTTAGGAGAGCGAAGCATCTGCTCTGTGGATGTTGCCAGAGCAGACCTTTCACGATCAGCCGAAGGCTCCACAGCCCCGACTTGAGTCGGCGGGGCACTTCGGTTAGGAGAGATATTAGCTTGAGCGGGATGGTCGAACGAGTGGCGGCGCGCGCGCCAGAGAGGACGCGGGCCTGGCAGGACGATTGGTGGGGCGTGGGGGCGCTCGTCCTGACCGCCCTGGTCCTGTTCGCGCCGGTCTGGGTCCAGGGGAAGGTCTGGATAGACGGCGACCTGGGCGACTTCTACTGGCCGACCCTGCTGACCGCCTTCGCGTCGCTGCGCCAGGGCCAGTGGCCGCTGTGGACGCCCGCGATGTTCGGCGGCTTCCCCCTGTTCGCCGACGGTAGCGTGGGTACGCTCTTCCCGCTCAACTGGGTCTTGCTCGTCTCGCCCGCTGCCCTGATGCTCATCCCCTTCGGGCGCACCCTCCTCGCTGGCCTGGGCATGTACCTGTTCCTGCGCACGCTTAAGGTCGGGCCGCTGGGCGCCACGGTCGGCGGGTTGGTCTTCGCCCTCAACGGCTTCGCGGTGGCCCACTTCAGCCACATTGACCTCAACAACGGCACGGCGATGCTCCCTTACACGCTATGGGCCATCGAGCGCAGCCGCGCCGCCCTCGGCTGGCGTCGCCAGGCTCTGTGGCTGCTTGTCGCGGGTCTAGCGCATGCCCTGGCCTGGGTCAGCCTGCATCCCATGGCCCCGTTGATGATTTTGCCGGTCTATGTTGGGTGGGTGGTATATCGAGGATTTCAAGACCCTCACCCCGACCCTCTCCCACGGGGAGACGGGGTGGGGGTGAGGGTCCGGTTCCGTTCCCGCTGGCTCCTCGCCGCGCTAACCCTTCCCCTGGCCCTGGCCTTGGGGCTGGCCGCCGCGCAGATCACCCCCATGCTGGAGTTGGGCGGCTTATCGCCGCGCCAGACGGCGGGGGCGCGCTTCAACGGCAGTTTCAGCCTGCCGCCCTATGATCTGATCGGGCTGGTCTGGCCGTCATTCTTCCACTCGCCACCTGGCGGGCCGCAATGGGGCCTCTGGAACCTGGAGACGCTGGTCTACCTGGGGACCCTACCCCTGGTCCTGGCGCTGGTCCCGCTGGTCGTCTGGCCGAGGGGTCGGCACGTGGGCTTCTTCGCCGTGACGGCCCTGCTCGCCCTGTGGACGGCCTTCGCGGTCTACGTGCCATTCGGCCCGCAGCCGCTGCTCTACGCGCTGCCCGGCTTTAACGTCCTGCGCGCCCCGGCCCGCTTCTTCTACCTGGCCGCCTTCGCCGGCGCCTACCTGGCGG
The DNA here is from genome assembly GCA_026129165.1 of Anaerolineae bacterium. Lineage (GTDB taxonomy): Bacteria > Chloroflexota > Anaerolineae > Epilineales > JAHCIE01 > JAHCIE01. The sequence continues at coordinate 14,863 of JAHCIP010000043.1, forward strand.
CATTAGGCCTTGACTGGCTCGGCGAGAAAGAGTGGTCGGACCGCCAGCGGCGCCGGCTGGGCTGGCTGCTACAGAGCCTCACCCTCCTGGCGATGCTAATTCCCATCCTGGCCGTCGCCGTCCTGCTCTTCGTCAACCTCGTCCCGCGTCAAGCCGAGCGAGCGATCTGGGCCTTCTACCTCAACCTCCCCCACGGCACGCCGCTGCGCTACGAGGACGTGGTCTTCGCCCTGCGCGAGAAGCTCAATCCGCTGCACCTGGAGATGTGGAAGTCAGTCGGGCTGCTGCTGGTCAGCGTCGGGCTGGTCTGGGCCTGGCTGCGCGGTTGGCTGTCGGCACGCGCCTTCAGCCTGACTGCCGTTCTCCTGACCGCCCTCGACCTGGTCTACCTCGCCAACCACTATGTCACGCCGGTTCCGCTGGGCCGCGTCCTGGAACCGCGACCGATGGCTGAGGCCATGCTCCAGGACCGCGCCGCCCGCCCCACCGCCACGCTGAACGGTGACCGCTTCTTCCACACCAAACCCGCCGACCCGCCGCTGACCGACCTACCCCACGGCCTGCCCGACTTCCACGGCCAGAGCAGCCTCAACATGGCGCGGCCCGCCGCCTACATCGCCGCCAGCTTTCAGACCGAAACGCGGTTGCTGGACCTGGCGTCGGTGCGCTATCTGCTCGTGCCGAACAATCTGCCCGATACGCGCCGCTGGGCCAATGGCGTCGCCTTCGACCGCGATCAACCCCTGACGGTGGTGGAGGCTGACACCCCTGACTATCTGAAAACGTTCCGCGTGACCGCTCCGGCTCGCGACCTGAGGCTGATGGTCGCGTTAGGCCAGGCCGTCGCCATCCCGCAGGGTGAGACGGTGGCCGAGTTAGTAGTGACTGGACGCGACCGGGTCACGAAGAATTTTCCGCTACGGGCAGGGATCGAGGCAGCCGAGTGGGCTTACGACCGGCCCGACGTCAAAGCACAGGTCCGGCACGACAAGCCCGCCCCCGCCTATACCTGGAACATACGTGACGAGACGGGCCAGCAGTTCGACCGCGCTCTCTTTTATGTCGAGCTGCCCCTGACCGACTTCGCGCCATGGGACGTGGACAGCGTCCAGGTGCGCGTGGTCCAACCAGGGGTACAGGCGCTCGTATTCGGGGCGGCGCTAGTGGGGTCGACTGCGCCGGAGTTGGTCAACCTCACGCGCTATGACCTGACGCGCTACAGCCCCTTCTACACCGACGCCGAGGCCCGCGTCTACGTCAGCCAGACGACCGGACCCCGCGCCTTCCTCGTCGGCCAGGCGGTGCGCTACGACCAACGCTGGCAGGCGTTGGACCGTCTCACGGCAGGGCTGGACACGCGGCAGACAATGACGCTGGAGGGCATGGCTCCGGCCGAGGCTGCTTCGCTGGTGGTTACCGGCCCTCCGGACCCGCGCCAACCGCTGCCGCCCGCCCCGAACCCGGCTGGTCTAGGTCGTGTGACGCTGGTGGAGGATGAATCCCAACGAATGACCCTACAAGCCGAGACAACCGCGCCCGCGTTCCTCGTCCTGTCCGACACCTACTATCCGGGCTGGCGGGCCACTGTGGACGGCTTGCCTGCGCCCATCCTGCTGGCGAACTACACCTTCCGCGCCGTCTATCTGCCGCCGGGCGCCCATACGGTGATCTTCGCCTTTGAGCCGACGAGCGTGCGGCTAGGTATGCTCATCAGCCTGGCGACCTTGTTGGGTATGCTGGGCGTCGGTCTTGTCCTGTTTCTCTACAGAGGCATCTCGTAATGTTTCTGTTCGGTCCCGTTGTCTTGCTTATCGGCCTCGCGCTCGGCGCGTATACCGCCTATGACCTGGCGCGGCACTGGCGCTCGTTCTGGGATGACGACATCCGCCCCGAAGACCGCATGCGGGCGGCGCGCGTTGCCTTCCTGCTCATCATCCCCCTGGGCGTCCTGCTCCACGAGTTCGGCCACGCCCTGGCCGTGTGGCAGTTGGGCGGGCAGGTGCGGGAGTTCAACTGGTCGTACCTGTCAGGCTATGTCGTGCCCGACCGGAACTTCGACACGCTAGGCGAGTGGTGGGTCTTCTTCTCCGGCAACCTCGTCTCCATCCTGCTGCCCATTGTGGCGCTGGGCGTGCTGCTCTTGCCCGTCGGGCGCATGGCGAAGTACCTGGCTGTGACCTTCGCCCGCCTACAGTGGTACTACAGCCTCATCGGCTACCCGCTGCTCAGCCTGGGCGGCGCGCAGGGCGACTGGGTTGCCATCTACGGCATCCCGCCCTGGTCGCTCAAAGTGGTCATCGGCGTGATTCACGTCGGCCTGATTCTGCTGGCCGTCTGGTTGGAGCGACGCCCGGCCTACCGCCGCTGGGACACGCTCTTGAGTGCGGCGGCGCGGTCCGAGGTTGCGCTCCGCGAGGCGGCGGTGCACCAGCGGCCCGGCGACCCACAGCCTCTCGTGGAACTGGCCGACTTCTACGCCCGCCACGGCGACCTGGTCTTGGCGCAGACGGCGGTCCAGCGCGCTCTGGCCCTTGACCCCGACCAGCCTAATACTCTGGTCGTGGCCGCCGCCCTGGCGATGCAGACGGAACGCTACACCCAGGCTGTGGAGTACTACCAACGGGCCTTAGCCCGGCTGGGTGGCAGTCCCGCCGCGGCTCGCGTGGCGGCCTGGCTCGGTCAGGCCTACCAGAAGCTCGACCGCACCGACCAGGCCATCGCTGCCTACACTCAGGCCATTGACGGCGGCCTGGCGACGGCTGATGTCTTCTACTGGCGGGCACGGGCGTATGTACGGCGGCGCGACCTGCCCGCCGGCCGTGAGGATTTTCGCCGCGCGGCCCAGTTGGACCCCGATGGTCAGATTGGGCAGCAGGCGGCCAAGGAGCTTTCTCTGCTATGACAGGACTGGACTACTTAACGACATTCCGCTGCGTCGTGTGCGGCGCGGAGCATCCACGTGGCACGGTCGAGTATGTCTGCCCTTGCGGGGCCGACTTCTGCGTGCTGGATACGTTGTACGATTACGCCCGCCTCCGCGCGGACTGGGACCGCGACGCTCTGGCCGCCAACCCCGACCCGTCCATGTGGCGCTACACCCCGCTGCTCCCGGTGACGGAGGACGGACAACGGACGACGGAAGGGAAGGCGGACGGCCAAAGGGGGGTGATGCAGGGGGTAGCGTCGCCGCTGGCGAATGTGGGCGGGACGCCACTCTATGCCGCGCCGCGCGTCGCTCAGGCGCTCGGCGTGCGCGAGGTCTGGATCAAGGACGACGGTCGCAACCCGACTGGCTCGCTCAAGGACCGCGCCAGCGCGGTGACGGTGCTCAAGGCACTGGAACGCGGCGCCCAAACCATCACCACCGCCAGTTCGGGCAACGCCGCCGCCGCGCTCGCCGGCATGGCGGCTTCGGTTGGGCTGCGGGCGGTCATCTTCGTCCCGGAAACCGCCCCAGCGGCCAAGGTCGCCCAACTTCTCATGTTTGGCGCGGAGGTCTACCTGGTCCAGGGGACGTATGACCAGGCGTTTGACCTGTGCCTGGACGCTTCCCGCGAGTACGGCTGGTACTGCCGCAACACGGGCTATAACCCGTATACGGTCGAGGGCAAAAAGACCGTCTCGCTGGAAATCTGCGAGCAACTGGGCTGGGACGCGCCCGACCGCATCCTGGTGTCGGTGGGCGACGGCAACATTATTGCGGGCGTGTGGAAGGGACTGCGGGATTTAGCTGAGTTGGGCTGGATTGAGCATATGCCGCGTATCACCGGCGTCCAGGCGGCCGGCTCGGATGGGCTGGTGACGGCCTGGGAACGCGGAACCGAAACCGTCGAACCCATCCACGCCCAGACGATAGCCGATAGCATCTGCGTCGGCATCCCGCGCGACCCGATTCGCGCCCTGCGCGCCGTGCGCGAGACGGGCGGGGAGTACGTGCGCGTAACCGACGCGAGCATCCTGGCGGCCATGCCGCGCCTGGCCCAGACGGCGGGCGTGTTCGCGGAGCCGGCCGGGGCAACGGCCTTCGCCGGTCTGCTCCGGTTGGCCGAGCAAGGGCGGCTGGACCCCGACGAGCGCATTGTGGTCATCGTGACGGGCAACGGGCTGAAGGACATCCCTTCGGCCATGCGGGCCGTCGGCCAGGCGACGCGCATCGAGCCGACGCTGGCGAGTTTAGCACGAGTATTGGGAGGTTGAGGCTGTGCCTTCACGGGATTTTACCGACTTTTACTTCAGTTGCTTCGATACCTCATTTGGCGCTGTTCATAATGGCCTCGATCGGAAAGCACTGCTCAAACTTGAAGGTGACGAGCGTCAAGAGGCGGAACGGCTTTTGCTCAACGCCATTGAGACCAGTATTGATTCGAGACCTATTGAGGCAGTGGGTGTGTTGAAGCTTCAGGCTGCGAGTCCCATACTTAAGCAAAGGCTGGCTAGCTCAATAGACGCGAACTACGAATACAACCGCGTCCATTCGGCATGGGCGCTCTTCCAGATAGAGCGCTATCCAGACGCCGCCCATATCATCGTTGATATCCTCAAGCACACTCATCTGAGTAATCAGTGGTCCCGTATGAAGGCAGTACAGGCGCTCGCCGCTTTTGGCAAGAATCTATTTGTGGTGGATATCCTGTTGGAAACGTTGTTCGACCAGGACAACTTCATTGGATTTTTGGCAACCAGATCATTAAAGCACATTTTCGCGTCAGACAAGGAGATCATGGATGGTCTCAATCAGATTGAGCGTATCCAGATTAAAATTAAGGACCCTGATCCACGTCGCTCCGATGGGATTAAAGGGTTTCTGGGAAAGCTGCTCCCCCTCATCAGGAGTCAATGCTTTGAAGAGAACCGTGGACAAACAACTGTGAGTGGTTGAGGAGACTGAGATGACACACCCGCTTTGGTGGCAGACAGGCGTTATCTACCAGATTTATCCGCGCAGCTTCCAGGACAGCAACGGCGATGGCGTGGGCGACCTACCCGGCATCCTGGCCCGGCTGGACTACATGGTTTCATTGGGCGTGGACGCGGTCTGGCTGTCGCCCATCTTCCCCTCGCCCATGGCCGATTTTGGCTACGATATCGCGGACTACACGGGCATCCATCCCCTGTTCGGGACGATGGCCGACTTTGACCGCCTGCTGGCCGAAGCGCACGCTCGCGGTCTAAAGGTGATTCTCGACCTGGTGCCCAACCACACCTCGGACCAGCACCCCTGGTTCCAGGAGAGCCGCGCCTCGCGGGACAACCCCAAACGCGACTGGTACTTCTGGCGCGACCCGGCCCCCGACGGCGGCCCGCCCAACAACTGGCTCAGCTTCTTTGGCGGCCCGGCCTGGACCTACGACGAGGCCACGGGCCAGTACTACCTGCACCAGTTCGTCAAGGAGCAGCCAGAGCTAAACTACCGCAACCCGGCCGTCCTGCAGGCGATGCTCGACGCCATGCGCTTCTGGCTGGACCGAGGCGTGGACGGCTTCCGCGTGGACGTCATCTGGCTGATGGCGAAGGACCCCCTGTTCCGCGACGAGCCGCCTAACCCCGACTACCAGCCCGGCGAGCCTGGCATCAACTCACTGATCCACCTGTACACCCAGGACCTGCCCGAAGTGCATGACCTGATTCGGGCCATGCGCGGCGTGCTGAACGAGTACGACGAGCGCATGATGGTGGGTGAGATTTACCTGCCCTACGACCGCCTGGTGGGCTACTACGGGACGAATATGGACGAGTGCCACCTGCCGTTCAACTTCCAACTGATTCTGAGCCAGTGGAACGCGACAGCGATTCGCACCCTCATCAACAGTTATGAGGCGGCCCTGCCCGCGACAGGCTGGCCTAACTGGGTGCTGGGCAACCATGACCAGTCGCGTATCGCCACCCGCGTCGGGCGCGACCAGGCCCGCGTGGCGACCATGATGCTCCTGACGCTGCGTGGCACGCCGACGTGTTACTACGGCGACGAGTTGGGTATGCTGGACGTGGACATCCCCTATGAGAAGATGCAGGACCCGTCGGGGCTGAACCAGCCCGGTGTGGTGGGCGCGTCGCGCGACCCGGAGCGCACGCCGATGCAGTGGGATGCCAGCCCCAACGCCGGTTTCTGCCCGCCGGCCGTCGAGCCATGGCTGCCCCTGGCCGACGACTACCCGACGGTCAACGTCGCCGCGCAGGCGCAAGACGTACGCTCGATGCTGAGCCTGTTCCGCCAGTTGACCGCGCTCCGCCGGGCGATGCCGGCGTTCTCCGTCGGTGGCTATGCGTCGGTGGATGCGGGGAACCCGCAGGTAGTAGCGTATGAGCGCCAGGCGGGCGCGGAACGCTATCTCGTCGCGCTGAACTTCAGCGCCGAGGCGCAAGCCGTGGTTCTGGACACCGAGGCGGCCCAGGCCGAAGTCGTCCTCTCGACGCACCTGGACCGCCTGGGTGTCGAGCCACTGACGAATTTACAGTTGAGAGCGAATGAGGGGGTGATACTGCGCCTCTAATCTTGCGGAGGATGCCAGTCGCGGCTGACCCAGAGCGCCCGCGCCTCGACCACCGTCTCGTTGTTGAGGCGCAACACCATCACGGTAGCCCGGCCTACTGGCGTCAACCCCACGATATGGGTTCCACCGTTGGCCCACGCAAAGTGTTCCGACCAACGGTCCTGGCGTGGATTGAACAAAGGAACAAAGTCACCTGTCACATGGTCGAAGGTATGGGTGCGGTCGCCTTTGAACTCATTGCAGCGATAACAGGACGCAGCGAGATTACCCCGTTCGTTTGTGCCACCTAGTGACCGAGGAATGATGTGGTCAATTACCAGTGGAATACCCGTTACCCGCCGCGACGTCTGGCAGTACTCACAGCGATGCCTGGCCTCCTCGAAGACCCGTTGGCGTAGAGCGTCTGGAAGTGAAGGCACTGGTTACTCCAGGGGCAGTTCGTCAAGCGAGGGAGTAGGGTAGCCACGCCAACGCAAGACAGCCCAGGCATACGCCTTCCTGAGCATGTGACGGTCGGCGTCTTCACGAAGCCGGGCCAGCTCGCGGCGTTCTACGTCGCTGATATTACCCTCGGCGTTCTTTTCAAGCAGTTCATCCTGGCGTTCGTGTTGGGCCTGGGGCCATTGGCTGGATGCGATCTGGCGCAACTCATCCACGGAGAGGTTCTGCAGCGCCAGGAACTCGGCCTGTGAGACCGTCGAGACATCAGGTAGGCGAGGCGGCAAGTTGCCCACCACGCTCAACGCCGCTAGCTTTTCGGGCGTCTGGTGCGTCTGGACCGCCAGTTCCTTCAAGGCTCGGACCACGTGGTCCGGCAGTTCGATCAAGAGAGACTCGGTTGTCATCGCTTACCTCGTGGTGGGTCGATCTCATCACCGATCGCATCATAAGCGAAGTATAATGTTACCTAGGAAGTGGGTCAACCATGTCACCGTTGAAATCGCCCGAGCGATGGATGGAAAAATACACCCCCTGATACAGGGGCAGGAGAAACATAAGAGGCAGCTATGGCAAAGGCAATTCTTGGCCCGACGTTCGAGGAAATGCTCCACCCGCAAACGATTGACCCGGCTATTCGGCAGCGAGCGGTCCAGGCCCTCCACGACGCGCCCCTGGACCCCATCAACCTATACAACATCACCTGGCGCGGAGCCGATAACCAGATCAAGTACGAGGTTCTCCCCACCGCCCTGACCGGCGTGGACGCGCCCATCGTTGTCCTGTATGGCCGCGACTTCCCCACAGGCGCGCACAAGGTCGGCGCGGCCTACTCGGTGCTGGCCGAGATGCTCCTGTTCGGCCAGTTAGATATTGACCAGCATACCGTCGTCTGGCCTAGCACGGGCAATTATGGCATTGGCGGGGCGTGGGTCGGCGGGCGCGTCGGCGCGAAGTCCATTGTCGTCCTGCCCGAGGGCATGAGCAAGGAACGCTTCGCCCGCATCGAGAGCTACGGGGCGCACGTCATCAAGACGCCGGGTGTCGAGTCCAACGTCAAGGAGATTTATGACAAGACGTGGGAGCTGCGGCGCGACCCCACCATCCGCATCCTCAACCAGTTCGAGCAGATGGGCAACTACCGCTTCCACTACCACGTCACCGGCAACACGGTGGTCGAGTTGGCCGAGGCGTTGCAGAGTCGGGGCGTCGGTCGCGGCCGGGTCGCGGCCTTCTGCTCAGCCATGGGCAGCGCCGGGACCATAGCCGCTGGCGACCGCCTCAAGCAGGTCTTCCCCGACTGCCGCGTGGTCGGGCTGGAGCCGGTCCAGTGCCCCACGCTCTTTAATAACGGCTACGGCGGCCACGACATCCAGGGCATTGGCGACAAGCACGTCACCTGGATTCATAATGTCCTCAACATGGACGCGATTATGTGCCTGGACGATATTGAGTGCAAGAAGGGCCTCCAGGTGCTGAGCAGTCCGGCCGGCCAGCAGAGCCTGGTTCAGCGCTACGGCGTGCCAGAAGAGACAGTCCATCAACTTGCCAGCATCTTCGGCATTTCCGGCGTCTGCAATGTCCTCGGCGCCATCAAGACGGCCAAGCACTATCAGTTCGGCCCGCAGGATGTCATCGTCACCATCTGCACCGATGCCATAGACCGCTACCACTCGGTCATGGACGACATGGCGCAGACCTATGGGGCAATGGACGATACCCGCGCCGCCGTCTATGTCGAGAGCATCTTCCACGATCAGAAGACCGACTGGATCAAGGACGGCACGCCAGACATGCGCCGCCAGTGGCACAATCTGAAGTACTACACCTGGGTGGAACAGCAAGGCAAGACGGTCGAGGAACTGGACGCGCAGAAGAACCCCGACTGGTGGGTGAAGCATCAGCAGTTGGTACCGGAGATGGACGCCCGCATCAAGGCGGCGCGTGGCGGGTGATAAGTGGTGCTATAATTTGGGGTAGAGGACCATATGGAGGGTGACGCATGGAAGCGATTAGAGCCATCGAAGTGACCGGTACGATAGACGAGGAGCGTCAGCTTCACCTGGACAAGCCGTTGCCCATCGTCGGTCCGAACCGAGTCCGCGTCATCATCCTGTTCCCTGAGGAAACGGATTTTGACGAAGAGGAGTGGTTACGCGCCGTGGCCCACAACCCGGCTTTCGACTTCCTCAACGATCCCGACGAGGACATCTACAGCCTGGAAGACGGACGGCCCTACCATGCCGAGGGGTAAAATTGTCCTCGTGCCGTTCCCGTTTGACGACTTATCGAGCGCCAAGGTTCGCCCTGCCTTGTGTCTAACGGACCCTATCGGGCCACACCGCCATGTGGTTCTCGCCTTCATCACAGCCGTGTTCCAGTCGATTTGCTAGACTCGGATCTCGTGCTTGATGCTCAGTCGGTAGGTTTTGCTCAAACCGGCCTGCGTGTCACGTCAACCATTAGGCTTAGCCGCTTAGTAACGCTGACTGAGACGACAATCCAACGTGAGCTAGGTGATTTGCCTGTCGTGAAGCAACGTGAGAGTGACCGCAAGCTCCGCAAATTGCTCAAGTTGTAAACAGTTTGAGGAAAACCAGATGCAGGTGAATTTCTACGCCACGTTGCGTCCCATCGTCGGCGGCAAGACAGTCCAACTCCCCTGGTCTGAGGGGACAACGCTGCGGGCACTGCTGGAGACGCTGTGCGACGACCACCCGGCCCTGCGCCCTGAGCTACTGGACGACCAGGGGCAGCTACATGGTTATGTCCACGTCTTTGTCAACGGCCGCGACGGCCACTACCTGGAGCGTGTCCTGGAGACGACTCTCGCGCCGACCGACACAGTGGACATCTTCCCGGCGGTCGGCGGTGGCTGAGCCAGCCACGTGGACCCGGTCGGTGCGAGCCGTGCCGCTGTGGCTGCTGCGCGAGTACCTGATGGAGCTAGGCGGCCGGGCCGAGAGTGAAGATAACGTGGTGGGGGCAAGCTGGCGGGCGCGCCTGACGCAGATGGACGACTACCAGATAGGCTCGTTGCGGGTTGGCGAGGTCCAGGTGGCGGTTGTCGGCGACGTGTCCGCCATCCAACAGGTGGCGGTCGCGTTGGATCGCAAGCTCGCTACGCGCGGGGGCGGTTAGAAGCTGACGAAACCTGACAGGTTTTGTAAACCTGTCAGGTCTTCTGTCAGGCCACATTAGCGGCCCGGCGGGAAGAGGGCCACCTCGTCACCCACGTTGACCGGACACGCGAAACCACCGTCGTACGCCAGGTCGCGGCCGTTGAGCAAGACCCGCCAGCCGTCACGCGGTGTGTAGACCGGGTTGACATTCACCCAGAGCGAGGTCGTCGGTTCCTCCGAGCGCCAGACGCGGTCGAGCGCCTCGCGGCGGATCTGGGGATAGTAGTTGAAGACACGGGTCAGGATGTCGGCCACCGTCCCACCCGGCGCCGCGTGCACCGCCAGTCGGTCGCGGCCTGCCAACCCGCGCAGCCGGCCAAACAGGCTCACCTGGATCGGCGTCACACCCTGCGCCAGGTCGCGCGCCACCTGGTAGCCGAAGAGCATCTGGTTCGTTTGCACGGCCAGATACTTGCTCCAGGCCGCCAGGGCGGCGGCGATAACGTCGGCAGGCAGTCCCGCCTCCATCAGGTAACGGGCGAAGGCCGCCTGGACCAGCCCCATCGAGCCGCTGACGTAGGCGGGCGGGGTATGGATAGCGCGCGGCCCGTGGCCGGCGTGATACTTGCCCGCGCGGAACAGGACCTCGGCAAACTCGGCGCTGGTGTCCAGGCCCAGCGTACGCGCCAGCCAGACAGTGAAGAAGCGGCGGCGCTCCTCCAGGTGCGCCTCGTCTACGTCCTGCTCCCAGCCCAGGATAGCGGCCGTCTCCGGCACGTGGCGCAGATAGTCGTAGGTCTCGACGACCAGTTCCGGGCCGCGCCGAAACAGGGCTTCGATGGACCGGCTGGCCGCCCTTACGTCAGCCGTCCCCCAGCCGACGAAGCGCAACAGGCGCTGCCACTCGTCATAGGGTTCCGGCGCGAGGTTGGCAAGCTCTAACACTGGCTGCATAACCCCTCCTACTTGAAACTAGCCGGGGACAGGTTGCCCCGTCTCCTGCATCGCCCGCCACACGCGCTCCGGCGTGGCCGGTATCTCGAACAGCCGCACGCCCACGGCGTCGCGGATGGCGTTGACGACGGCGGGCGCGACACCGTCCATGGGTATCTCGGCCACGGCCTTGACGCCAAATGGGTGCGAGGGTTCGACCGTCTCCACAAACTCGGCCGTCAGACGCGGCATCTCGTCGGCCCTAAACACGCGGTAGTCGTCCAGACGCGTGACGTGGGAACGGCCCTGGTCGTCGTAGGTCATTTCCTCACACACGCCGTAGCCCAGCGCCTGGGTCATGCCGCCCTCGATCTGACCCTCGGCGGTCAGTGGGTTGATGATGCGCCCCGCGTCCACCACCATCACCAGGTTGTCCACCGTCACCTGGCCCGTCTCCGTATCCACCGTCACCTCGGCGTACTGGGCGGCGAAGGGCGGCGGCGACTCGGGCGAGACATACGACGCCACACCCATGATTTGGTGCTGGTTCTGGTGGTGCAGCGAGTTCAGCGCGACCTCGGCCAGCGAAACCGAACGGCCATCGGGCGCCCAGGCGCGACGGTCGCGCAGGACCATCTCGGCCGGCTTGACCAGGCGCGGCCCGCCCGCGTCGGCCACGCCCGTGTCGTAGGTCGGCGTCTCAGGCGCGGCGGTCCGCCCGCCCTCGGCGATGGTGCTGCCGGGTGTCTCCAACTGGGCATAGCGTTCGTTGAGCATGGCGGCGGCCACGACCCGGATCTGCTCGGCGCACTGCTCGGCCGCCTTGACCGTCGCCGTGCCGGAAATGTAGGTCGTACTCGACGCATACGCGCCCTTGTCGAAGGGCGTAAAGTCGGTGTCCGACGAGTACATCAGGATGTCGTCCAGGGGGACGCCCAGAATCTCGGCCGCCATCTGCCCCAGCACCGTATCCGAGCCGGTCCCCAGGTCCGTCGCGCCGACCAGGACGTTGAACGAGCCGTCGTCGTTGAGCTTGATGGACGCCGCGCCCATATCCAGGTAGGGGATGGCCGTCCCCTGCATGACCAGCGCCACGCCGATGCCCCGCCTTAAGTGCGGCTGCCCGCGCACGGTGCGCCACTCGGCGTTGCCCGCCTTGCGCCGCCAGTCCACCAAGGCCGCGCCGCGTTGGGCGCACTGGTCCAGGGCGCAGGTGCGGATAATCTCCGGGCGGGGCTCGCGGCCCTCAGACCAAGCGCGGCTGAAGGGATGCTCGTCGCCCTGCTTGACGGCGTTCTTGAGGCGGAAGTCCAGCGGGTCCAGGCCGAGCGTGCGGGCGATGTGCTCCATGTGGGCGTCCACCGGCAGGTAGCCCTGCGGCACGCCGTAGCCCCGGAACGCGCCGGCCGGCGGCGTATGGGTGT
>JAHCIP010000430.1 GCA_026129165.1 Anaerolineae bacterium
ACGCCGCCTGCGGCAGCGGCAGCGCCTACCAGTATGTGAGCGCCGATGTCCCCCAGGACATTCGGTATTCGCTCTACTCCTTCTCCGCCTCTTCGACGCTGACCATCCCCGACACGCCACCGAACCGCTTCCCTATCGGCCAGATTGTCGTCAACCTCGCCATCGCCCACGCCGACATGACCGCCGTCGATGTCTTTCTGCAAGCCCCCGACGCCATTGTCTCCCTCGAACTGTTTTCCGACCTGGGCTACCGCACCAACTTTCATGCAGCCCTGGCGGACGGCAGCAACGAACCGGTGTCGAGCTATGCCGGCTCGGTCCGCGCGTATCGTCCTGTTCAGGCGCTCAGTCTGCTCTATAGCCGCTTCCCGATGGGCACCTGGCAACTCCACATTCGTGATCATAACCCCAGTACGCCCGGCGGAACCCTCATGAGTTGGAGCCTCCAACTCTGTCCCACCCAGGTCCAATACCCCAAGACGGTGGGGGTGTTCCGCCCCGCCACCGCCACATTCTATCTCCGCAACCAGAACACCGAGGGGACGGCGGACCTGACGGTGCCCTACGGCGACGCCTATGACCTACCCATCGCGGGCGACTGGAACGCGGACGACCGCGATACGCTTGGTGTCTACCGCGGTCAGACCTTCTACCTCCGCAACGCCAATACGGCTGGCCCGGCCGACGAGGTGGCTCTGTACGGCCTCATCGGGGATTTACCCGTTGTCGGGGATTGGGATGGTTACAGCAACCCGTACCGCACCATCCCCCTGCTGCCCCTGGACCGCGATAGCCTGGGGGTCTTCCGAGGGGGAGGCTGGTTCCTGCGCTACAGCAATACGAGCGGGGTATCGGATATGGCCTTGAGCTTTGGCATCGCTGGCGACAAGCCCGTCGTCGGGGACTGGAATGGCGATGGTATTGATACGATAGGCGTGTTCCGCAACGGGGCGTGGTACCTGCGTAACGCCAACGCGGAGGGTCCGGCCGACCTGTCCTTCTTGTATGGTCTGGCGGGCGACCTGCCGGTGGTGGGCGACTGGGATGGCGACGGGGTGGATACGGTAGGGGTGTACCGCAATGGGACAGTCTTCCTCCGCAATACCAATACGTCAGGCTTCGCCGACAGCATGTTCATGTATGGGTTGGACGGGGATGAACCGCTCGCCGGTGAGTGGAACCAGGCTCCGTGAGAAGGAGGGCAGCCATGCTGCACTATCTGATAGACTCACGACGCGCACTGGCGCTGCTCGTCCTGTGGGTAAGCGGGTGCATCGCGCTGGCGGTAGGCGGGTGTGGCGGGCCGGGCTCTGCCCCCCGCTCCAGTTCGGAACGCCTGAACCTGGAGACGGTCACTGCCTCCTTCACGACCACCAGCGGCACGCCCAGCCCTGGCGTAACCACGAGCGCCACCGCCTCCCCACTGACCACCACAACGGTCAGCGTTTCTCCTGTCACCACTGCCAGCAGTACTCCCTCCCAAGTGGTGACGGTCACCACCCCACGGTTGCGGAGTGGCACCGTGATCACCACCCCATCCTACCAGGGCACCGCGCCGCCCAGCGCCTGGTATACCTACACTCCGCCCCCGCCAGGTGTCACCATCACCGTCCGCAACCCACCGATTGGGCCGCTGCCGCCCCTGCCCACCCTCGACCCGCGCACGCCGACCTATCCACCCGTCAATCCCCCGACCATCATCTGGGGAGGAGGGGAGAAACCCCCCACGCCGGCGGTTGCACCCTTTGTCTTGACCATCGCCGCTCAATTGAATGGAACCCCCACGCCTACGCCGTAGCTGACTTGCTGTGTGCCCCGCCTTCCATCTCTCGCCACGGGGCCAGTTGCAGACCTGAGACCCTAAAGGTTTCCGAAACCTTTAGGGTCTGTTGGTTTAATTGTGGACGTAGACCCAGGTGCCGACATTATCCGCCGACGACAGCACACGGTTCTGACCGGCGGGGAGGACGGGGCCGGCCCACCCGAACAACCACTTGGCATCCACAGGGGACAGGTTCACGCAGCCCGCGCTACGGATCGCGCCGAAGCCGTCATGCCAGTACGCCCCGTGGAGGGCATAGCGCTGGGTGAAGTACATCGTCCACGGCACTTCCTCCAGGTAGTACGTCCCCGTTTCCGATACCCCTTGCATCGTGTGGGTAATCAGCTTCTCGTAGACATAAAACAGGCCGGTGATGGTCGGCGTCGTCTTCTTCCCGGTGGACGTTAGCGTGGCGAAGACCATCTTGTCGCCTTCGTAAGCCGCCACGGTCTGCGACGACAGGTCCACATCAATCCACTTGTCGGTCGCGCCCACGCCGGCTGGCCGGGCGGTCAGGGGAACTGGGCGCACCAGACCGCTGTAGACCCACTGGCCCTCGTCAATGCGCCACCAGTCCTTGTCGAGGCCAAGCAGAGGCACCCAGGTATACTTCTGGTAGTAGTCCAGGTCATTGGCGTTGGGGTCGGGCGCATCGTGGACGTGGGTATTGTAATCCGTAATAAACCCAAACTGGTCCGGCTTGGCGCCATCGTTGTAGAGGCCGTTCCAGTAAGCGCCCCGGAAACGGGTGGACTGGAAAATGCGCACGTCGCTGGCCCGCACCCAGCGGCCGGTGGCGGTGCGATACCAGGTCTGGCCGCCGACGATCTGACGGTCTTTGATGCTCACCCACCACGATTGATTGCCGTCCAGGTACTGCACCGGCTCACCCTCAGGCTCGCTATAGGCCCAGGTGTTACGTTCCACGCGGGCATACGTGGCGAATATAGCGGGCCGCGCCGCGCCGTTGACGCCTTCCTGTTGGGGTGGCGCGCTCGTGCCCGGGTCGGCCAAGGCCAGGGGCGCGGTGAGGAGTAGGAGGGCGACGACGAGGAACCCCAGAAATTGATACCGCATTCAGGCTCTCCCTCTAGGCAACACGAATGAGTATAAGGCGAATGAAGGGGGGCTATCTTGAATTATAGCCTGGTCAGGCCCAGCCGACAAACGCGCGAGC
This sequence comes from Anaerolineae bacterium, assembly GCA_026129165.1. Classification (GTDB taxonomy): domain Bacteria; phylum Chloroflexota; class Anaerolineae; order Epilineales; family JAHCIE01; genus JAHCIE01. Next base: position 3,000 of record JAHCIP010000430.1, read on the forward strand.
CTGGATGACGCCTCTGTGTCATCTGTCTTGCTCTAGCTCGATCAGCGTCTGGCCGCGCTTCACTACATCGCCTGGCTTGACCTTGAGCGCGCGAACCTGTCCCGCGTGGGGCGCGGCGACTTGAAGCTCCATCTTCATGGCTTCTAGCACCAGCAACTTCTGACCACGTTCGACCCGCTCGCCCGGCTGGACGGAGACGGCGACCACCTGCCCTGGCATCTGCGCCGCCAGCGTGTCCTCACTCCCCCGCGTCTGGTATTTAGCTTTACGCCCGGTCCCGGGTTCCAGCATGTAGGCCACGCCGTCCAGCGACACCCAGTGCCGCGCGCCGTCCGCCGCGATGACGACGCGCTGGCGGCGCCCATCCACTTCAAGCGTCAGGTCGCCCTGGTCATGGCGGCGCACAGCCACGCGGTATACCCGCTCGCCGACGGTGACGCGGTAGCCCTCGCTCTCGGCGTCCACTCGGACAGCGGTTTCGGTATCACCTATCATATAGCGGCGTTCCATGTTACCTTTCCTCGCGGTGGAAGCGGCCATCCCGCCACGGGTTGTACGGGTCGCTATCGCTGGCGACGGCAGGGTTGGTCGCCGCCTGGACGGGGGCGAGATGGTCGGCCAGGGCCGCCGCGATGAGCGCCATGTCGGGGGGCGTGGTAGGGGGCGACCAGTCGCTCAGAGTGCGGTCCACAAAGGCGGTGGTCACCTCGCCCGCCTGGAAGACGGGGTGGCTGACCACCGCCTGCAAGAACTGGAGGTTGGTCGTCACGCCCAGCACGGCGTAGTCGCGCAGGGCGCGCTGGAGTGTGCCAATGGCCTGCTGGCGCGTCACGCCCCAGACGACCAGCTTGGCGAGTAGCGGGTCGTAGAAGTGGGTGACGACATCGCCTGTGCCGAAGCCACTGTCTACCCGCACGCCCGGCCCGCCTGGCTCGACCACGCGCAACAGTGTGCCCGTTGAGGGCAGGAAGCCGGCGGCCGGGTCCTCGGCGTAGACGCGGCACTCGATGGCATGGCCGCGTTGGCGCAGGTCGGCCTGGCTGAAGGGGAGGGCCTCGCCCGCCGCGATGCCCAACTGGAGCTTGACCAGGTCCAGCCCGACTACTATTTCAGTGTCGGTGTGCTCGAACTTC
>JAHCIP010000431.1 GCA_026129165.1 Anaerolineae bacterium
CGGAGGAGCAATTCAAGCACACCTTGCTCTACGCGCCCTGGGTGATGCGGCGCATCGCCGACCAACAGACGGCGATGCGCAACCTGTTCACCAAGATGGGGTTACCCTATATCCTGGCGACCTCCGAGGGCGGCGCTGAGTATGGGCTGCCCTCGCCTGGAAACATCTATGACCCCGAAGAGGAACAGTTCGGCAAATCCCTGGCGGCGGGCGTCAGTGTCCTCGATGCCTTCCTGGACAACGCGGCCAAAGGCTACGGCCCACAGGCCTATCACGCCTTTGGCATCGGAGCGCAGTGGACGTCCCACACGACCTGGCGGCGGGGCTTTCGCCCGCATCCGGCCTGGCTGGCCCTCTCGATGCGGAACCGCTACGTCCAGGGCGACATGGTGGCCGTGACCGTCGAGGGCAGTCCCACGCTTAGCTTGCCCGAACTCAAGAACATCCGCTACACCATCCCCCCCCGTCCAGCCCTCCCGCTCATCGGCGCGTATGCCTTCCATGACGGCCAGCGCACCAGTGTCTTTGTCCTGTCCCGCCGTCTGAACGAGGTGACGCCTGTAACCCTCCACCTGCCCGCGACCCCACAGCGCGCCACGCTCTATACCCTGACCGGCGACCCACGCGCCAACAACCTCGACCGCTCACGCATCCGGATACGCGAGCGCAGGCCGAGTGATATGGGCCAGGATTACACTTTCCTCATGCCACCCGGCTCGATTTATCTGTTTATTATCGAGGACGGAGGGTGACACGATAGACACCGACGGGCAGGCGTTGGGCGACAATAGGCGGTAGAGTGACGCGGGCCACCGACTCAAGGCGCAGCCCGGCGCTGAAACGGTCAGAATGGGGGTCAGGGACGATGAGCCAGGCGTCTTGTTGAGCGGCGAGGCGCTGCTCCAGAGCCGCGGCCGTCGTCGAGGTCGCCCCACACTGATCAAGGATCAGCGCGTGCTCAATCGCCCACAGCCCGTAGTGCGCTTCCGCCTCCGCCACGGTCGCCCAGTCCTCCCCAAGGTCGGCCAGGAAGAGCCGGTCACCGCAGGCGCCGTTCTGGCGCAGCACGGCTAATAATTCAAAGTAGGCCGCGTTGGTGAGGTCTTGTTGCGCCAGGTACTGGTAATGCCGCACGATCGTGCCCACCGAATACACCCCTACTCCCCCCACGAGCACCGCGAACGCCCCATTGAGAGCCAGGCGGAGAGGTAGGCGTTTCAGACGCCCAGAGGACACTACAGCCAGCCACATGCGGAGCCACTCTAACCCTTGCTTCACACCGTAGGCGATGGCGATGTAGCCGAGGGGGGCCAGGAAGGCAAAATAATAGTAGGACGACTGCCGCACGAGGAGGGGCAGCGTCAGGAGCGTGGCGATAAACACATAGGGTATCAACAGGTGACCGCGCCGCCACAGCAGGCCCAGCCCCACCATCAGGGCCACGCCTGACAATCCAATCATGAGTCGAACGAGAGGCGTGGTCGGAGGGAGGCCGCCACCGACCAGGTAGAGCGTGTCTTTCAGCAGTAGCAAGACACTTTGGGTATACTCGGCCAGGTTCGGAAGCTGATTATGGCTCTCGCGCACGCGGTACACCGCCAACAGGGGGCTATCCGGACGGAGATTCGCCACCAGAAGCGGCGAGTAGGCCAGGCCAAACAGGGTGATTGCCCGCCACAAGGCCGCCTGCCGCCAACGGCTCCCGACTGACGGCTGACGGAGAAACCAGACGACGGCCCCTAGCAGCACCGCCGCGCTGGTGGGGTGGGTTTGGAGGGTCAAGCCCGCCAGCACGCCACTGCACTCCAGCAGGCCGGATCGAGGTCTAGCTACCGCCGCAGACAGGCTCGCCAGTGTCAGCGCCACGAAGAAGGGGGTCAGGCCAGCGGAGAAGGCTTTGTGGCTGATCCACGTCGTCAACATAGGGGAGACCAGGGTCAAGCCAGCAGCGGCAAGGGCCACGCGGCGTGAGCCAGTCTGACGCGCCAGGAGGTAGACCACGGGTACTGTGAGGGCGCCAAAGACGGCGATCGTCAAGCGCGGGATGACTAAATTGAGGCCAAACACGTGAAACAGCAGGGCCAGCAGATAGGGGAAGATGGGGCCGAGATAGGGGTCGCAGCCCGTCAGCGGGTAGTGGCTGCCCTGATAAATCTGGATAGCCCACAGGACTTCGCGGCTTTCATCGGTATAGGACGGCGCCCAGACGAGGTTAACCTGACGGAGCGCCAGGGCGGCCAGGCTGAAGCCCAGGAGGAGCAACGCTTCGCCCGCGTACCCGGCTCTTAGGCGCATCAGCCGTTGTGGGGGACGTCTAAAGACCGCTGGTTCTGGACTTAGATGAGACAATAGACCTCGCTCGTCTCAAAGCTGTGCCTGAAATGGTCGGCGCTGAGTTTCAGGCGTGTCTCGCAGCGGGTCAGGTATACGTGGGTGTCATGAATCAGCGACAGGTCCATGGCCTTGGCCGCCGCCTCGTCCAGGCTGCGGAAGTACATCGGATAGTCAGGCCCCAGGTATTCGACCACGGCCGGCAGCGGGTTGACGAGCAGGGGCGTGGCGCGCGCGAGGCATTCCACGACCGCATTGTTCGCGCTGGCATCGTATAACTCGATGAAGGCGATGTTCTCGGCCAACAGGCTGTCGTACTCAGCGTCAGAGAGGTGCTGCACATCGCGCGTGTTGTCGGCGTAGCGCGGGTCCAGCGCCAGGCCGAACAGGGTCTGCTCCTGGGCGATCAACTGGCGTAGATAGTGATCGGCATTGTAGAAAAAATGGGGGACCAGCCTAGTCTTCTCGTAGCCCAGCGGGTTCGCGGCGGGAATGGGCAGTTGATAAATGGCGCTCAGCTTACGCAGCCACCACCCAATTTGAACCACCTGCTTGCGGGGGTTCTCGCGAAACCGCTGAAAGTTGAATTGAACGGCGGGGATTTCAGTCGGGAAGATGAGGGAAGAGACCGGCTGGCCGGTGTGCTCGCGCAACCATTGAGCATGATACTCCGACGCGGCGAAGAGACCGATACAACTCGGCACGCTACGCTGCCATACATCTTTAGCCAGCATGGTCTGGGGGGAATCGTGGTAGTGGTACCAGGTGGGCATCGCGGGGGGATTGTGGAAGACACCCACCCAGGGGCGGGTGTAGGGGATGATGCCCTGTTCTTCGGAGGTCGCCAGTTCTTCGAAGGTCCCCTCTTGCTTCATGCGGGCTAAGACCTCCGCGGGGCGCACCTCGCTCGTCCAGTGCCGCCAGGCAAAGGCCCGTTCGAGGAAAGCATCGAACAGCACGCCGCGTCGGTTGTGCAGCGACAACAGGGCGGCCAGGCCATAGCCCCAGCCCGAACGATGGGCCTTGAAGTAGATCTGCCGACGCATATCAAGCTTGCCGTGTGGATTGTCTTGCAGGGGGGCGCCCAGCACGACGTGAGGGGTGTCGGCGGGGCGAAGTGTCAGCCTCGTGCCCTCAACTATCGCCTTCACATACTGGTAACGCAGGCGGGTCGTGGGGTCGTCGGGTTGCAGCGCCAGCGCCTGAGCGTAGTGGTCCAGGGCATCCTGGGCGCTACCCTGACGCAGCCGCAGCCCGCCCAACGCCAGATACGCCGGCGCATACGTCGGGTCAAGCGCGACGATACGCTGATAGCCAGCGACGGCCGCCTCGATGTTCCCCTTGAGCGCCCAGGCTCTGGCGAGCCGAAACAGAGCTTCGACCATCGCCCTTTAGCTCCCTTCCCGTTCCAGGTACACCACCAGCGCCGTCAGCCGACGTTTCAGGTCCGCCTCGGGGCGACACTTTAGCCCCTCGCGCAGGTTGGCGATGGCCGCTGCTGTGTCGCCGGCCTGCCACTGGGCGCGGGCGATGTCGAGGGCGTAGGCCGCATAGTGTTGGCGGGCGAGATGGCCCAGGTCGGCGGCGCGCTCGGCGGGCAAATAGTCCGCCGCGATTTCGATGGCCTGGCGGGCGTGGGCAATCTGCTCGCCGGTCTTGACCAGGCGATGGGTCAGCGACGACTCGCCCTGGCAAAAGCAGGCCAGCGGCCGCGGCTCGTGCCAGACGGGGAAGTGGACGGCCAGCCGCTGCCACCTCTCCCAGTCAAAGGCCGA
>JAHCIP010000432.1 GCA_026129165.1 Anaerolineae bacterium
TGCAGCAACCGGGCGTGGCCGGTGAGCCGTCGGGGGTCCAGGTCAAGCCCGCCAATCCGGACCCGAACGCCCTCCATCCCAACCTGGAAGGCTACGCGCCTGTGCCCGCCAGCGCCGCGCCGGTGGCGAAGGGCGCCCCGCGCATCGCCATCGGGGGCCTCGACCCCAAGTTTACGCTGGACATGGGGCCGATTCAGTCGGGTGAGAAGCGCGAGTACACGTTTGACGTCAAGAACGTGGGTGACGGCAATCTGACCATCTATAAGATTTATGCGGGCTGCGGCTGCACCGCCGGTGAATTCGCTGGTCAGGCCGTCAACGACGACCCGGAATATGTGTTCAACCCGCCGGTCGTGATCAAGCCTGGGCAATCCATACCGCTCAAGGTCACCTACGACAGCGGCGCGCTCAGCGACCAGGGTGAGATAGACAAGTTTATCCAGATTTTCTCGGACGACCCGACGGCTAAAGAGTTCGAGAAGGGGTTCCGCGAGACACGGTTCCGATTGACGGGTACCGTTCAGTAGTACAGGGGAACACGGCGCGGCTCGCCCATCGCCGCGCCGGCTGCTCCTGAGGAGAAGGCGCCATGCCGAAGTGGATTAGCATCGAAGTCACCGACCCGAATCAGCCTCAAGAAACCGCCACGACCACCGAGGGCGTGACCGAGGCCACACCCGCAACGGGGTCGAGTAACGCCGTCGCCTGGATCGCCAGCCTGACTGTGACCCTGCTGCTGTTGGTTCTGGCCGGGGGTATCTGGTACTTCGGCATTCGGCCCAACCAGACGCGGACGGCGGCGGTCTCCCTAGCGCCGGGCGCAGGGGCGCCGGCCAGCGCGCCCGCTGGGGTGGGCGTGCCCGCGCCGCTGGATGACCTGCCGGCCGTAGTGGCGACGGTCAACGGCGAGAACATTACCCGTGAGCAGTTGACCAACCTTGTCCGCATCAACCAGGCGCTGTATCCCATTACCAACGGCAGCGAAGTTGTCCTCGACCCCAACACCCTGATGAACATGCGGACGACGCTGCTGGAGCAGATGGTCAACAACCGCCTGGAACTCCAGGCGGCGAAGGCGCAAGGGCTGACGGTGACGGACGCCGACATCGAAGCGGAGTATGCCAACTTCAAGAATGTGTATCGCACCGATGATGCGCGACTGGAGGCGGCGCTCACGCGCTATGGTCTAAAACCGACCGATGTCAAGAACTGGCTGCGCGATTCGGTCACCATCAACCGTTTCGTGGCGCAGACGGCGCAGCAGTACGCCAAGGAAGGCAAGCCCTACAGCCGCGAGAGCTGGTTGAATGACCAGCTGGTGACGGCCGACGTTCAGATCTCGCTGGCCGGCGCGGCCAACAATATCCCCCTGAAGGTGGGCGAAGCCCCGCCCAACTTCGCGCTCAAGGACCTCAACGGCAAGACCTGGACGCTGGCCGAACTCAAGGGCAAGCCTGTTGTTGTCAACTTCTGGGCCACCTGGTGCGCGCCGTGTAAATTTGAGATGCCGCACTTTGAGAAGGCGTACCAGAAGTATAAGGACCAGGGGCTAATCGTCCTGGCGATTGACATTCGTACCGACAACGGCGAGCCGGCCGTCCGTAAGTATCTCACTGAATTGGGCCTGAGCTTCCCCGTACCGATGGACCTGACCGGCCAGACTGAGCAGGACTACCGTGTGCGCGCCTACCCGACCACCTATTTCATCAGCCGCGACGGTAAGCTGCGGGAGATCAAGCGCGGCGCGTTTATCTCGCCCGAGCAGCTGAACGCCTCGGTTGATAAGATTATGCAACAATAGCTTCCTGGGGCAAGACCGCCGCCTTGACCCCCGCTCTAGAAACCCGGTTTCCGCGCGAAACCGGGTTTCTGCACAGGAACTAAGAGTGTTCTGGCTAACCCGTCGCCCGCTGTTCCCGTCCGCTGTTTCCCTCGCCCTACTCCTGGCGCTGCTCGTCGTCTTTCTGCTGGCGCCGTGGCCGCTGCTTCTCAAAATGCAGGCTGTCGGGTTCGGCCTCGACCCGCAACGTCCGGCCCACTCATTTTTCCTGGCTGGGCAGATGATGCCTATTGAGGCACGCAAGGTGGGCATCTATGGCGGGTTTGGTCTGGCCGTGCTGTGGCTGGCGTGGCGCGCGCCGCGCGCAGCGAACCTGGCTCGCGTGGACGGCTACATCGCCGCCCTGTTGGGCATCGCGCTGATGGGTCTGGATGGGACCAATGCCCTGCTCTACGACCTGGGCGCGCCGCACCTCTATGCCCCGCGCCTGGACCTGCGTCTCGGCACGGGTTTGCTGTGCGGGCTGGGCATGGCGGCCCTGTTGTGGCCTATCTGGGGGCAGACGGCCTGGCGCGTGCCGCAGGGGGTGGTCAACGGGACGCACTTCGGCGTCCCGCTCCTTCTGTCGGCCCTGCTCCTGGCTGGCCTGACCAGCGGCCAGGGCTGGCTGATGCTGCCCGTCTCGCTGCTCGGGACGTTCGGCCTGGTGGCAGTCGTTGCGCTCATGAATGCTGTCGGCCTGCTGGTTCTGTTCCGCCGCGAAGCCGCCGCCGACCAGGTCGTGGACGTGCTGGATGTGGTGGCCCTGTCGGCCTGGCTGGCCGTTCTCGAACTGCTGGCCCTGGCCGCCGCCCGCTACCTGCTGATTGGGACGACGCCGCTGCCGTAGGAGGCATCCAGGAAGGGGCCGGGCCACGTATGGTGAAGAGAATCACACCTTTTCCGGACGCGTCTTGCATTGACTTAGCCCCCGGCTGCCCCTATAATTCAGGAGGAATCAAAGAGGAGGTGCGCTATGGCGCCTATTCGGTTTTTCATCGGTGGCCTCATCATCCTGGCCGCCATTGCCTTTGTCAGCATTCGCAGCTTCCAGGCTAACGCGACCTACTACGTGACCTCGGATGAACTGGTCCAGAAGGTCCAGGCGGGGCAGGTCGGGCCAGGCAAGACGGTGCGGCTGGCGGGTAACATTGACAAGTCGACCGTCAAGTGGGACTCGAGCAAGCTGGCCCTGGCCTTCAACGCCACCAACAAGGACGTGGCCGTGCCGGTCAAATACACCGGCCCGCTGCCCGACAGCTTCAACATGGCCGAGAGTGTTGTCGTCGAGGGCACTTATAACGCCGACGGCAGCGTGACGGCGCATAATCTGTTTGTGCAGTGTCCCTCGAAGTACGAAGCGGAAATCAAGCCCTCGAACTAAGCGAAGAGGTCCCGATGGCGGATATTGGCTATCTCTGTCTATTGCTGGGGCTGGCGGCGGCGCTCTATGCGATTGCCGCCAATCTGCTGGGCGCGCGGCGGCGCTACGCCGAACTCGTCAACAGCGGGGAGCAGGCCGTCGTCGCGGCGGCGGGGCTGACCTCCCTGGCGGCGGGCATCCTAACCCTGCTGTTCCTGGTGCAGGACTACCAGGTGGAGTACGTGGCCGCCCACTCCAGCCAGTCCTCGCCCCTCATGTTCCGCCTGTCGGCGCTGTGGGGCGGTCAGGAAGGCTCACTGCTGTTCTGGGCCTGGATTCTGTCGCTCTACTCGCTCGTGGTCGTCTGGACCAACCGCAACCGCCACCGCGCCATGATGCCCTACACCTCGGCGACGCTGATGACGGTGCTGGCCTTTTTCCTCAGCCTGATTGCCTTTATCGAAAACCCGTTCAAGATGCTGGACTTCGTGCCGCGGGATGGCAATGGCCTCAACCCGCTGCTCCAGCACTGGGCCATGGCGATTCACCCGCCAATGCTCTACCTGGGCTTCGTCGGCACGACCGTCCCCTTTGCCTTCGCGGTCGGCGCGCTGGCGGCGCGGCGGACAGGCAACGAGTGGGTGCAACTCTCGCGGCGCTGGACGCTGGCCGTCTGGACCTTCCTGACCATTGGCATCATGCTCGGCGGCGCGTGGGCCTACATGGAGCTCGGTTGGGGCGGTTATTGGGGCTGGGATCCGGTCGAGAACGCTTCCTTCCTGCCCTGGCTGGCTGGCACAGCCTTTGTTCACTCCGTCATGATCCAGGAACGGCGGGGCATGCTCAAAATCTGGAACATGGTCCTGGTGGGCCTGTTCTTCGGCCTCGCCATCTTCGGCACGTTCCTAACCCGT
>JAHCIP010000433.1 GCA_026129165.1 Anaerolineae bacterium
GCCCTGCATCGCTTATCAGGGACTAAAGACCTGGACGGGCTACTAGAACCACTGCGCCTGGCGCATACCCTCGCGCCCCAGGTGGGCCGCCGCATCAGCCGCGTGACCCAGTTTGTCGTCGGGCCGGGCGGAGAGAGCGACCGCGACCTGCTGGCCCGCACCGACCAACTCTACCGCCAGTTCGGCCTGGCGCGCGCCTACTACAGCGCCTTCCGCCCCGTCTCCGATACGCCGCTGGACGGCCTGAACGCCACGCCGCCCCAGCGCGAGCACCACCTCTACCAGTCCGATTTCCTCGTCCGCCATTATGGCTACGCGGTCGAGGAGTTGCCCTTCGACGCCCAGGGCAACCTGCCCCTGGACCGCGACCCCAAGGTGGTCTGGGCCGAGCAGCGCCCCGACCTGTTCCCCATCGAGGTCAACCGCGCCAGCCGCGAGTGGCTGCTGCGCGTGCCCGGCATCGGGCCGAAGTCGGCCGACCGCCTGCTGGCCGCCCGCCGCGTCCGCCGCGTGCGCGAGGTGGGCGACCTGGCGAAGCTAGGCGTGGCCGTCAACCGCGCCCTGCCCTACATCCTCCTCGACGGCAAGCAACCTACACGCCAACTCTCTCTGTGGTAATGCGCTATGTTGTGCTTACGGGCATGCAGTGGCGCTACATGCCCAACGACCACTGGGCTACTAACGATAAGGACCCAATCATGGTAAACACAACCCCCAAGACAGGCTATGCCCCTGTCAACGGCCTCAACATGTATTACGAAATCCACGGCAGCGGCGAGCCGTTGGTGCTACTGCACGGCGGCTTTGGCCTCACCGGCATGTTCCATGTAGTGCTGCCGGAACTCGCCAAGACTCGCCAGGTCATCGCCGTCGACCTGCAAGGCCATGGCCGCACCGCCGACATTGACCGCCCGCTCAGTCCCGAGGCCATGGGCGACGATGTGGCCGCCCTCATCCAGCACCTCGGTTTCACCCAGGCCGATGTTATGGGCTACTCGATGGGCGGCGCCGTTGCGCTCCGCACCGCCATCCAGCACCCTGAGGTCGTCCGCAAGCTCGTAGTCGTCTCGATCCCCTTCAAGCGGAATGGTTGGTATGCCGAGTTGCTGCCCGCCAGGGACCAAATGAGCGCGGCGGCAGCGCCGTTTCTGAAAGAGACGCCCATGTATCACAACTATGTCAGCGTCGCCCCACACCCTGAGAATTTCGATGCCCTGCTCGACAAGATGGGTGACATGCTTCGTCGCGACTATGACTGGTCCGCCGAAGTGGCCGCGCTCAAGATGCCGGTCCTGATCATCATCGGCGATGCCGATGGCATGCCACCCTCGCACGCCGCAGAGTTTTTCGCTTTGCTGGGCGGTGGGCAGAAGGATGGGAGCTGGGATAATTCCGGTATGTCTAACTCGCAATTGGCGATCCTACCAGCCACCACGCATTACGATAGCGTTGATTCCCCGCTCTTGGCGCCCATCACCCTTGCCTTCCTCGACGCACCGATGCCCGCCGCATCCTCCAAAGTGCATAACAGGCTCTAAACGCCACAGCTACTATCTGTCATCGCAGCGTGCGCCTCGTCCGCCTGCTACACCGCGCCGTTCCCCTGCTTCCCTGTCGCAGGCGGAACCCGTGTCACGAAGAGGGGGACTTCCGCCTCGGTGCGGCCATTGAGCACGACGCGGAAGACGTAGTTGCCGAAGTGTGGGAGGCGTAGTCCGTTGAGGACAACGATATGGTTCACCAGGGTCAGCATCCCTCGGCCAGCGCGGCCCACCACCAGTTCCCCCTGCACGTTGAGCAGGGTCTGGCCGTCCTCGTCCTGGAGGACCGTCACCAGGTCCTTGCGGCCCTCTTCGGCCGGGTCGAACTCGAACTGGACGACGAGGCTCATCTGGGGGTGGACAATGGGTTCCTCGCGGGCCATCAGGTTGGAGAAGATGCCCAGGACATTCAGCTTATCGCCTGTGGAAAGGCTAGCATAGTCGGCCAGGACGGCCACGCGGACACGCATAGAACCTCCGAGGGGTTAGGGGGGAGTACGCCAGCGGCTTGCCACGACCATCACATCTTCGGTATCCACAACTCCGCTGGCGTTGAAGTCATAGCTAGGGTTGGCGCTCCCCCAGGCCGCCGCGACCATCTGAATATCCACAATATCCACCATCCCATTGCCGTTGAAGTCGCAGCAGGGTGGCCGTGTCGGCGTGGGCGTGAGGGTGGCCGAGGGGGAGAGCGTGGGCGTCACCGTGGGGGTGGCTGAGGGCGAAGGGGACGCGGTAGGTGTCGGCGTGTCAGGGCAGCCGCCCGTCTGAGAGAAGCTGTCAATCAGCGTACCATCAATGGCGATGAACTGGTAGGTGATGGCCGTGCGGCTAGCCGTCACCCGCAGCGCGCCGTAGTTGTCGGCGTAGCGTACGACGCTGCCGCTGACCGGCGCGCCAAAGGGATAGCGCGTCGCCCCGCCCAGCCCGTTGACGAAGTAGGGGAAGTCGCCCCGCGAGATGCGCTCGTAGGTATGGTCGTGGCCGGCCAGGACGGCCGAGGCGCCCCAGGCCTGGAAAGGCCACTGCATCCACAGGTTAGAGCCATGCAGGCCCGACGAGAGTGGCGGATGATGGAAGTAGACCAGCTTCCAGCACGCCGTGGACTGGGCCAGGCTGGCCTGGAGCCACTGGGCCTGGACGGACGTACTACTGATGCCGTCCGGCTCGCTCGGGTCGCTGTCCACGGCAAACAGCCCGACTGGCCCCCAGGTGGTCGTGTAGTAGCGTTCATTGCCCGGCAGCGTGAAGTAGGCCAGGTAGGGCGCGGCGCCCGTCGTGACCCAGTCGTGGTTGCCCAACGAGGGAAAGAAGCGGTTGCTGGCCGCGCCTGCGCCATAACCACCCGTGTAGGGATAGATGAACTCGTGGTAGTATTGGCCGATGTTGACGTCAATCGTCGAGGCAGCGCCGTTGGAATAGTTGTTGTCGCCCAGCGTGATGACGAACGCCGGGTTCCAACTCTTGACCAGGGTCGCGACCGCGCCCTCGCCGCTGGTGTTCATGCCATAATCGCCAATGACGGCGAAGGTGACGGTGTCTCCCACCTGGGCGACCGCCGAAGGCGCCGACTGGGTAGGGCCGATACTCACCAGCGCGACACAGATCAACGCGAGCAGCCAACGTATGTTTCGCATGCGGCAAGTGTAGCAGAAGTCGCATGGAAGGGTCAATTCAGGGGGGAAAATAAGGCCGAGAGCGCGAATAACGCTCTCGGCCTTATAGCTTATGCCGGTCTACTCATCAATCGCCAGCATGACCTCGGTGGCCTTGACCACTACCACCACCGACCCGCCGGGCTTGATGCCCAGGTTGCGGACTGACCCGACGGTGATGACGGATACGATTTCCTGGCCGCCGGGCAGCCGGACTAGCACTTCGGCCATGACCGCCCCTTCCTTGACGCTGACGACAGTGCCTTGCAGTTGATTACGGGCGCTAAGACGCATAGCGGGTCCTCCTTGATGGACTGATAGAGCCTATCCAATGCGCAGCAATTCTAGCAGAGGATAGTCTATAAGGCCAAGACACTTCAAAGTAAATCCTATCAGTTGGAGGGTCTTGGCTCAGGGGAGTGGAGAAGCGCCAGGCCCTCGCGGCGTAACGACACCTGGATGACCTGGCCCGGCTCCAGGGGGAGCGGGGTGTAGGTGAAGCTGGGGAAGGAGATGTCTACCTCGTGTTCGTTCGCCAGCCGGACTCTCAGCGTCTGCGAACTGCGGCCCGGTTGTTTGCGCACGATGCGGCCCGACACCACGTTGTGGCGCACGGTACTCATGAGCGGGCGGTCCGGGTAAAGGATTTTGATGTCTTCGGGCCGAATATGCGCCGTGACCAGCGCTCCGATCTCGACCGGCTGAGGCGGCGCGTCCAGGAGTAGCCCATCCCAGTCCAGCGTCAGCCCCTCCGGGCTTACGACCACCACACGCGCCGCGAAGACATTGGGCAGCCCCAGCACCTCCACGACCGAGGCGCTCGTCGGCCGGCGGAACACCGCTTCTAGCGGGCCGACCTGCTCAATCCGTCCCTCG
>JAHCIP010000434.1 GCA_026129165.1 Anaerolineae bacterium
AGGACGCGCGTCTGGCGTTCGCTAAGGCCATCGACCGCGAGCAGTATGTCAAGGACGTGCTGCGCGGTATCGGCAAGCCGACGACGGGCTGGATCGCGCCGGGTATCCCGGGCAACAGCCCGCAGGCCGGCGCCGACCTGAAGTACGACCCCGCCGCTGCTAAGGCCGCCTGGGACAAGGCCGCCTACACCGGCGAGGTGAAGCTCACCTACAGCTCCAGCCCGCGCAACAAGACGCGCTTCGAGTTCCTCGCGGCGCAGTTGCAGAAGAACCTGGGGCTGAATGTCACGCTCGACCCAGTGGAGGCGACGACCTTCACGGCGCTGCAGAAGGACAAGGCGACGTTCCCACTCGTGACGCTGGGCGGCTGGTGCTCGGACTATCCGGACCCGCAGAACTGGATGTCGGTGTACTGGGACAGCCACGCCTTCGCGGCGCGCTACGGCTACAAGAACGAGACCGTGGATAACCTACAGCGCGTGGCCGACGCCGAGTCGGACCCGCTGCGGCGCACACAACTCTACCAGGAGGCGGAAAAGCTCGTCCTGAACGATGTGGCCGTCGCCCCGCTCTATCACAGCGAGAATGTGTTCCTGGTCAAACCGTATGTCAAGGGCTACACGACCACCCCCCAGGACCACCTGCTGGGTGAGTTTACCATCACACAGATGACAGCGATTCGCTAAGCGAGACCCTCAAGGTTTCTGACCCTTGAGGGTCTAGGGGCCAACCGAACCAACCGCGTCTGGGCCGCATATAGAGGATGAGAATGGCGCCGCATTTAGAGGATGGGGATACTGTGCTACCTGCGGATGAGCAAGCCCTAATCATCGCCTGTCAGACGGGGGATATGGGCGCCTACGCGCGCCTGGTCCACCTCTACCAGGACACGGCCCTGCGCACGGCTTACCTGATTACCAACGACCGCCAGGCGGCGGAGGATATCGCCCAGACGGCTTTCCTGAATGCCCTGCGCAATATCCACCGCTTCGACGTAGAGCGGCCTTTCCGCCCCTGGTTCCTGACTATCCTCACCAACGAGGCCCGCATGTACATGCGCAGCCAGCGCCGCCATGTCTCCGAGGCGCTCGACCCCCGCCTGCCCGAAAAGTCGGTCTCACTGGTCAACCAGGTGATTCTTAACGATGAACGGTCGCGCATTCGCCAGGCGTTAGCGCAACTCGAAGAACCGTTCCGCACGGCGGCGGTGCTGTACTATTTTAATGACCTGACGATTGAGGAAGTCGCGGCGGCGACGGGGTGTCGGCCCGGTACGGTCAAGTCGCGCCTCTACACAGCGCGTCACCGGCTGCGCGACGCGCTCTCCTGGCCGCCCGTCGTCTCGACTGATCATCCGCTCCGCGAAGAATGGATGGTGCTCGGTGAAACCTCTGGATGACCCACAACTGCGGTCCAAGCTCATCAAGGCGAGCAGCGACATGCCCCATGTGGACGTGTGGGCCAAGATTCAGGCCGAAGCAGGGGATATCTCGCAGGCGGCCCAGGCGCGCTCACCCCGCACACGTTTCTCGATCTTTTCCGGCCTGCAACTGCTCGCCCCGGCCTTTATCGTGCTCCTCGTCTTCGGCGCGACCTTATTGAGCCTGGCCGAAGAGCCTACCCATCAGACACAGCGAACCACGCGTGTCCCATCGGTGGAGAGCGTGACCGCCTCCTCACCGACCATCTATTCCAGCGCCGTGGCGTATGACATCGCCAACCTGACCTATGACCGCCTGATGGCGCGCTACGCCGACCGGCTGGAGGGAACGCCCCCTAACGGGCACACCGCCGACTCCGACGTTTTGGCTGTCACCTATGCGCCGGAATACCCCACCTCACCTTCTGGTCGCGTCGAAACCCGCGACGATATGCGGGCGGAATGGCGGGAGTACGTGGAGCAGAAACAGCCCCGCGCCCGCAGCGATACACTCCACCTCATTCGCCCCTTCCTCTCCCCATTGACACCGCAGTAGGACGAAGGACCAAGACGATGGAGGAGGCCATCTATCCTTCGTCTTTGGTCCTTCGTCCTTGGTCGTCTCTTTAGAGTCGTTCAATGACCGTCGCGGTCGCCATGCCGTGACCGATGCACATGGTCTGGAGGCCGTAGCGACCGCCGCCCTCCTCCAGCCGGCTCAGCAGCGTTGTCATCAGGCGCGCCCCACTCGCGCCGAGCGGGTGGCCGATGGCAATCGCGCCGCCCCAGGCATTGACCGGCGCAAGATCGGTGTCCAGTTCCTTCGCCCAGGCCAGAACGACCGAGGCGAACGCCTCATTGATCTCGACGGCCGCGATGTCGGAGAGGCGCAGCCCCGCCCGTTCGAGGGCCTTGCGTGTGCCCGGAATAGGCCCGGCGAGCATGAGGACCGGGTCATCCCCAACGACGACGCGGCTCACCAGGCGGGCGCGCGGCCGCAGCCCGAACCGCTTGAGACCCTGCTCGGAGGCCAGCAGCACCGCCGCCGCGCCATCGCTAATCTGGCTGGCGTTGCCCGCCGTAATCTTGCCGTTGGGCTTAAAGGCGGGTTTGAGCGCCCCCAGCCTGGCGCGGTCGGGTTCCATGCGGATGCCCTCGTCCACCTCCAGCCCGGCGACCGGCGCGAGTTCAGGGCTGAACTTGCCCACCCGCGTCGCCTCGGCCGCCAGCACATGGCTCCGATAGGCGTAATCGTCCAGCTCGTCGCGTGACAGCCCCCACTTGTCGGCCATCATCTCGGCCGAGATACCCTGGTGAACCAGGTCATAATCCACGTCGGGCGTGAACGGCATGGGCCAATCCGTGCCCATGACCACCCGGCTCATCATCTCGACGCCGGCGCCGATGGCCAGGTCCATGTCACCCGCCGCGATGGCCTGGGCGGCGTGGTGGATGGCCTGCTGCGAGCTGCCGCACATGCGGTTGACGCTGACGGCGGGCACCGTCACCGGCCATCGGGCGCTCATCACAGCCAGCCGGCCAATGTTCGCGCCCTGCTCGCCGGTCTGGGTGACGCACCCCATGACCACGTCTTCGACCGCCGCCGGGTCCAGATCCACACGGGCGACCAGCGTGTTGAGGACATGCGCCGCCAGGGTTTCCGGCCGCAGCCCCGCCAGCTTGCCATCGGCCTTGCCGCGTCCGACGGGCGTTCGGACAGCATCCACAATGTACACGTCAGCCATGACGCCTCACTTTCCTCGACCTCTCTGAGGTAGCCATATCTCCGTAAATTCTGCAAATTCCGTTAATTCTGTCAAGTATCCGACCACGCTTCGAGGAGGGCCGCCGCTGACGTATCACCGTAGCCCGGCGGCGGGGTTGTAGCGGCCGGGGGCAGATCGTCCAATCGGATAGGTGACCGCGCGGCCAGGCCGGCAGCCGTCTGGAACAGGACGTCCCGCGCCGCGAACTGCGGGTCGGCCGGCAGGTCGGCCAGCGAATTCACCAGGGTCAGCGGGATGTCACGGCCCTGCGCCTGGTCTAGCCAGACCGAGGCGGGCTGACCTCCCAGGAGTGCGGCGACCCTGGTCTTGAGCGCGGGTTGCAGGCTGGGGTCGAATTGCTGAATGATCCAGTCGGGTTGTTCGACGGCCTGACAAAAGGCGGCCCAAAACTTCGGCTCCAGGCAGCCGAGAGCGAGATACCGTCCGTCCGCCGCTTGATACACGTTGTAGCAGGCCCAGCCGCCGCTGAGGATATGCGCCCCGCGTCTGGCGGCCTGCGCGGCCCCGGCGAACTCAGCCCAGGGCAGGCTGAGCAAGGCGAAGACGGCTTCCGTCATGCTGGTATCCACCACGCCGCCCTCGCCCATCGTCGCCCGCCGCAGGAGCGCGGCCAGGATGCCCAGCGTCGCTACCAACGCGCCCGACAGGTCGGCCAATTGCGCGCCGGGGACAACCGGCGGGCCATCGGGCGGACCGTTTAGGTCAAGAAGACCAGCCGTGCCAATATAGTTGATGTCGTGGCCGACGACATCTCTCAGCGGGCCGGTTTGGCCGTAGCCAGTCAGAGCGCAGTAGACCAGGCGCGGGTTGTGAGCCATGAGGATCTGCGGCCCGACGCCCAGGCGGT
>JAHCIP010000435.1 GCA_026129165.1 Anaerolineae bacterium
TCGGCACGTTGGAAGACGCCGACAAGATGCCGCGCCGCGTGCCGACTCCGGCGTTGCGACCGTCCCTCGACGTGTGCCTCCCGACCGGCGTAACGCTCGATGAGAGCAGCCGCGTGGTCGTGATGATGGATCAGGGCGGGGTCGGCAAGGCCCTGGTGAGCCGCCTCCAGAAGCGCGGCGTGACCACGCTGGTCATGGACGAGCCGCCCGCGACGGACGCCCTTGACGCCCAGTTGAAGGCGTGGCTGGCGGAAGGCCCGATCCAGGGCATCTACTGGCTGACCGCACTGGACGTGGAACCAGCCATCGAGGACATGGACCTGGCGACCTGGCGCGAGATGAACCGCGTGCGCGTCAAGGGGCTGTACACGGCCATGCGCGCCCTCTACGACGCGGTGGCTGGCCCCAACACCTTCCTGGTGTCGGCCACGCGCCTCGGCGGCCTGCACGGCTACGGCGAGGAAGGCGCGACAGCGCCCCTCGGCGGCGCGGTGGTGGGCTTCACCAAGGCGTACACCATCGAGCAAGGCATGCGGGACCAGGGCAAGGGCGTGCTGGTCAAGGCGGTGGACTTCGAAGCCTCCCGCAAGACCGCCGACCCGGCCGACCAACTCATCGCCGAGACGCTCTACGACCCCGGCGTGGTCGAAGTTGGCTACTCCAACGGCCAGCGCTACACTGTCACGCTGGTCGAGAAGCCAGCCCGCGACGGCCAGCCCGGCCTGACGCTGAACCAGGACACGGTGTTTGTCGTCACCGGCGCGGCCGGCGGCATCACCAGCGCCATCGTCACCGACCTCGCGCTCGCCAGCCAGGGCGTGTTCTACCTGCTGGACCTGGTCCAGGCCCCGGCTCGCGACGACGAGAACGTGCGGCTGTTCCGCACCGACAAGGAAGCCCTCAAGCGCAAGCTGATTGACGAGGCCCGTGGCCGGAGCGAACGCCCGACGCCGGCGACCATTGATAAGCAAATCATGGGCATCGAGCGCAGCGAGGCGGCTCTACGCGCGGTCGAGTCGGTCGAAGCGGCGGGCGGCACAGCCTACTACCACAGCCTGGACCTGCGCGACGGGGCGGCGGTGGAGAAGGTCGTGGACGACATCCGCCAGCGCTACGGGCGTATTGACGTCCTGCTCCACGCCGGCGGCCTGCTCATTGACCGCACGCTGCCCAACAAGGAGCCGAACCAGTTCGACCTGGTCTTCGATGTCAAGGCCGACGGGTTCTTCAGCCTGGTGCGCGCCGCCAAGGGCATGCCCATCGGCGCGACGGTGTCCTTCAGTTCGGTGGCCGGGCGGTTTGGCAACAACGGCCAGAGTGACTATAGTTCCGCCAACGACCTGCTGTGCAAGATTTCTAGCAGCATGCGGGCCTGGCGGCCTGAGACACGCGGCATCGCCATTGACTGGACGGCCTGGGGTCAGATTGGGATGGCCTCGCGCGGCTCGGTGCCGCAGATCATGGAGGCCCTCGGCGTGGACATGCTCCCGCCCGAGTCGGGTGTGCCGACCATCCGCCGCGAGCTGATCTACGGCGGCACCCGCGGCGAAGTCGTCGTCGCCGGACGCCTGGGCGCGTGGCTCCAGGAGAAGGCCCCCAACGGCGGCCTGGACACCGAGAAGATGGCGCTGGCGCTGGCGGCCCGCGAGCCAAAGCCCCTCATGATCGGCCAGGTCACGGCCTTTAAGGTTTACGGCGGTCTGACCGTCGAGACGACCCTGGACCCCAAGGTCCAGCCCTTCCTGTACGACCACCAGATTGACGGCGTGCCGGTCCTGCCGGGCGTCATGGGCACCGAGGCATTCGCGGAACTGGCGACCCTGCTCGCCCCCGGCTACCAGGTGGCTGCGATTGAGAACGAGCATTTCCTCAGCCCGTTCAAGTTCCACCGCCACCAACCGCGCACGCTCTACCTGAGCGCGACGGCCCGCCCGACGGCCCAGGGCGACCTGATTGCCCACGCCACGCTGCGCTCGGTGACCAGGCCACCTCGCCCTGAGCTGCCGGCGCAGGAGACGCTCCACTTCGAGGCCGACGTGCGGCTGACCCGCACGGCCCTGACGGAGCCGACGACTGAGTTGGCGCTGCCAAGCGAACCCGACCGCGTCGTGGGCAGTGAGGACATCTACAAGGTCTACTTCCACGGCCCGGCCTACCAGGTGCTAGAGTCGGTGCAGTTGAAGGGCGACCAGGCGTTCGGCCTGATGCAGCCCGACTTGCCCGCCAACAGCGACCCGACCAACGCCGTCTCGGTCATGGCCCCGCGTCTGATTGAGTTCTGCTTCCAGACGGCGGGTCTGTGGGAGATGGTCAACCGCGAGATGATGGCCCTGCCGATGGCAATCGGTTCCGTGACGACCTACCGCCTGCCTGAGCAGGCCAACGGCCAGCGGCTCTACGCCGTGGTGACCGCCGTAGACAACGGCCAGGCGTTCGACGCCCACGTGGTGGACGAGTCCGGTCAGGTCTACGTGGACCTACGCGGCTACCGCACCGTCCAGTTGCCCGGCCAGGTGAAGCTGTAGTTAGCGTCAGACCCTAAAGGTTTTCGAAACCTTTAGGGTCTGGCCTGGCGAATTATGTCATACTGCGAAGTTGCCAATTGTCATCCTGAGCGGAGTGAAGGATCTGCTCTGGAGGTGTTGTCGGAGCAGATCCCTCACTTCGTTCGGGATGACAACTGTAAATCATGTCCAAAGTCTCTTTGAAAGAGGTGAGGTGACGAAGTTTCACTGTGCCCCGTGTTCGGGTGGCGCGCTGCGGCGGCCGGAAGGCATCGTCCACTGGCTCGTGCAGTCGGCGGACGCACACCCCGCGCTTGGTCAGGGGCAAGCGCCCCTCGGCCTGCTGCATCCGGTCGAGGCGGAACGGCTGGCGGGCCTGACACACCCCAAGCGCCGCGCCGATTGGCTGCTGGGACGGTGGACGGCCAAACACCTGCTCCAATCTATGATCCAACATGAGCTAGGCGACCGGCTCCCGCTCAACACGCTGCTGATTCAAAACGACCGCGACGGGTCGCCGTATGCGTCGGTGGAGTGGTCAGTAGCCAGTAGTCAGTACTCAGTAGCCAGTAGTCAGTACTCAGTAGGGAGTGGTCAGTCATCACTCATTAATCATCAATCATCCGTCTTCCGTCTTCCAGTGAGCCTGTCCATCAGCCACTCGGGGACGCATGCCTTCTGCGCGGTGAGTGATGGGGGATTAGGGAGTAGGGAGTGGGACAGCGTCGTCTCAGTCCCTACTCCCCAGTCCCTGATCTCTGTGGGGGCTGATATCGAACACGTGGAACGGCGCGGCCACGAGTTTGTCACCGATTTCTTTACGGAAACTGAGCAAGCCGAAGTCGAGGCGGCGGCGACCGCCCGACGCGATACCAGCATTACAGCGATGTGGAGCGCGAAAGAAGCCGCGCTCAAGGCGCTCCGCCTGGGCCTGACGGTGGACACGCGGCGTGTGACCTGCTCGCTGACCTGGCCCGCCATGCCGACCTGGGATGGGTGGGCTGACCTGACTGTGGCCGCGCCGGATCTGCTGTCCGCCCCCGGCCGCCTCATCGGCTGGTGGCAAATTCTAGATGACTACGTTCTGACATTGGTCGTGAAACACGATGCGTAAGCCTGTCCCCTCAACCCACCCATCACGCATCACGTATCACGCTTCACGCTTCACGTTCTACCGAGGAGGGTTTACCCCATGGATAATCTGAAAGAAGCGACGCCGACGATGGAGTACTATCTGCAACGGCTGCGCGACCGCCAATCGCAGGCGCGGGGCACGACGCAGGATGCTGAGACCCAGCACAAAAAAGGGCGTCTGACGGCCCGCGAGCGCATAGACACGCTCTTCGATCCCGATACCTTCACCGAGATTGACACGCTCGTGACGCCGCGCTATGACACCTACATGGGCGGCAAGAAGTCGCGCTACGGCGACGGCGTGATTACCGGCTTTGGCCGCATCAATGGCCGCTTCGCCTTCGCCGCCGCCCAGGATGCGGCGGTCATGGGTGGCTCGCTGGGCGAGATGCACGCCAACAAGATTGTCAAGGC
>JAHCIP010000436.1 GCA_026129165.1 Anaerolineae bacterium
TATCCTGTGCTTCATGAACGGCCCCCTGACCGGCAGCGAAGCGACCATGAGCGGCCGCATGGCGATTGTGACCAAGTCGCCCCTGACCGGCACCGTCACCGACAGCCACCACGGCGGCTGGTCGGCGGCGCGGATGCGCTGGGCCGGCTTCGACGGCCTCATCTTCAAGGGCAAAGCCGACGCACCCGTGTATGCCTTTGTCCACGACGGCTTTGTGGACCTGCTGGACGCCTCCGAGGTCTGGGGCATGGGCGTCCACGACACGATCAAGTACTTCCAGAATAAATACGGTAAGAAAGACCTGACGGTGATGACCATCGGCCCGGCCGGTGAGCACCTGGTCCGCTTCGCGTGCTGGATGAACGAGAACGACCGCGCCAGCGGCCGCGGCGGCACGGGCTGCGTCGGCGGGAGCAAGAACCTCAAGGCCGTCGTCGTGAAGGCCGCCAAGAAGATGACCAAGCCAGCTAACCCAACCACCTTCCGCTCGGCCCAGCAGCGCGGCCTGGCGACCATCATGGACGAGAAGAACATCACCAGCCCGCGCAAGGGCGGCCTGTCAGTTTACGGCACCAACGTCCTAATGAACATCACTAGCACGATGGGCGCCTTGCCGACCGCCAACGGCCAACTGACCTCGTTTGGCCCGGATGCGGAGCTGATCAGCGGTGAATATGTCAAAGAGCATATCCTGGTGGACGACCCGACCTGCCACGCCTGCCCGGTCGCATGCAAGAAAGAGGTCGAAATCAAGGAGGGTCCTTACGCTGGCCTGCGCATGGAAAGCGTCGAGTACGAGCCAGCCTGGTCCGTCGGCGCGAACTGTCGCAACAACAATATCGCCTCCGTCGCCAAGATGATTGACCAGGCCAACGACTACGGCTATGACGCCATCGAAATCGGCCTGGACTTCTCGATGTACATGGAGTTGACCGAGAAGGGCTACATCGGCAAGTACGAGCCACTGGCCTGGGGCGACTACGTTGCGATGGTCGAGATGGGCCGTAAGATCGCCTACCGCGAGGGCGTGGGCGATGTTCTGGCCGAAGGACCGGCGCGGGCCGCCAAGTACTTCGGCCACCCGGAAGCCTCGCTCACGGTCAAGGGCCAGGGTATCCCGGCCTACGACCCGCGCGGCATCAAGGGCATGGGCCTGGGCTACGCCACCAGCAACCGGGGCGCCTGCCACCTGCGCGGCTACTCCCCCGCCTGTGAGTTGGGCCTGATCCCGCTCAAGGCCGACCCGCTGGCCTGGAAGGGCAAGGGCGAACTGCTCAAGCTGCTCCAAGACCTGCACGCCTTCTCCGATAGCCTGGACTTCTGCAAGTTCAGCGCCTTTGCCGAGGGCGCGGAGGAGTACGCGGCGCTGTACTCGGCCATGGTGGGCATCCCCTTTACCATGGACGACGTGCTCAAGGCCGGCGAGCGAGTCTACAACCTGGAGCGTTACTACAATAACCTGTGCGGCTTCCGCGAGGGCAGCGACTATCTGCCGGAGCGATTCGTCAAGGAACCCTCCACCATGCCCGGCTCGCTAGGCCACGTGTGTGAGTTGGACCTGATGCTGGAGGAGTACTACGCCGTGCGCGGCTGGGTCAACGGCGTCGTGCCGGAGGCCAAACTGGTCGAGTTGGGCATCCAGCCGATGGTGGCCGTCAGCGCCGACTAGCGGCCAAGCTGCATCGGTGAGTCTTGTCGGCGCAGATGCCGAAAGCTGTCAACGGATTTTAGGTACGGATTGAACGGATTGACTGTCCTGGCGCCAACATAATCCGTTCAATCTGCTCCCCCTAATCCGTTGACAGCCTGTTTTCGACTTCGCTACTCGCGCGTGGCACCCCCTCTGACTTAACACTTGACGCTTCTACCCGCGTTCCGAATCTCCTCTCTCTGGCAAAAATCCCCCTCCTGCTCATGCTGGGCCTGGGCGCGGTCAATATCCTGATCATCCCGCTGATTCTGAATGACCTGCACGTGCCCGCCACCTAGTTCGGCAGCGAGCGCCCGCTGCCGCTGGTGGGGGTCGAGGGCGTGTAGACGAGAAGACGGTAGCAGCAAGATGGCGCGTCTCTACGAACGCGCCTGGAAGGTCAAGACATAGGGCAGGAATATCCGATAGAGCGGGCGTGGAGTCTCTGTGACAGTCGGGGTAGCCGTGGGGGCCTCAGTGGGTGACGGCGTCTCGGTCGGCGGCGGGGTCTCGGTCGGCACTACCGTCTCGGTAGGCGCGGGTGTCGGCGTGCTGGTCCACGTCGAAGTCGGGATGCTCGTCGGGGTCATGGTCGGTGACGGCGTACTGGTGACGGTAGGGGTCGCGGTGGGTGACGGGGTCGGCGTCGCGGTAGCCGTCGGAGAGGAGGTCGTGGTGGGGGTCGGTGTCAGCGGCGGGAGAACCAAGATGTCTCGGCTGGCCTGCCACTGCTGCGCCCTTGACTGGGCATCCACTCGGTAGGTGTACAGACCCGGCGCTTCAGCGACGACATTCCACGTCACCTGGCCGACATCACTGGGTTCGATGTCCATAATACTCTTGGTCGCCGTCTCGCCCTCGGCCAGGTGTAACCCCGTGGGTAGGCTTAGAGTAAAGCCTGGCTGGCGCAGGGGCGTGGGCCCCGTGTTGGTGAGGTAGGCGGTGATGGGGAAGGGGTTCGGCTCCCAATCCACGCCGTTGTGGACCAGTTGGGCCGGCCCGGTCAGCCCCAGTTCGCCCGACGCGCTAAACGTGCCGAGGCCGTAGTAGGTGGCGACCGTGCGGCTCTCGCCCGGCCCCACCTCGACCGGCAGCCAGTACAGCGCCACGGCGCTATCGGCGGTAATGGACCGGTTGGGGTCTACCTGGTAGTCCCACGGCGAGGGGAATATGCCCGGCCAGCGGGCCACGACCATGCGGTCCGGGCGCACCGCTTCGCCGCCAACCAGACTGCCCTGCGCCGATGTGTCGGGCTGGTCCGTCAGCGAGTAGAAGGCTTGCCAATAGGTGGGGACTTCGGAGCCTCGCAGGTCTAACTCGCGGGTAATCGGCGGAAGGCCGGGGATACGCAGTGGCGCGCCGTCGTTATAGTTCAACTCGGTATCGAAGAGCAGGCGGACGCCGACCTGGCGCGGGACGGGGCCAAAGTTCTGGATCTGGTAGCGGATGAGGGCAGTGTCGGCCCGGCCGGTACTAGGCGCGGTCACAATCTCCGCCGTCTGTGCCACCACAATCGTCCCATAGCGCCAGGCGCTCTCGACAGCCAGGCGACCGGGAGCGAGAGCCGGAAGGCGGAGAGGCGTCCCATTGCCAGGCTCACCATAGTGGTAGACGACACCATCTATCGAGATGGAGGCATAGGAGGTCCAGATGGTATAGGGCCAGCGGTAGAGCAGGTCGAAGCTGCCGATACGCTCCAGGCCGGTCGCCAGGTCGGGATAGGCCCCCAGTGTGAAGTGGGCCGGGTGCTCGCCCGTCTGATTGACGGCCAGGGCGAGCAAGTCATTGTGGACGCGGAGCACCACGGGGGTAGGCGTCGGAGACGGGTAGGGCGTGGGGGTCGGGGTGGCTTCATTCCCTTGCGCGAAAGACCTGGCGCTGGCCCCGTGCCCGACGACTAGTAGGCTTATCGCCAGCAGCATGAGTCTCACAGTCACAGCCGGGGCTGCCCACGGCCGAGTATCACTCCGCATGTTCGTCCTATCTGGCCTTGTGGCGGGTTTGCTGCTACAATAGCGCGCAGATTGGACTTCATTATGACCCCTTCGACGCGCTCTGTCAATATCAAGACACCTGTCCGCACCTCGGCCTGGCCCTTGGCCCTGGCGCTCAGCCTGGGCCTGTTCGGGCTGGCCCTGGCCGTGCGGCTGCCCTATCTCCAACTCGTGCCGGCCATTGTGGACGAGGGGACGGAGGTGCTGTGGGGCTTGGACATCGCCCTGGGGCGGCACCTGCCGCTGACCTCGTTCAGCGTCTACATCGGGCCGGTGTCCGCCTACCTGCTGGCCGGCCTGTTCCACCTCTTCGGGGTCCAGGCCAGCCTGCCCCGGCTGATGATGGCCGTCTTCGGC
>JAHCIP010000437.1 GCA_026129165.1 Anaerolineae bacterium
CAACGTACTGCCCGAAACCGCGCGGTATCGTTCCGCCAGTTTGCGTCCGAAATCTTCAGCCTTGGCCCTCTCGTCGAACAAGACACTAAAACTGCCCCCATCGGCGACGAGGATATCTTTCATGGCTGCGCTCTCCGATAACCCCTGTTCACGCAGCAGCGTCTTCGGCTCCTCGTCACAGAAGCGCGTCAGCATGACACTCGCCCCCATCACCTCATGCAGGTGAGCGGAACGAAAGACGAAATCCTGAATCTTATCAACCTCGGCAGCTAGGATCCAGCGGGTCATTTGGCCTCCCCGGTACACTGACGAGCGGAAGGAATGTAACCCCACACAGCTTGACCACCTGATCCCATGTGAGGGGTTGAGACGCCGAAGGCAGGGGATCGGATGGGATAAGGCTTACCCAGCCGTTGCTCTTGAACTCGTTCAAGTTGGCTTCGGCCAGGCGCAGCGCCGCGCAGGTGATGGACCGAGGCAGGGACAGCGTGGCATGGATGGCCTGGTTGCGCAGGTTCTTCAAGGTGCCCGCATCTAGCCCATGACTATCCTTGGTCCAGTAGTCTTTCAACCTGGGTTGGGATGGATCTGGCGTATAGGTCACTACCGCCGTGGCCTTTGTCCACCATTTGTTCGTTTCGGAGTACCGATTTTCAGTCGCATTCCAGTAATAATCCAACCACAGCGGCTTGCCCCCTTGAAGCATACTCCGCAATGTATCTGTCCCGTGAAAGAGCAGCATGGCTTTGCGCAGGCCTTCCTGGAGGGGCTGATTGAGCTTTATCAACTCTTGAGGATTGACCGGGTCATTCACGCCCTCGTCGGGCGCCTTGACCTTTATAAGGTTGGCCTTCCACAAGCGGACCAGGCGGGCCAGGAGGAGAAACTCGTCGAGGCCGGCGGCGCGGAGCAGCGCGGAACGATTGTCCTCATTGGTCTTGATGAGGCGCTCGATGCGGTCTAGCTCGTCCTGGGCATAGGCCAGCAGCAAATGGCTGTTGGTACAGATGCGGTAGTGGAGATTGCGGTGCCGATTGTAGAGTTCATCCGCTACTGCCTTCACCGAGGGAGGTGGCGCCTCTTCATTGGGGTATTCCGACCAGATAGGCCCTAGATTGAGGACCGATTCAGGGATAGGAAAATCCTGGCTATTCTTGCGGAGGTCGTCCGTCATGTCGAAGGCCGCTCGATAGTTGCCATCGTTCCAGCGGGCGTAGAACGTGATGACCTGGAGTAGACCGTTAGCCGCGGCGATATTGGTTTTCCATTTGTCGGCCGCTTGCGCGTCACTGCTATCTACAAAGCCTGCCATAGCTGTCACGATGCCCGCCAGCCTCTCCGCCGCCGCCCGGTAGTGGCCGCTGTCGTACAGGTGCTGC
This sequence comes from Anaerolineae bacterium, assembly GCA_026129165.1. Taxonomy (GTDB): domain Bacteria; phylum Chloroflexota; class Anaerolineae; order Epilineales; family JAHCIE01; genus JAHCIE01. Next base: position 1,380 of record JAHCIP010000437.1, read on the forward strand.
ACCTGCTCCCAGTCGCGCAGGGCGAACTTATCATAGGGGCTGTCGAGGACATCAATGCGGCAGCTATAGCCATACGGTTGGCGCTTATCGGGGCGGTACTTCTCGAAGTCCACATACGAAATGGGCACGTTGGCGTAAGCGCCGAACATGAAGGCGCCCCCGCTCATGCTCTTCTTCGCGCCCGTAATGTCCACGATCACCTGCTTCTGCGCCCGCTGGTCCGGCAGAAGTGTCTCACACAATTTGAGGAACACGGATTCGGGCCGATCGCCCACTACCTCCACCTGTACCTCGACACGCTTGAGGGGTGACGAGGCAGGCAGAAGCCCGAGGAGGTAATATTCAATCTGGCGCTTGAAGGTGGCGCCGTAGTCTCGCCCTCTGATAACCGTCTGGCCTTCCTCGTAACTCTTGTTCACCAGTAGAATCAGGCGGCGGGGCTGATAGACGCTGATGGCCTGGAGCAGAGGCTCCTTAGAGTAGCCGACCAGGAGTGCCAGTGTGTCACAAGCCTGGGCCTTGATTCGTTTCTTGTCATCGGCGAGGCTCAACTCGCAGGGCAACAATTTTCGAATGTACCAGGCAATTTTGCTGTCTTCAGGAGCGTCCAGGTTTTTATCCGTCGTCATGTACCCGTCCCAGTAACGCTCCGTGACGTCATCTAGGGCCTGGGGCGCTGTGTATTCAAGGTGGCAAGCGGTCCACCAGTTTGGGTCATTGTCGCTCATGGCGTGGTCTCCCGGCGTCATGTCAGAAGGGGATGCGATTCAGCGACAAGTCCGGTAGGGATTGTCAAGCGAGTGTCGGCAGAATAGGTGGCGGCTGGAGGGTACATGTGGGGCACTCCTGCTGCACATAGGCTACACTATATGGCAGAGACAAGGTATGCCTGACAAGCATGGCCTGATGCTAGCACACTCCTCTTTTTTGTGCAACTCTCATCGGTCTCTATTTCTTAGCTTCAGATAGACTGGTCGTTTTCGTTAATAGAGTCGAAGGCTCTTGTTGTCCTCGCCCATAGCGTTCCACCGCGTTGCGCCTGCGGTGTCTTTGCGAATGACCGGATGGCGACCCACGGGTTGCTGCCGAGCGATAACAACGCGGAGGGAACATGTCAGGGCAAAATCGAGCGAATGGTAAGCGTCGTGCGACGACAGCGGCCCGGCCGATCGCAATCACTGGGGCGGAGACCTGGCTGCGCCAGGCCGTCGTCGACCTACAGCGCGAGGTCATCGGCCGAGAGAATGCGGACGTCACTGCCGCCATCGTGGCCTTCGGCACCCAACCCGACCTCTGGGCCGCCATGTGTCAGCGCGCGGACCGGAAAGTAGCCGTCCAGGACCTGATCGTTCGTCGCGCCTTCGAGCTGCTCTACGTCCACCAACGCAGTATCCACGAGCTGGACGGGCTCTCCCAGCGCCTCGTCGCCCACACCCTTGACCTCATCTACACGCTGGCCGACGCGGCGGGCGAGCAGCACGGCGCCAACCCGCTGGACGTGGACGACCGGCTGCTCATGGAGTTGGGAGAACAGATCAGCCACCATACCCTCCATAAGTCCCTGGCCGCCCACATCCGCTTCCGCATGGCGCGGCCGGAGGATCCGGTGCGGGAGTTCGTCCAGAAATTCGAGTACCTGGTCACGCGGCCCGAGATCGCCGATGCCTTCGTCGCCTTCGTCCACACCGTCGTCCTACCCCGTCCCTTCCGCGCCAGCCTGCGGCAGTTGGCAGCAGGCGAGAACGCGCACAAGACGGACGACCGACTCGAGCAGGAGTTCCGCGCGCAGCTCCAGTCCGTGGCGCGGGGTGACAGGGGTGTCCACGTTCACCCCGAAGCCATCATCCGCTTCTTCGCCCTGGCCGACACCGTCGCCTTCGTCAAGCGCTTCGCCGACCGCCAGCAGACCGCTCGCGCCCTCTATGCGGCGGACGAGTACGACGACGTCCCCTGGCGCGGCGCTCGTCGCCCGCAGCGCGGCATGCGCCAGGGCTTCCTGGACCGCGCGCTGGCCCAGGTGGAAGCGCGCTGCCAGACCGCGTTGGACACCGAGGACGGGGACCGTCACGAACTGATCGGCGCCGACGAGGAGGACAGCCTGCCCGAGGTCCGCGTGGCCGCCAGCCTGCCAGAGTGGATCACGCGCACGGCGCTGACCCGCGCTCCGCAGGACCCGCTCTGGCGGGCCAGCCAGCTCCTCTACATCGAGGGGCTGACGCCAGAGCGCATCACCGCCTATCACCTGGCCGCGCCGGAGACGCTGGCCCAGGCCCAGGCGCAGATGCATGCTCTTCTGGCGGACCCGGCCGTCCAACGCGCGTGGCAGGCTGCCACCGAACCCTAGGGAGCGAGCCGCTCCCACGGAGATGAGTCTATGGGAGCGCACCCCCCCTACTACACGCACCTGGCGCAGCGGTGGTTCGACGGCGAGCCGCCGCTGACGCCAGCGCAAGCACACGAATTGGAGCTTCACCTGCTCATCTGCCCTGTCTGCGCCTATGCCACCGCGCAGCGCTTGATGGCGGATGAACCAGCCGAGGCCCAGCGTCTTATGGCTGAGGCAGTAGCCATGCTGCGTGGCAACCGCCTGATTGCTTACCTGCGCGACCTCGCGGAGACGATGTACGCCGGGCGC
>JAHCIP010000438.1 GCA_026129165.1 Anaerolineae bacterium
GTCCCAAAGAAGCTCTCCTGCACGGCGTTGTCGTAGCAGTTGCCGCGTCGGCTCATGCTGACCTGAATGCCGGCTCCCTCCAAGAGGTCTCGGTAGTCGTGGCTGGCATACTGGCTGCCGCGATCGGAGTGATGGAGTAACCCATCCGTCGGCTGGCGGCGTCCCAGCGCCATGCGCAGGGCGTCCTCGACCAGGCTCGTGAGCAGGTGGCCGGCCATCGCCCAGCCGACAATGCGACGCGAGAAGAGGTCCATGACCACCGCCAGGTACAGCCAGCCTTCGGCGGTGTCGATATAGGGGATGTCCGCCGTCCAGACCCGATTAGGCGCCTCGGCCTCGAACTGCTGGTTAAGAACGTTGTCGGCCACCGGCTGGCTGTGGTTCGAGTCGGTCGTGCGGACGAAACGGCGCGGTGACTTGGCACGGATGCCGTGCAGCCGCATCAGACGCTCGACACGCTTATGGTTGCACCGCTCGCCCTGCTCGTGCAGGTCAGCGGTGATGCGTGGGCTGCCATAGGTCTGACGGCTTGTCTGATGAGCCACGCGGATCAGTTCGACCAATCGCTCGTTGTCGGCTTGTCGCTGGCTGGGTGGGCGCTGGCGCCAGGCGTAGTAACCACTGGTCGAGACCCCCACCACCCGACACAGGTCGGTCACCGCAAACTTCTCGTTGTACTCGGCGATGAAGGCGTATCTCACCCTTTTGGGTGGGCGAAGATCGCCACCGCCTTCTTGAGGATCTCGCGCTCCGTTTCGAGCACCTCGATCTGCCGGCGCAGCCGCTGTAGCTCGGCCTCGCTCGCTTTGAGGTGGCCGCTGCCTGGAAACGCCTGCTCGCCGTCGTGCTTGAACTGGCGTTTCCAGGCGTGGAGCTGACCCGGGTAGAGACCGAAGTCACGCTCGATCTGCGCGGCGCTCTTGTCGCTGGTCTTGGCCAGTTCAAGCGCCTCTCGCTTGAACTCGCGGGTATACTGCTTGCGCTGTCCCATTGTTGTCCTCCTGTATGAAGTGTACCTGGTAGTTCTCTACCCGTCTACTAAACAGGGGGAGGGTCAGTTTTGGACTTGGGCTACTATCCCTGCTACCTAGTTGCTGCCTCGTCACACAGAGCCAGAATCCGCGCTCCGATGGCGGGGTTGACCTCGAAGTGGCGTTCCAGGAAGGCCAGGATTTCACGTGCCGACTCCACTGTCCGGTCGTACCCCTGCATCCACAGCGGGAGGTTCTGAGCGGTGTGGGGGAAGCGCTGCTCGTAGCGACGTTCCCGGGCATAGGCGTCCACGTGTGCCGGCTGCGCTGGCTCGATGTGCTCCGACAACTCCACCAGGCGGTCCACCGCATAGCCCTGGATGAAGCGCGCCGCCGACAGCCGCTCGCCCCGCAAGTAGCGGCCCAACCCGACATACAGATTCGTCAGCGCCTCACCTACCAGCCACTCAACGGTTCGTGGCCGTGGCGCTTTGCTGTCACGGGGGACAGCCGGTGGGTGTTCGTACCCCTCCGCCCGCCAGACCACCAGCGCGTGTGACGACAAGCCTCCAGGGGGGAAATCCAGCGCGGCCAGTTCGGCTGGCTCAAACACCGCCCATTCACAGAAGATGCCGTCCTCAAACAGGACCTTATACCCATGCGGCTCGTGCTGAAAGGCGTAGGCGATGGGCGCGACCCGCGCCAGCCAGTCGAGCTTGCGCAGGAAAGCCACTGGTTGGCCGGGGCGCACAATCACAAAGAAATCCAGGTCCGAGTAGGCATCCAGCCGGTCGCGTTCGGGGCCGGCCGAGCCGAACCCAAGCACGGCGAGCGCCTGGCCCGTGTCGGCGGCGGACCGGGCAATCGCGTCGAGCCGCTGCAACAGGCGCTCGCCAGGGTTCACGCGGTTCTCCTGATCCCCCTCTGAAACCCTCAAGCGGCACTCTCCAATCCTTCGTCTTCAGTCCTCCGTCCTCTTTCCCTACGCCCCCACAATCACCTTGCCTGCCTTGAGCGCCTCCCAGGCGTGGCGGGCCTCTTCGACCGACGCGCCGTCCTCGATGGTCGAGACGTCGCCGGGGTCCTTGTCGAGCGTCACCGCTTTAAGCACGCGGCGCATAATCTTGCCGCTCCTCGTCTTGGGCAGCATGTGGACAAAGTTCATCTCACCGATCACGGCGACCGGGCCTAGCTCGCGGCGCACCGTGTCAAGGATTTCCCGCTGCAACTCTGGCGACGGCTCGCGCCCCTGTTTCAGCACGACAAAGGCCGAGATGACCTCGCCGCGTAACTCGTCAGGCCGGCCGGTCACGCCCGCCTCAGCCACCGCCGGGTGCTTGAGGAAGGCCGTCTCGACCTCGATGGTCCCCAGGCGGTGCGACGCGATCTTGATGATCTCGTCGGCGCGGCCGGCGAACCAGACATAGCCGTCGGCGTCTATGTGCGCCGAGTCGCCCACGTAGTAAACGCCCTCGATGCGGCTCCAGTAGTCGCGGCCATACCGTTCCGGCTCGCCCCATAGCCGCGCCGTCAGGCCGGGGAAGGGTTTGGTAATGGTCATGATGCCCTTCTCGCCCAGCGGGACGGGCTGGCCGTCGGGCGACATCACCTCGGCCTGGATGCCGGGCAAGGGGACGCCGGCCGAGCCGGGCTTGATGGGCAACATGCCCAGACCATACGGGTTGCCGAAGATGGGCCCACCCGTTTCGGTCTGCCACATGTGGTCTATGACTGGGATGCGGTCGTCGAGAACGTCCTTCTGGAGCCACTCCCAGGCCGGCGGGTTGAGCACCTCGCCCGCGCAGAACACGCGCTCCAGCAAGGACAGGTCATAGCCCCGCGCTGGCTCGCTGCCATAGCGCATGAGCAGGCGGACGGCGGTGGGGGAGGTAAAGACACCCGTGACGCCGAAGTCCTCAATGATCTGCCACAGGATGTGCGGGCCAGGGTGGATCATCGCGCCCTCGAAGACGACGGTGGTGCAGCCGGCCAGCAGCGGCGCGTAGACGATGTAGCTGTGGCCGACGATCCAGCCGATGTCCGAGGTGGACCACCACACGTCGGTCGGCTTGAGGCCGAACACCCAGTTGCCCATGCTGTGGATGTGGACCTGGTAGCCGCCGTGGGTGTGGACAGCCAGCTTGGGCTTGGCCGTCGTGCCCGATGTCGCCAGGATAAAGGCCGGCTCGTTGGCCTCCATCTGGACATAGGCGGCGTCCTGACCCTTGCCTCCCGCCAGGAACTCGTCCCACTCCAGGTCGCGGCCCTCTTTCATGGAGATGTCCAAGCCGGTCCGCCGCCAGACAATGACGCGCTCGACGGCCTGGCCGCCCAGTTCCATGGCCTGATCCACGATACCCTTGAGGGGCACGTCCTTGCCCATGCGATAGGTCACGTCGGCGGTAAAGACGAGGCGCGAGCCGCTGGCCTGGACACGGTCGGCCAACGCGCCCGCGCCGAAGCCGGCGAAAACGACCGAGTGGATGGCGCCAATGCGGAGCGTCGCTAGCATCAGGATGATGGCTTCGGGGGTGGTGGGCATGTAGATGGTCAGGCGGTCGCCCTTCTGGATGCCCAGGCCGCGCAGCGCCCGCGCCACCTTCTCGACCTCGCGGAGCAGTTGGGCATAGGTGAAGAGTTGCTTCTCGCCGCGCTCGTTGACGTAGATGAGCGCGGTGTGGCCGCCCCAGCCCCGCGCCACGTGGTGGTCCACGCAGTTGTAGGCCATGTTGGTCAGGCCACCCGCGAACCAGCGGAACGAGGGGTAGTCGGCCTCAAATACGGTGTCCCAGACACGGAACCAGGGCAGCTCGCGCGCCGCCCGCCCCCAAAATTGGTCGGGGTTGTCGCGGGCGTCGCGCTGCCCGCGTCGCACGATTGGACTTACCAGGTCTACCATACCGCCCTCCAGCGTGGGAGAATAAGGATTACCGACAGGGGTCTGCACGATAGCATCATAGGCCGCGATGTTCAAGCGCGGATAAGCCGTGCGTAAAGTTTCGGTAAAGTCGGGACGTTCTGTGGCAG
>JAHCIP010000439.1 GCA_026129165.1 Anaerolineae bacterium
CCATGAATGAGAGTTGGCGCGAGCGCGGCGGCCAGACGCTGTCCATTCTGGGGTGGTACGAGTTGTATGACGAACCGGGCGGCCGCATGATTCCGCCTCTGTCACGCTTCGGCATTCTGCACGCCCCTGCCAAAAATGGCTTCACCAGCCGCAAGCAGTCCTTCGCCACGTTGCGGCGTCACCTGGGCATGTTCCGCGACCTGGACCATCCCTTCGTAGTGGACGCCGCGCCGACTGCGACTGTAGTCGAGCCTATCGTCACGCCCAGCGGGGTGAGTGAGGCATGAACCAGCCCGATGCCAAGCTGACGAGTCTCTGGCTGGAGGTCAACGGGCTAGCTACCCACGCCCGCGTCGCCGCCGACCCGCCGCAGACCGACCGCCTGCCAGTCGTCCTGGTGCATGGCCTGGGCGTCTCCAGCCGCTATCTGATGCCGCTGGCCGAGGACCTGGCCCGCCGTTACCACGTCTATGCGCCGGACCTGCCCGGCTTCGGCAAGACTCAGAAGCCCGACCACATCTTGAAGGTGGACGAACTCGCCGACACCCTGGCTGACTGGTTGGAGGCGGCCGGCGTTCAGCGCGCGTCCTTCATTGGCAACTCCATGGGCTGCCAGACCATTGTCAGCCTCGCCGTCCGCTACCCCCACTATGTTGACCGCGCCGTGCTGGTCGGCCCGACCATTGACCCCTCGGCCCGTTCGCTGGGCAAGCTTCTCTGGCGCGGCCTGAAGGACATGACGCAGGAGCCGCTGCACTATTACCCCACCCTGACGCGCGACTATCTCCAGGCCGGGCTGCGCCGCACGCTCCAGACCCTGCGCTATGCCATGGCCGACCCGGTGGAGCAGCGGCTGCCCCATGTCCAGGTCCCCGTCCTGGTGGTGCGCGGGGGACGGGATAGCATCGTCTCACAGGCGTGGGCCGAGGAGGTGGCCCGCCTGCTTCCGAAGGGCGACCTGATGGTCTTCCCTCAGCAGGCCCATGTGGTCCACTACAGCGCGCCCGAACTGCTGACCGCCGCCCTCGACCCGTTCCTGAGCCGCCCGCCCACTTGACGAATATTCATCCCCTTAAGGTCTGGATACCCTTAGGGTCTCGAGTTCGGAGGATACGATGGCCGTTACAACCGCCTCGCCCCAGCGCGTCTACCTGGCCGACGGCTGCTGGCTGACCTACCACGTGGCCGGCGCCGGCCAGCCCGTCGTTCTGGTGCATGGACTGGCTGGCTCAATGCGCTGGTGGGGCCGCAATGTCGGGCCGCTGGCAGAGTATTGCCGCGTGTACACGGTGGATCTCATCGGGTTTGGCCACAGTCGGTCCGGACGGCGATTCGTGCTGCACGAGGCGGCGGCGATCCTGGCGGAGTGGATGGACCAGCTGGACCTGCCCCGCGCCACCTTCGTCGGCCACTCCATGGGCGGCTTAATTGTCACCCACCTGGCGCTCCAGTATCCGGCGCGGGTGGAACGGCTGGTGCTGGTGGATGCGGCAGCCTTCCCCATCGCCCTGCGCCCGCTGACCCGCCTGCCCAGCCTCATCCTCGCCTTGCGCCACCTGCCCCTCAGCCTGCTCCCCACCATCATCGCCGACACCCTCCGCGCCGGCATTCGCACCCTCTGGACAGCCCTGGCCGCGTTGCGGCGGCACACCCTGGAACGTGAGTTGGCGAAGGTGCAGGCGCCCACGCTCGTCGTCTGGGGCGAGCGCGACACTGTCGTCCCCCTCGCCAATGGTCGCCGTCTGGCCCACGCTCTGCCCCACGCTCGCCTGGTCATCCTGCCGCGCGTCGGCCACAACGCCATGTGGGAAGGCGCCGCCGAGTTCAACCGAACCGTCCTCGACTTCCTCGGCCTGGCGAAAGATTAATGACTGAAGACTGAATTATAAGTCTTTCATAAGTTTTCAGCCGATGGCTTTCCCCCTACCCGCTCTTCCTTTTTTTCGTTTGACAGACCGCCCGGTTTGTGCTATGCTCGTTAGACTAGGTTTTTTCTTCCCCCGTCGCGTAGGCATCCATTAGACCCGGTGGTAACGTAGTTAGAAGAATGAGCGACTTACCCCCCATTTCCCGAATCCAAGTCTGGCGGAACCGTCTGCGGCGGGTGTGGCTGCGCGTGCGAGTCGTCCTGCCCTTTGTGGGCGGCGTACTTGCCACCCTGCTTGGGCTGCTCCTCTACAACATGCTCGTGCCTCCCCCGAAACCGCTGACCGCCCGCCAGGTCAACGAGATCGCCATCCAGGCGATGGCCTCCGCCACCCCCCCACCGCCCTTCTCCAGCCTCGTCTACCAGGCCATTCGCCCCTCCTTCGTCTTCATTGAGACGGCGGACCAGGGGAAAGACGGCGCGATGGAGAACGGCGTCGGCAGCGGGGTGGTCATCAACGACCAGGGCGCTATCCTCACCTGTCTGCACGTCGTGGCCGACGCCACTCAAATCAAGGTCATTTTCGCCGATGGCACCGAAGCCACCGCGCAAATCGCCGTCAAGCAGCCTGAAAACGACATTGCCGTGCTCCAGCCGAGCCAGTTGCCCGAAGTCCTCATCCCTGCCACATTGGGCAACCCCAACGCCGTCCGCGTCGGCGACGAGGCATATGTCGTCGGCAACCCGCTGGGGCTGTACGGCTCGATGAGCGCGGGCGTCATCTCCGGCCTGAACCGTTCCTTCAAGCCGCCGGACCGCGACCAGCGCATGGAAGGCTTGATCCAGATTGATGCCGCCGTCAACCCCGGTAACTCTGGCGGGCCGCTGCTCAACCGCTACGGCCAGGTCATCGGCATCATCACCGCGCTGGTCAACCCGACCAAGGAGAAGGTCTTCATCGGCATCGGCTTCGCCGTCCCCATCAATGTGGCGGGCGGCGCGGCTGGCCTGCCGCCGTATTAACTACCGCTGGCGAAATTTTGGGCGGGGTAGGGGCGAACCGTCGTGTTCGCCCTGGGCAGGCACACGGGCCTGCCCCTACTAAGACGCCGCGCCGACGTTTGAAGGAGGGTGTGGATGACCGATGTGGTCAGTAGACCACCCGGCCCCTTGCTAACCGTGGCTGCGGGCGAGGACCGTTTCGGAGAGCATCGGGGCCTTGGGGTCAGTGCAATCCAGTTCAAGGTGACAACGCAGGACTGCCCCGGCCTGTTTATCCTGGAGAACACGTTTCACCACAAGGGCGGCCCGGCGCGACATCTGCACTATGACCAGGACGAGTGGTTCTATGCGGTGGAAGGCGAGTTCATGGTCGAGGTCGGGCAGGAGCGAGTGCGGCTCACGCCGGGCGACTCGCTGCTTGCCCCACGCCAGGTCCCCCATGTCTGGGCGCATGTAGGCGACGGGCGGGGCCGGATTCTCATCGCATTTATGCCCGCCGGCCAGATGGAAGCCTTCTTCCGCGCAGTGACGAAGGCCAATGCCATGCCGCCGCAAGACCCGACGCTATGGCGCGCCCACGGCATGGAATTGCTGGGACCGCCACTGAAGGTCGAATAACACCGTATTCTGACAGAATTTATACAATATACTCTTTTATTATGTAAATTCTGTTAATTCTGTCTAAAATCATCAGGAGAGGCGCATGGAGCAGCGGGAGAACCGCAATCGGTTGCCCATCGAGCACGTGCTGTACGAAGTCAAAAAGATCATCGTCGGCCAGGATCACCTGTTGGAGCGGCTGGTCGTCGCCCTGCTGGCGCGGGGCCACATCCTGGTCGAAGGCGTGCCCGGCCTGGCGAAGACCATGGCGATTAAGACGCTGGCCGACGCCATTGGCGGCACATTCAAGCGCATCCAGTTCACGCCGGACCTGGTTCCCGCCGACCTCGTTGGCACGCGCATCTACAATCAGAAGACGGGCGAGTTCAACACGTCCCTCGGCCCTGTCTTCACCAACCTCCTGCTGGCCGACGAAATCAACCGCGCTCCGGCCAAGGTCCAGTCCGCCCTGCTCGAAGTGATGCAGGAGCGCC
>JAHCIP010000044.1 GCA_026129165.1 Anaerolineae bacterium
GGTAGACACGGTGGGGGTGAAGCGGGGCAACCTGTGGTATCTCCGCAACAGCAACACGGCGGGGAGCGCCGACATCGTGTTCCAGTATGGCACGGCTGGGGATACGATGCTGGTGTGGCGCTAGAACAGTGGTCAGTGGTCAGTGATTAGTGGTTAGTGGGGGACGGAGGACGGAAGACCGACGACGGAGACAGAAGGCGGCGTAGGGGTAGCCCCCTGTGGCTACCCCGACCCCTGTAGTTACCCTGATGGCAAAGGGGTACCCCTCTGTGGGTACCCCTACTGACTACCGACTACTGTCTACCGACTACTGTGTAACTGGACAAATCGCGCTCCCCGGCCTACAACTTACGTATGAACGCCTCATCTGCTTCCCAACTGGCTCAGCGTGTCAACCGCGCGGTGGCCTGGTCGGCCCGCCACTGGACGGTCTGGGTCAACGGCGTGGTCGCCTTCTACATCGCCCTCGCCTTCAGCGCCCCCCTGCTCATGATGGCGGGGCTGGACGGCCCGGCGCGGCTGATCTATACCGTCTTTCATGCCACCTGCCACCAGCTCCCGCAGCGGTCCTTTTTCCTGGGCGGCCCGGCCATCGCCTACCCCTTCGAGACCATCGCGCCTCTGACGGGCGCGACGCAGCCGCTCGACCTGTTCTGGCGCCCCATCTACGACGCCAGTCTGGGGCTGGGCTACCAGGTCGCCTTTTGCGAGCGCGACACCGCCATCTACCTGGCGATCCTGCTCACCGGCCTGGTCTACACCCTCAGCGGGCGGCGGTGGCGGCCGCTGCCCTGGTATGTCTTTATCCTGTTTGTGATCCCCATCGCCATTGACGGTCTCTCCCAATTGCCCGGTTGGCGTGAGAGTACGCCCCTGCTCCGCGTCCTGACCGGCGGCATCTTCGGCATCGGCGTTGTCCTGTTTGCCTATCCCCACCTTAACCAGGCCATGCAGGATATTGTGAGCGCCCTGCCGACGGCTGGTGGCACACAATTTGCAGAATAAGGCGCGTCGGAGGCGCAACATAGTCGAGCCTCCGACGTATATGGAGTAGAGGGCTGTTTGGCTCTCATCGCCTTCCATCCTTATCACCCAACTTCAAGGAGGCAGCTATGGGGACTCTGGGTAATCTGATTTGGTGGATTGTCCTCGGTGGGTTGGCCGGCTGGATTGCCAGTATGATTATGGGCACCAACCGCCAGCAGGGCCTGCTGATGGACATCGTCGTGGGCATTGTCGGCGCGATCATCGGGGGCTACCTGGTCTCGCTGGTTGGCCTGGGAACGGGCGGCTTCATTTGGTCGCTGCTTGTCGCCGTCCTGGGCGCTGTTATCCTGCTCTGGATCATGCGCATGGTCCGCGGCCGCGCCTAACTTATCTCTCGGCCTGGGGGTAGCCTGGTCTACCCCCAGGCATTTTTAGTTTCCCATTTTTGCCTAATCCTGCTATACTAAATCGGTCGGTCGAGCGCGCGACGGCGTATCTTTCAGTCTGCCATAGCGTACCTATCAGTAGCACGCCGCCGTTGATTCTTTTGCCTAAGGAGACATGGTTATGGGACGCCGGCTTATTGGCCTCGCGTTTGTGCTGTTTTTATGGGCAGTGGGCGGCATGACCCAGTGGGCGCTCGCGGCGGTGGACACGGTGGGGGAGGCGCAGGAGCGCGTACGGGCGCAGGCTTACCCCATCGTCACGAACACACCCATCCCTGCGTATCCGATTGATAAAGACACTCCCACCCCTACCGCGACATTTGACCCCGCGAAGGCCCTGGCGCTCCAGGCTACGGCCAGCGTGACGCCTCAGGCCACCCTGACATCCATTCCAGGTGTCGGCTTCACCGCCACACCCGTTCCCACTCGGACCTCCACCCTGCTGTTTACCCCGTCGCCTACCGCCCCCACCGCGACGCCCACCGCGACGGTCCAGCCCCTCCCCACCCTGACCGTGACGCCAATCCGCGTCACCGGGCTGCCGGTGCCTGGACCGGGCGACCGACTACCCACGACCGGCGGCTCGCTGCTCACACTCCTGGGCGGTGTGCTGGCATCGGGCGGCCTGGGCGGTGTGCTCTTCGTCCTGGGGCGGTTGTTGAAACGACGCGCTTGAGACTGTGCGCGTGACAGGCCGTTCCGCGAGACCGTGGGGGCTGGTCGGGGACTTTCTCAGCCTGCTCGGTCTTGCCATGATGCTGTTTAGCGGCTATGTGGTCTGGCAGGAGGGGGCCACCGCGTTATTCGTGACGCTCAACCCCAACCCGGCTAGCTACGAGCGTCGGCTGGGCCGCGCCTCATTGCCGCCCGCCCCTGAACGCGCTGCCCTGCTCAGCGAGCTATATCGGTACACCCCGACGCCTGGGCCAACCCGCCCGGCGCCGCCGACGCCCGCCCCGACGGCCACCGCTGGCCCACCTACGGTTATGCCCCGCGTCACGGGCGCTAGCGTCGTCGCCCGCCCGACCCCGCCCCCACCGACGCCCCCGCCGCCTGGCAGCGAGCCGCCCACCCGCATCCTCATCCCCAGCATTGGCGTTGATAGCGAAGTGGTCGAGGTGGGCTTTAACCTGGTGGACGAGAACGGCGCCCTGACCCGCGAGTGGATCACCGCCGACTATGGCGCGGGCCACCACGAGGGCAGCGCGAACCCGGGCGCCCAGGGGAATGTGGTGATTTCGGGCCACAACAACATCTACGGACGTGTGTTTCGGCTGCTAGAGCGCGTCAAACCCGACGACGAGGTGATTCTGGAGACGGCGTCGGGCCGCCGCTACCGCTATGTGGTCCAGGAACAGGTGATCGTGCCGGAGGCGGGCGTCAGCCAGGCGAAACACCAGGCCAACGCGGCCTATATGGCCCCGACCGAGGATAGCCGTTTAACCCTGATTAGCTGCTGGCCGTATTGGACCAATACCCATCGCGTGATTGTGGTGGCCGAGTTAGTGGAGTAAGTTGTATGGCACAGACACCGATTGTCGCCCTGGTCGGGCGGCCCAATGTTGGAAAATCTACGCTCTTCAATCGGCTGATTGGCGAGCGTCTTGCTATTGTGGAAGACCTGCCGGGCACCACCCGCGACCGCCTTTACGGCGAGGCGGAGTGGGCGGGCGTGCCGTTTATCGTCGTGGATACCGGCGGGCTGGCCGACGACCCCACCGATACGATCCTGACGTCCATCCGCGCCCAGGCCGAAGTGGCGATGGACGAGGCCGATGTCATCGTTTTTCTGGTAGACGCCGTGGCCGGGCTGACCGCGTCGGATAGCGACGTGGCTAATCGCCTGCGCCTTGCCAAGAAGCCGGTTCTGGTCGCCGTCAACAAGGCCGATAACGCCGCCCGCCGCCAGGACGCGGTGGAGTTCTTTGAACTGGGCCTGGGCGAACCCATGCCTATCTCGGCCCTACACGGCACAGGCACAGGCGACTTGCTGGACCGAGTGGTGGAGAACCTACCGGTGACGCCGGAGGACGAAGAGGATGAGACGATCAAGATCGCCATCGTCGGCCGACCCAATGTTGGCAAGTCGTCGCTGCTCAACCGTATGCTAGGCGAGGAGCGTTCCATCGTCAGCGACATTCCTGGCACGACACGCGACGCGATTGACACCCAGATTCGCTACGAGGGCCAGGACATCACCCTCATTGACACGGCCGGGATTCGGCGGCGGGGCCGCATCGAGCAGGGCATCGAGAAGTACAGCGTCCTGCGCTCAATGCGCGCCATCCAGCGCGCTGATGTCTCGCTCCTCCTCCTGGATGCGCCCCAGGGCATCACCGCCCAGGACGCCCACGTGGCGGGCTACATCCTGGAAGAGGGCAAGAGCGTGGTGGTGATTGTCAACAAGTGGGATTTGCTGGAGAAGGATTCGAGCACGCTCAACGAATACGCGGCCAAAGTGCGGCGGGAACTCAACTTCCTGGACTACGTGCCGGTGTTGTTTATCTCAGCCAAGACGGGCCAGCGCGTGAACCAGGTGCTGCCGACGGCGCTGCGTGTCTACGAGGCCCGCTTCCAGCGCATCGCCACCGCCGAACTCAACCGCCTGCTGCGGGACGCGACATCTCACCACGCGCCGCCGACCAAAAGCGGCCAGCGGCTCAAGTTCTACTACGGAACCCAGGTGGCGGTGGACCCGCCGCGCTTCGTGTTCTTCGTCAACGACCACCGCCTGGTCCACTTTACCTACGAACGCTACCTGGAGAACCTGCTCCGCGAGCGCTACGTCTTCGAGGGCACGCCCATCCGCATCACCTTCCGCACCCGCGAGCGCGAGGACCACAAGGCGAAAGCGTGAAACGTGATGCGTGATGCGTAATCCGTGGGAAGAAATACGAAATACGCATCACGCATCACGTGTTTACCGTTTCTGCGCCGACAGGTACGCCACTAGGTCATTGATCTGCGCCTGGGGGAGGGTGGCGAAAGTCTTGGGCATGATATTGGGTTGGTAGCCCGGCACGACAAAGGCGTTCGTGTTAGTAATCGACTCGTAGATATACTGACCAACACTGTAACCCGGCTTGCGTGTCGCCGCGATATTGCCAATATTGCCCAGCGGGGGACAGGTTGTGGCAGCGTCAGACACGCCGGGAATTGCGTGGCACGAGTTGCAGGCCAGCGAGGTGAACAGGCGGCGGCCATTGGCGGCGTTGCCGGCGGCTGGCTCGGCGGGCGGGCCGGAGGGCGTCGGTGGCTCGGGGGATGGCGTGCCCTGGGCCCGAGGAGTGGCGGTGTTGACCGAAACCACAACGCCCTTGGAGGCGGCCTCGACGGTCGCCGCCTGCGCGGCGCGGCGGGGCATCTCGGTCAAGGACACGCTCAGCGTCTCCTCGGGCCGCCCGGCCAGCGTCCCCGCGCCGATGACCAGGGCCAGCAGTAACGCAATAACAGAACTTAGAATGACGGTGGTGGGGACATCGCCCCGCTGTACAGGCTCAGGCGCGTTGGATGCCACGGCCGGACCTCCCTGACAAAGATAAAAGTGCAATTGCCGACAAGCACAAACGACTGGGTCGTCCTCGGCGGCGTGATTATAGCATGGCCCCTGTTTATAGGCAACAAAATGCGGTTTGACATCTTTACCCTGTTTCCGGCCATGTTCGATGGGCCGTTTGGTGACAGCATCATCAAACGCGCTGTCGCCGCCGGCCAACTCGACATCCACGTGCACGATATCCGCGACTACGCGGCGGGCAAGCACCGCGTCACCGACGATTATCCCTACGGCGGCGGGGGGGGCATGGTCATGAAGCCCGACCCGATCTTCGCCGCCGTCGAAGCGGTACTCGGTCCAGAACCACAGTCGGTCGCGCCCATCATCCTCATGGACCCGCAGGGCCGCCAGTTTACCCAGGCCGTCGCCGCCGAGTTGGCCGAGCTACCCCATGTGACTCTGTTGTGCGGCCACTACGAAGGCGTGGACGAACGGGTCCGTGAGCGCCTGGTCACGGACGAGATGTCCATTGGCGACTACGTGCTGACCGGCGGTGAACTACCGGCCATGATTATCGTGGACGCGGTAGCGCGGCTCCTGCCCGGCGTCCTCGGCAACCCCATGGGCGCGGTCCAGGACTCGATTGCGTCGGGACTGCTGGAAGGGCCGCAGTACACCCGGCCGCCAGACTTTCGCGGCTGGCGCGTCCCAGACGTTCTCCTGTCCGGCCACCACGCTGAGGTCGCCCGCTGGCGGCGGCGGCAGGCCCTCCGCCGCACTCGCCAGCGCCGCCCCGACCTGCTGGCCCGCGCCAACCTCAGCGCCAACGACCGGCTGCTGCTGGCTGAGATCGAGCAGGACGAGGCGTGAAAATTTGTGATTCCTGGCCGACTATGTTATACTTATCGCTTGTCAATCGGCACGCGAGGGTAAATTCATGAGCTACGATCTTCTTCAATCGGTTGAGGCCTCGGTCAAGGTTAACTCGAACGTTCCCGAACTGCTGTCGGGCGACACGGTTCGCGTTTTCTTCAAAATTATCGAGGGTGGCAAGGAGCGTATCCAGCGCTTCGATGGCGTGGTGATGCGTCTGCGGGGCGGGAAGGGTGTCAATGCCTCGTTCACCGTGCGCCGCATCGGCGCGGACGGGGTGGGGGTCGAGCGGACCTTCCCCTTCCGTTCGCCGCGCATTGACCGCGTCGAAGTGGTGCGCCACGCGCATGTGCGCCGCAAGAACCTCTATTTCTTGCGCGAGCGGCGCGGCAAGGCGGCCCGCCTGCGCGACCGCCGCAGGACGCTGCCGGGCGCCAACAAGCGCGCGGCCGAGGCGCTGGCGGCCAAGCAGGTCCAACCCCAGGTCGCCCCACCCCAGCCGCCCGTCGTCCCTGTGGTTCCGGCCGAGCCAACGACCGACACGCACGAGTAACCGACCAGGAAACCCGTTTTCAGCCCGAAAACGGGTTTTTGCTCTCTGTCCCCCGATGTCTAGCCACGCCTTTCGCCCTACCCTGCACACCGAACTCGCCCTGCGCGACACCATCGGCCCGCTGGTAGCCGGGCTGGATGAGGTGGGGCGCGGCGCGTGGGCGGGGCCGGTCGTCGCGGCCGCCGTCATCCTCCCCCTGGACGAGCCGACGCTGTCCGAACGCCTCGCAGGAGTGCGCGACTCCAAGCTGATGACGCCGGCCGAGCGCGAGGCGGCGCTGCCGCTGATTCAGACAGCCGCCGTCGCCGTGGGCGTCGGCATTGTGGAGGTGGAGGGCGTGGACCGGCTCGGCATCCTCAATGCCACCAAGACGGCTATGCAGCAGGCGCTTGACCAGTTGACGCCGCCGCCCCACGCCCTGCTCCTCGACGCGATCACGCTCCCCTGCGACCTGCCCCAGACCGCCTTCCCCCGCGCCGACCGGCTGTGTCTCTCGGTGGCCGCCGCCTCAGTCGTCGCCAAGGTCACGCGCGACCGGCTGATGGCCGCCTATGACGCGGTTTACCCCGGCTACGGTTTTGGCCGGCACAAGGGCTACGGGACAGCGGCGCACGCCCAGGCCCTCCAGGCGCTCGGCGTCTGTCCCCTCCACCGCCGCTCCTTCGCCCCCGTCCAGGCCGTCCAACTGGCGCTGAACTTTACAGAATCCACGAATGAACACGAATAAGACGACGGACCCACGGCGCGGTCTGGGGCGGGCGGGCGAAGACCTGGCCGTCCGGGCGCTTGAGGCGCGCGGCTACACTATCGTTGGCCGCAACTGGCGCTGTCCGGACGGCGAGCTAGACATCATTGCCCGCGACGGCGCCTGTCTCGTCTTTGTCGAGGTCCGCACCCGGCGCGGCGGGTGGCAGGGCGCGGCCGAGGACTCGATTGGTCCCGCCAAGCAGCGCCGCCTGCTGGCCCTGGCCGACGCCTATCTCCAGGCCGAGCACGTTCCCCTCGACGCCGCCTGGCGGATTGACGTAGTGACGGTCGAGATGGACCGCCGGGGCGTGCTGCGCGAGGTCCTGGTGCTCCAGGACGCGGTGGGCTGGCGTTAGCGGCGCGGCTCGTGGTGACGTAGGACGATGCACGTCGTCACGCCGTGGGCGTAGAGCTTGCCGTGCTCGTCGTACAGCCGCCCCTCGGCCGTGCCGATGCGGCTCCCCAGGTGAATCACCTTCCCCTCACACATCACTTTTCCCGTCGTCTGCGACATGGGCCGCACCAGGTTGACCTTCAACTCCAGCGTCGTGTACGTCACGCCGGCTGGCAACAGCGACTGGACCGCGCAGGACATGGCCGAGTCCAGCAGCGTACAGGCTAATCCCCCGTGGACCGTCCCAATCGGGTTGTAATGATACTCGGCCGGCTCAACCGAAAATACGGCGCGGCCTTCGTCGGCCTCTTCGAGCCGCATCCCCAGCAGGGCGGCGATGGGCGGCCCGGGCAACTCGCCACGCGCAATGCGACGGAGAAATTCTAGCCCTGACATGTCGTGGAAAGCGGTGGCTGTGATGGTGGGATCCTGCCAGGTCACGGTCCGCTGGCGTGGCGTGTCGCTGTGGTCGGTCATGCAGTCCTCTCGTCTATGCTTGCCGGATGGGCGCCGAAAGCGTGGTCAGCCCGCGCCGTGTCTCTAGGGTGAACGGCGTGCCCAGCCGGCGGAGCAGCCGTCGTATGCCCTCATTCTGGGGCAGCAGATAGCCCTTGATGGTCATTATACCCTCATCCCGCGCCACCTGCACAAGCTGGCGGAGCAGGGCGCTGCCGATGCCCTGGCGCTGGTAGTCGTCGCGGACGACCAGACCAATCTCGGCGCTCGTCGGCTCCTGGGTCTCGCGCACCCACTCGGCGACGGCAATCACGGCCTCGCCCTCTGGCTCGCACGCCACGACCACCAGGGCCGCCTGGGTAGCGGCGTCGCCTTCGGCCACCCGTTGCGCCTGCCGCCACGTCTCCGCCTCGGACATGCGGCCTTGCGGGGCCATAAATCGCAATTCGCGGCTTTCCGGTGAGAGGCGGCGGTACAGGTCGGCGATGCAGCCGCTATCGTTGCGATGGACCGGTCGAATCGCCATGCGGCGTAGCTCGTCCCCTGCGATGGACTCGTTCAGAATGAGCGCGTGCATCCTGGAACCTCCTATGTTTGACCCTTTTACAATTACAGACCAATCGGTCTGTTTTTCGGGCAAAAAAAGTCAGCCTGTTAATCCGCTACCGCCCTCAGACTATCTAGATAGCCCCTCAAGAACTCAATAGCCCGGTGGACATAGACCGGATCGCCATAGAGCTTGCTCAACATAATTGAACCCTCGATGGTCGCCACCATCAGGGTCGCCACCTCATCCGCGACCACAGCGGGGCGAATGTGACCACGCTCGATGCCGCGTGTCACGTTGCGATGGACCACACCGAACCAGCCTTCCACCGCCTGCCGGGCTTTCTCGCGGAGGGCGGGGTGGGTGTCGTCGGCCTCGACGGCCGTGTTGAGGATAGGGCAGCCGCCAGGCAGGGGGCCATCCTCGACCTGCCCACCGATGACCTCTACCAGGGTCAGGAGGCGGTCTACCGAGTTGGTCTTGCCCTGCAGGGCGTCGCGCAGGCGGTCGGTCAGGAGACCAAAGGCATAGTCGAAAGCTTCGAGGGCCAGCTGGTCCTTGCTCCCGAAGTGATTGTAGATGCCGCCCTTTTCCAGCCCGGTCGCGCGCATGATGTCAGACATGGACGCGCCGAAGTACCCCTGCTGGTTGAAGACGGCGGCGGCCTGGCGCAGAATCGCCTCGCGCGTTTGCTCACCCTTACTCATCGCTTACTCCATTTCAGACCGATCGGTCTTAAACTAGTATATCACACTGGATGAGAAATGTCAAGCCCTTTTTTGCGCGACTCTTGCCCGCCCTCCCTGAAGCCTGTATAATGACGGCTACGGTCGTGGGGTCTTTCACCAGGCCAGAGGAGAGGGTATGGGCCGTTTTGCTTTGCCTGACACGCCGCGTTGGCTGGCCGTCATGGTCCTGGTCGCGTTCGCGCTGTGGCCCGTCCAGGCCCACGCCCAGGCGCCCGCCGCCGCCACTATCCTGTTCCTCGACGAGCGCGACCTACGGGTGGACTTCGACCGCTTGCGGGGGCAGCAAGGCTCGCTGACGGTCGAGATCTTCAATAAGGCCACCCAGGCCCAGACCGTCGAGCTACGAGTCGCGGGGCTGGCCCCGCTGACGGGCCGCGCCGACCCTAAACTCGGCTGGATTCTGCCCGATCTGGTGCGCCAGAGGATTGACCCTAGCCGCGTCGGTGTTATGGCCCTGGTCTTCCGCACCGACATTGCGCCCGACCCTGGAGTGTACGAGGGCTACCTGGTGGCGACAGGTGAATTGGGGGATGTGATTCGCCGCCAGCTCATCCTGGAGGTGGGCGGGAGTGGGCAGCCAGGCACTCCAACCATCAAGGTGGAGGGGAGCGACGCGATCACCCTGAGCGCGGTCAACTATCTGCCCTCCTTGCTCAGCCCCCTGTTGCCGACCCTCCTTTTGCTCGGTTTTGGCCTCGCCGCACTGCTGTCCGTGGCGCGTCTCGCGACGGGGCGGCTGAATGTGCTGCTGGGCCTGGTAACGGTGGTGGCCGTCGCGCTGGCTCTTGTCCTGGTGGGCGAGTGGGGGACGCGGGCCGGGCTGAACGGGCTACGCCGCGTGTGCGCCACGGCTCAACAGAGTCCGGCCCGCGAGGTCTGCCGCGCCCTCACCTTTGGGCTGGAGCCGAGCCTGGTCGTCGCCACGCCGGTCTCGGTCGCGCCCATCACGGGGGATCTGCCTGGCGAGGCGACGGCCGGGGTGGGCGGAAGCAAACTCGTGGTGAACAATGGCCTGCTGAGCGTCCAGGATGTGCCACGCGCCGGGAAGTACGAGTGGAAGGTGGACCTCCGCCCGGATGACGAGAAGCAGGGGAATATTGGCATCACGGCGTTGGTGTCCGACTGGTGGCCGTGGGCTGCGGTGACCCTCGGACTTGGGCTGTTGCTCGGACGATGGGTCACGCAGTACTTCCAGACCTGGCGCGGTCAGGCGGAGCAGGAAGTCCGCCAGCGGCGACTGGGTGAGACGATTCCCAAGGACGAAGACCAGTTCTGGACGCGCCATCCTGACCTGGCGTCGGGGGAACTGCGCACGGTACGTGTCGCGCCGCTGGCGAAAGCCTGGCTAGACGATGTCGAGTTGGCCTTAAAGGCGCAGGACACCCAGGCCGCCCAGGACAGCCTCAACAGCTTGGAGACGTATCTCGCCGCCTTCCGCCTGTTGCGCGACAATGTGGTCGAATTGCACGCTCAACGGGATGAGGTCTGGGGGAGAGTGCCCGATTGGGTTGCCCTCGATGACGACAATATCGAGATTTTCGCGGCAGTGAAGGCGGAGTTCCACCGTCCCTTTGAGTATATCTCCCCCGCCCAGTCGCTCAAGGATGTCCAGGCCCGCCTGGACCACGTCGCGGCTTACCAGGACTGGCTGGCCGCCCTGGACCGCACGCTCCGCCTGATTGCCGCCTATGACGAGCACGCCGACAACATTCCGGAGGGCACCGAGGAGCAGCGGGAGCGGCTGGATCGGCTGCGGGCCGACCTACGCTATGCCGCCGCGACGGCGATTACGACCAATAGCCGCGCCACGGTGGACATCCAGAACGATGCGGCCGACGATATCGGCCACGCCATCGAAGAACTCCACCTGGAGATTGACCGCGACGCGGCTGTGCGGCGTGACGGGGCGCGGCTGCGTTTACCCCAGGAGGAGGCCGCGCCCGGAGAGGGTGGTGGTCAGCGCTTCCTCGACTTGCTGGGTCGACCGGGGCGCCTAGGGCCAGGGGTGGCGGGAGGGCCGCGCCCCCTCACCGCCGATGAGTTGCAACGCCTCTACCAGCAGTCGGAGTTGCAGATGAGCGTGATCGCGGGTGTCATCGCCGTCGGCTCCGGGATGCTCGCCCTGTACTTTAGCAATCCATCCTGGGGGTCGCCCGCCGACTACCTCAAAGCGCTGCTCTGGGGGTCCACCGTGTCCGAGGGCTTGAAGTACGTCAACGTTTTGCTGCGTCGCGTGTGGAGTTAAACTCAGCAGGAGGCTCACCATGCATACCATTCTGCCCCGCCTCTCCACCTTCACGGGTCTGGTGATGGGACGGGTCTATCTGGTCGAAGACCCCGATGGGCTAACGATTATTGATACGGGTCTCGAACTGGCGGCTGCCCGCGTCCTGAAGCAGCTTGAGCAGGCTGGACGGAAACCGGGCGATGTCAAGCGGATTCTCGTTACCCACGGCCACCCCGACCATATCGGCGGCCTCCCCGAACTCAAGGCCAGGACGGGCGCCCAGGTCGTCGCCCATGCCCTGGATCGAGCGGCCATCGAGGGCCGGACGCCCGTGCCTCGCGTCCCCGCCGATCAACTCAAGGGCATGGCGCGGATGATGCGGCCCGGCGAGACGACGCTCAAGGGGACGCCGGTGGACCACGTGGTGGACGAGGGGGAGGTGCTGCCCGTGCTTGGCGGGTTGCATGTGCTGTTCACGCCAGGCCATAGCCCCGGCCACGTCGCCTACTGGCAGCCTGACCAGAAAGTCGTGTTCTGCGGCGATGTTATCATGCGCCTGCCCAATCTGCGCCCGCCCATCGCAGCCTTTACGGTGGACATGGCCGAGAACCAGCGGTCGCTCAAGCGGTTGGTGGACCTGGCGCCGCGTGTCGTGTGCTTCGGGCACGGCCAACCGCTAACCGATGATACCGCTGAGAGACTGCGCGCCTACGCTCGCAAAGTCGGCGCGATGTGAGTGGGCATAAACAAACACGGACAAACACAGATTGATCTTTATATCTGTGCTCGTCCGTGTTTGTCTGTGTCCCGTTTTCTTAGATGGTGGCAGCGGGCGCGCCGCGAATGAGGAATGACTTGCCCTCGTAGCCATCCAGGCGAATGGTGATCTCGCCCGCGTCGGTTACCACGCCCTCCACCGTCTCGGCCAGCATATTAATCGCCTGACCCCGCTGGCCCCCCGGCGCGACCACTACACTTTCCTCGATGGGCGTCGGCCCGAAGTTGAGCGCCGTCACCTGCGTTCCCAGCTCGTCGGGCAATGCGTGCGCCATAACCAGCAAGCCTGGGTTGGTCACATCGGGTACAGCTATCTGGCGGCCGGCATAGATGCGATACGCCTGGCGGATCGATAGCAGGCGCTGCAACTGGCGGGCGAACGAGTCGGACTGCTGGAGTTGCTCGGACAGGGGGCCGTACAGGGCCGTCGCTTTGGGCAAGCCCGCCGTTGAGGCCGCGGCGTCCGGAGCCACGTTGACCAGGTCATAGGCGCCCCGATTGATCCAGCGCGTGTCGCCGTCGGCCAGCAGCGGCTCAATCTGCGCCCGCGGCAGGGGCAGCGCGCCGACCAGGTCCCAACCCGACAGCGCGAACACGCCCGGCTGGAAGGCGTTGTACATGGCGAGGAGAAGGTGGACGCGCTGGACCCGGCGTTTGTCCTCGTCGGTCAGGCTATCCAGGTCGCGTAGCCCCAATGCCGCGGTTATGATGCTGGCCGTCGTGCAGGCGATGCCGTTGGTCACGAAACGCTGGTTGTAGGGCGCGTTTTCGCCCGCCAGGCGGTCGTACATGACGGTGCGAATATGCTGGCGCAGCGCCGACCCGGTCCACTCGCGGCCCTGGTAGGTGTAGCGGTCGGCCTGGTGCAGCGTCCAGAAATGGACCAGTTCCAGGGTCAATTCGTCGTGGTTCTGGAGGGCGTGGATGAGCGAGGCCGGGTCAATCCCGTACTCGCGCATGGTGCGTAGCATGAGGCGCAGGAATTCGGTATCGCCGGTGACCAGGGCGTGCTGATAGGCCGGGCGGGTGATGAAGTCATACGACAGGTCCGCGCCGCCGTGGGACATGGCGGCGATGTCGTCCACCGTCAGGTTGAGTTCCTGGAAGGTGAAGCCCCCCACTTTGCGCACCAGGCCCGCGATCAACTGGTTGCCCACGACGGATAACGGGTGGCCTTCGGACCAGGCCGGGCTATCGGGCCGGGTCTCAACGCCGAGGAAGCCGTTGGCGTCCAATCGCAGCAGCCGCGCCCCCAGCACATCCAGCGAGTGCAGCGCATCCCCCAGAATCATCTGCGGCGCGGCCAACGTCGGATCGAGCCAGTTGAGGGCGGGCTGGCCCTCCTTGAAGTAGTGCAGGTAAACCCAGCGTCGCGCCACGTCATCCACGCCGACGA
This sequence comes from Anaerolineae bacterium, assembly GCA_026129165.1. Lineage (GTDB taxonomy): Bacteria > Chloroflexota > Anaerolineae > Epilineales > JAHCIE01 > JAHCIE01. Next base: position 13,649 of record JAHCIP010000044.1, read on the forward strand.
CCACATCCGTCGCGCTCCAATTGGTCTCTTTGACCCCCGGCTCGTAGAAGATGACCCGCTGTGTCTCGCCAACGATATACCCCTTCTCTTTGAGCAACTCCACGGTGGGCCTGGACAGGTTGGCCGAGTCGCGGCCGGGCAAGACATCGGGCAGCAGATACCAGTCCTCCTCGGCAATCTCGATCATGTGGTAGACGCCGGGGTAGTCCTGGTAGCGGAGTTCAGCCAGGCGCCAGTCAGCTCCTTTGCCCGTGTGGGCGGGGATGACATCGTCAATCACGATGGCCTTGGCCTCCGCCGCCGCCTGGGTCATGGCGATGAACTCGTCTTGCGTACCGAAGGCCGCGTCCAGGCCAAAGCCGATGCGGTCGAAATTGCCGTCAATAGTTGGGGTCTTCTCGCGGCCCCGCAGACCGCCCGACTCTTTGGTCGGCCCGATGTGGATCCCCTGGATGCCAATGGCGGCCAGCGCCTCCCACAACGTGGGGTCGCCCAGCGTGCGCAGAACCGACTCGCCCTGGCGGGTCACAATGGCGGCCGGATAGGCGGTAAACCAGACCGACGCCAGGGTAGACGCGGCGCGGGGCTGAGCCTCGGCATAGGGGCGCTGCCACAGCCGGCCCTGTCCGGAATACCGGCGCGCCAGGGTCTTGGCTTGGTGAAGCATGGACTGCTCCACCAGCCACGCTACGGTTTCATGGTCAGGCGGTGTCATGTCTCACCTCTCGCTTGAGCGCCGCCGCAACCTCCCGAAGGTTGCCAACCTTCGGGAGGTTCATGGGGCAGCTTCTGATGGGATTAGACATAGGGGGAAGCCAACTGCTCCTCGGTTGGCTCTGCTCAGCAGTACCACGGTTCGGACATATACGGGACGGCCAGGGCGTCGGGCGGCAGCGGCGGCGGGGCCGCGTCGTGGACACGGTCCCAGACAAGGCGGAAGAAGTCACGCCGCGCCAGGCGTCGCCCGAGCGGCGACTGGGCCAACCGTTCCAGGTCGCGTTGGAGGATGTCTACGGCCGAGTCTGGGTTGCGCCAGGTATAGGTCAGCCGCGCCTGGTCCAGCCCCTCGATGGTGGCCTGGGTGTCGGGCAATTCCAGCAGACGCGAGCCGGGTGGAATGAGCAGGCGGATAGCGTATTGGATGGGGGCGACGCAGTCGGCCAGGCCGAGGCGAGCGATCTCCTGGAGGAAGGCGCGGTAGCCGTCGAGCGTCGTCCAGGGCGTGAAGGCGACAAAGGTGGGTATCAGCAACAGGCCCGCCTGGTCGCACCGGCGCAGGACCGTCTCGAACTCTTCGCGTGTGTGCTGTTTGTCGAAGAGGGCCAGGATACGCGGGTCGAACGCCTCGACGGCCGAGATGATGAACAGGCAGCCCGTCGCTTTGAGGGTTGGCAGGTGCTCGGCGTAGCGCAGCAGGTGCTCGACTTTGATGGTCACGTCGTAGGTCAGGCCGGGGAATTCGGCGTGCAGGGCGCGGACGATGGGCAGGCTATGGCCGGGGCCGTTGAAGAAGTCGGGGTCGCCAAAGGTGATGTGCTGCGCCCCGGCCGCCACCTGCTGGCGGATGTCGGCCAGGACCACCTCGCGCTGGACGACGCGGAAGCGGCCGCCGTAGACCGGCACGATGGGGCAGTGGCGGCACAGGTGCTTGCAGCCCCGGCTGGCCTCGACATAACCGACCACGCGGTGTGTCCCATCGGATAGGACAAGGTGGGCGTAGCGGTCGAGGGCGGGTAGGCCGGCGCGGTCAGGGAGCTTAAACGCCTGGCGGTCTAGTGAGACTATCGGAAAAGGACTCGGGTTGTGTTGCTGGGCGCCGTCTTGACTGTCACTCTGAGTGAAGCGAAGAGTCTCGTTTGGCCGACCAAACCCTTTCGCCCTCGGCTCAGAGCTTTCGCCTGTCATCCCGAACGAAGTGAGGGATCTGCTCCGTGAAGGACGCCAGAGCAGATGCCTCGCTTCGCTCGGCATGACACGTGAGAGGGATGTAGTCGCGCTACCTGTCGCTTGGACGACAGTCGCTCGAGCATGGATATCGCGCAGCCGCTCGTATAACGCCACCAGCCCGCTTTCGAACTCGCCGCCGATGAGGCTGTCCACACCCAGGCTACGAAGGTAGTCGGCGTTCTCCGAGGCGTACAGCCCGTAGCAGCACACATGCGCCTGGGGGTTGAGGGCGCGCACCTGCGGAAGGGTCTGGACTGCCAGACGGGTCGCTGTGTGCATCGGCACGTAGAAGGCGACGAGGTTGGCAGCCTGTACGTCGCCTTCGGGCAGCGTCTCGATGGCAAGGTCCACGCAGCGCACTTGCGCCCCGGCCTCGCGCAGCCAGGCGGCCGGCGAGGCCAGGCCAAACGGCTGCCGGCCCATCTCGTAGGTCGAAATCAGGAGGACGTTCATACCCTATAGCTTATTCAATCCGTCGGTCGTCGTCCAATCCACGTGTGCTTATCTTGCCTGCGGGCGAGCGCCGGGCTATACTTCCCTCACCAATCCGATACCTATCCCAATCGCACTGGAAAGCCCAATGGCCCCTGACACACTTATTCCCCATACGTGGGATCGCTATTATGCGCCTCAAACGCTGGACGAAGCCGTGGCGATACTGGCTCGCAAGGGCCGTCAGGCGCGGGTTATCGCCGGCGGCACGGACCTGATTATCGAGTTAGAGCGCGGCGTGCGGCGGCTGGAGGCCGTGATTGACATTACCCATATTCCCGGCCTCAACCGCGTCACGCTGGAGGGCGACCACATCCACCTCGGCCCCCTGGTGACCCACAACCACATCGTCGCCTCAGCGCTGTGCGTCGAGAGGGCACTGCCGCTGGCACAGGCGGCGTGGGAAGTCGGCGCGCCCCAGATTCGCAATCGCGGCACCCTCGCGGGCAACGTCATCACGGCCTCGCCCGCCAATGACACCATCACCCCCCTCATGGCCCTCAACGCCAGTGTGACCCTACGCTCGACGCGCGGAACCCGCGACGTGCCGTTGGCCCAGTTCTACACGGGCGTGCGGCGCACGGTCATGGCCGACGATGAATTGCTGACCGCCATTCACTTCCCGGCGCTGCGGGATAATCAGCGCGGGGTGTTCCTCAAGCTGGGGCTGCGCCGCGCCCAGGCCATCGCCGTGCTCAATATCGCCGTCGTCCTGACCTTCGACGGCCAGGTCGTCACTGAGGCTAGGATTGCTCTCGGCGCGGTTGCTCCGACGATCATCCGAGCCACCGAGGCCGAAGCCGCCCTGGTCGGCCAGCGCCTAACCGCAGAGGTGGTTCAGGCCGCCGCGCAGGCCGCCCTGGCCGCTGCCCGCCCGATTGACGACGTGCGCGCTACAGCCGCTTATCGCCGCCGCCTGGTGGACGTACTCACCCGCCGCGCCCTGACCCGCCTGGCCGGGGGCACGGAACGCCAGGGCTGGCCCGCCGCGCCGGCGCTGCTGTGGGGCCAGGCGGAGCCGTATGCAGGACGGAGGACGGAGGACGGAAGGCAGAAGGCAGAAGGCGGAAGGCCGGGGGGAGACGAAGGGCGGAATACGCACTACGCACTACGCACTACGGAGGATCAATCTTTAGTCTTTAGTCATCAATCTTCAGTTACCGCCACCGTGAACGGGCGGGCCGTCACGGCTCCCGGTGCCAACCTGACGCTGCTGGACTGGCTGCGGGACAGGGTGGGTTTGACGGGGACGAAGGAGGGCTGCGCCGAGGGCGAGTGCGGCGCGTGTACCGTCTTCCTCGACGGCGTGGCGGTGATGGCGTGTCTCGTCCCAGCGGGGCGGGCGCACGGCGCGGAGATTGTCACCGTCGAAGGGCTGGCCGCGCCGGGCGAGCTTCACCCTGTCCAGGCTCAGTTCATCGCGAAGGGGGCGGTCCAGTGCGGCTACTGCACGCCCGGCTTTATCATGTCGGCGGCCAAGCTGCTGGAAGAGCGCCCCGCGCCGACGCGCGAGCAAATCGAGACGGCGTTGACGGGTAACCTGTGCCGCTGCACCGGCTACTACAAAATCATCGAGGCCATCGAGGCAGCCAGTGCAGCGAGGTACGATGGCAACGATTAGCATCTTCCTTGGCATTACGATTACTATGTTTTACAACGAGCACCCGCCGGCGCACTTCCATGCCGACTATGGCGAGTTTAATGCCACCTACGAGGTCGAGACGTTGGGTGTGATACGGGGTGGACTGCCACCGCGCTCTCATCGTTATGTTGCACAGTGGGCACACGACCATCGGGACGAGTTGCTCGAAAACTGGGAGCGTATGCGCGAAGGCCAGCCGCCGCTACGAATTACGCCTCTTGTCTAGAAGAAGGAGACCGGTGTGAAGATGGGACCTTTGGTACGCGCGTCGAAGCTAGAGCCTCGCGAAGGGTTCGTCGCCCATGTCACCTTTGATAATGGTGAGGAACGCGACATAGACCTGGAGATGTATCTGCATGGTCCGATCTTTCAGCCCCTGCGCGACGATCCGGCCCTGTTCAGGTCCATGCGTCTGGAACGTGGCGTTATTTCGTGGCCGAATGGTGCCGATATTGATCCGGATACCCTGTACTATAACCTTACGCCTGGCTGGATGATGGATGAAGACGAGCCAGATGAGTCTATATCTCATACGCAACTCAATCTCTCAATGGCCGACATTCTCCAGGCCATTCACGCGTTGAGCCTATCGGATAAAGCCATGGTGTTATCTATTCTCAGTGACGAGATCGCCGACGCGGTCGAACGTCTCGAAACCCAGATTGAAGCTCAGCGACCGGAGCCGGCCCTGGCCGTCCGCGAAGAGGGCGCGACCTATGCGGCCGGGCAGCCCAACGAGTCAGAGGGGGAACACCATGCGAGCCATCGGGAGTAGCCTGCCGCGTGGGGATGCGGTGGGGAAAGTGGTCGGCGCGACCCCTTATTCGGGCGACCTATCCATGCCCGGTATGTTGCACGCCGTCACCCTGTTCGCCCGCCGCCCCCACGCCCGCATTCTGGCCCTGGACCTGGGCGAGGCCGGGCGCGTCCCCGGCGTTGTGTGCATCCTGACTGCCGCCGATGTCCCCCACAACCGCTTCGGTCTGAACGTCCCCGACCAGCCGGTGCTGTGCGGTCCTGGCGACGACGAGCACGCCAGCCGCGTGCGCTTCGTGGGCGACAAGGTCGCGGTGGTCGTCGCGGAGACGGTGGAAGCGGCGGAACGGGCGCGGGCCTTGATACGAGTCGAGTATGAAGCTCTGCCTGTCGTCCCTAACCCTGTCGCCGCGCGGCAGACAGGCGCGCCTGTGCTCCATGCGGCCCACCCTGACAACGTCCTGCTCCACTACCGCGTCCGCAAGGGCGACACCCTGGCGGGCTTCGCCCAGGCCGATGTGGTGGTCGAAGGCGAGTACAGTGTGGGCGGGCAGGAACACGCCTTCCTCCAGCCCGAAGCCGGGCTGGCCTGGCTGGACGAAGAGGGCCGCGTGGCTGTTGCGTGCGCGGGCCAGTGGGCGCACGAGGAGCAGGAGCAGATCGCCCACGCGCTGCGGCTGCCCGATGAACGGGTGCGCGTGATTCACCCGGCCATCGGCGGCGCGTTCGGCGGCCGCGAGGACATCTCGGTCCAGATTGTGCTGGCCCTGGCGGCGCAGAAGACCGGGCGGCCGGTCAAGATGGTCTGGACGCGGGAAGAGTCCATCATCGGCCACCACAAGCGCCACCCCATGACCTACCGCTGCCGTACCGGCGCGACGCGCGATGGCCGCCTGGTGGCCGCCGAGGTCGAACTCGTGTCCGACTGCGGCGCGTATGCTTCGACTAGCACCAAAGTCCTGGGCAATGCGACTATCATGGCCGTCGGCCCCTATGACATCCCCCATGTCAGCATTGACGCCTATACCGTCTACACCAACAACGTGCCGTCCGGCGCATTTCGAGGCTTCGGCGCGCCCCAGTCTCACTTCGCCGCCGAGAGCCAGATGAACAAGCTGGCGGCGGCGCTGGGCATGGACCCGGTCGAGCTGCGGCTCAAGAATGCCCTGCGCGACGGCTCGCTCCAGGTGACGCAGGCGCCCATGCCGGCCGGTGTCTCGATGGACCATGTGATTGAACAGTGCGCCGAGAGCATCGGCTGGCGGCGGACGGCGCAAGGTTGGCAGCGACCGGCCGCCGCGCAGCCCGACTCGCCCTGGTTGCGGCGAGGCATCGGCTTTGCCGCCGCGTTCAAGAACATCGGCTTCTCGTTTGGCTACCGCGAGCACTGCTGGGCGACGGTCGAAATCCACGGCGGCGGCGATATTGACCGCGTCGTCGTGCGCTGCGCGGGCAGCGATGTGGGGCAGGGAGCGCACCTGGCCTTCCAGCAGATCGCGGCCGAGGCGCTGGGGATTGAGGCAGAGAAGGTTGAGATTGTCAGCGCGGACACCGCCACTACACCCGGCTCGTCCGGCTCGGCGTCGGCGTCGCGCATGACCTTTATGGCTGGCAACGCCATTCGCGGCGCGGCCGAGAAGGCGCTGGCGATGTGGCGCGACGAGGAAGACCGCCCCGTCATCGCGACGTATGAGTTCAACCCGCCCGCCACGACGCCCATGGACGATATGGGCCGTTCCACGCCCAACTTCACCTATGGCTACGTCGCGGAGGCCGTCGAGGCCGAGATAGATACCGAGACGGGCGAGGTGCGCGTGCGACGTGTCGTATGCGCCGACGACGTGGGCCGCGCCGTCAACCCGCAGCAGGTGACAGGCCAGATCGAGGGGGCGGTGGTTCAGGCGCAGGGCTGGGCCACCATCGAGAACTTTGTCCAGCGCGACGGGCTGGTGCTGACGCCGCACCTCTCGACCTACCTGATTCCCACCGTGCGCGACATCCCGGACCGCGTCGACTCGATTATCGTGGAAGTGCCCGACCCGCTGGGGCCGTTTGGGGCGCGGGGCATGGCCGAGATGCCCTTTATCCCGTTCGCGCCGGCCCTGACCGCCGCCCTACACGACGCCACCGGCGTCTGGTTCGACCACCTGCCGCTGACGCCCGTGCGGGTCCTGGAGACGCTGGATGAGCAAGCCTAAACCCATTCTTCTAGACTTCCCCGACGCCTTCGAGACCGAACGGCTGCTCATCCGTTCGCCCTTGCCCGGCGACGGCCCCGCCCTGAACGAAGCGGTAGTCGAGTCGCTGGACAGCTTGCGCCCCTGGATGCCCTGGGCGCAGACCGCGCCGACGGTCGAGGAGGAGGAGGAGATTGTCCGCAAGGGCCGGCTCCGCTTCCTGGAACGCTCCGACCTGTGGCTGCTGCTGTTTCTCAAAGGGACGAACATCGTCGTTGGCGGCAGCGGCCTGCACCGTATAGACTGGGACGTGCCCAGGTTCGAGATTGGCTACTGGTGCCGCAGCCGCTTCGAGGGCCAGGGCTACATCACTGAGGCTGTGCGCGCCATCACGGCCTTTGCCTTTACCACGCTGGGCGCGCAGCGGGTAATGATTCGCATGGACACGCGCAACGTTCGCAGCCGAGCAGTGGCCGAGCGCGCGGGCTACGTCCTGGAGGGCGAGGAGCGTCACGACGCCCGCGCCGTGGACGGAACGCTGCGCAATACCCTAGTCTTCTCCATGCTGCCCGACGAGTTCAAGCGGTTGTATGGCTAATCTACTGGCGCGGCCGGTGCTGGTTGTGGTGCGCGGCGCGGGGGACCTGGCGACCGGCGTAGCCGTCCGCCTGCACCGTTGTGGCTTTCGGGTCGTCATGACCGAGCTAGAGAAACCGCTGGCGGTGCGCCGCACCGTCGCCTTCGCCCAGGCTGTCTATGACGATGAGGCGACGGTAGAGGGCATCACGGCTCGCTGCGTGGAGTTCCGTGATGTGCGGGGCGTCCTGGCGAGTGGCGCGGTGGCTGTCCTGGTGGACCCGGACGGCGTCAGCCTGGCCGCGCTCCAGCCCGACGTGCTGGTGGATGGCCGCATGGCGAAGCGCAACCTGGGCACGCGGCTGGACGACGCGTCGTTAGTGATTGGCCTGGGGCCGGGCTTCACGGCGAGTGAGGACTGCCACGCCGTGATCGAGACGAATCGGGGCCACAACCTGGGCCGCGTCATCTGGCAGGGGCCAGCGGAAGCGAACACCGGCGTGCCCGGCCGTATCGGTGGGGCCGATGCCGACCGCGTGCTGCGCGCACCTGTGGCGGGCGTCGTCCAGCCCTTGCGCTCTATCGGAGACACTGTCGAGGCAGGGGAGGTCGTCGCCCGCGTGGGCGCAACCGAGGTGCGGGCGCGGCTCGCTGGCGTCCTGCGTGGCATGCTCTATCCGGGGCTGGAGGTCGCGGCGGGGACCAAGCTGGGCGACATTGACCCCCGCGCCGAACCGGCCCACGTCCTCACCGTGTCGGACAAGTCCCTCGCCATTGGCGGCGGCGTCCTGGAAGCGATCCTGGCTGGCCTATGAACCTCGCGACGGCTCTCCGCATCCCCGACCGCGCCGTGGTCGCCATTGTGGGCGGCGGCGGCAAGACCAGCGCGCTCTACCGCCTGGCGGCCGAACTGGCCGAACCGGGTCTCGGCCGCGTCCTGCTCGCCACGACAGCCAAGATGTTCCTGCCCCAGGAGCACGAAGCCGACGGCCTGTTCATCAACGCAGATTTTGACGCTATCGCCCACCGCCTCGAGTCCACCATTCCCTACCTGCGCCGTATCCTGGTCGCGCCTGACCTTCTCGAAACGCCGGAAGGCTGGAAGCTCGCCTCGGTCCCGCTGGACTGGCCCAGGCGTCTGTCACGGCTGGTGAGGGTGTCAGGCGTGCTGGTCGAGGCGGACGGCTCGCGTCACCTGCCATTCAAAGCGCCTGCCGACTACGAGCCGCCCATTCCGCCGGACGCCGACCTGGTCGTGGTTGTGGTCGGCTTGGATGGGCTGGGCCAGCCACTGGACGAGACCCATGTCCACCGGCCGGAAATTGTGGCTGCCCTGGCGGGGGCGAAGCTTGGGGTTACTGTAGATGGGGCGATGGTGGCGCGGGTGCTCACTCATGCTCAAGGTGGGCTAAAGAATATTCCAGCCCGGGCGCGCGCCGTCGTGCTGCTCAACAAAGTCACGGACGATAACCTGGAAGCGGCCCGACAGCTTGCCGATGAAGTGCTGGCCTCCGACCGCTACGAGGCCGTCCTGCTTGGCGCGGTCCAGGACGCGGATCCGATTCGGGAACGACGGGCACGGATTGGGGCGGTGGCGCTGGCGGCTGGGGGCGCCAGCCGCTTTGGCGCGGCGAAACTGGCGCTCCCCTGGCAAGGGACGACGCTCGTGGGCCACGCGCTGCGCGTGGCCCAGGCCAGCGGCGCGACGGAAATCGTCCTGGTGACAGGGGCGCATGCGGAGGCGGTCAGGGCGGCGCTGGCCTCCACGCCCCCTCCCTTTGTGGGGGAGGGGCCGGGGGAGGGGTTGCCGCGCCAGCCCCGCTTCACCATCGTCCACAACGGCGACTGGCAGGAAGGGCTGAGCACGTCGGTCAAGGCGGGGCTGGGCGCGCTGTCCGAGCGGGTCCAGGCGGCGCTGTTCCTGCTGGCCGACCAGCCGACAATTACGCCGGCCATCGTCCAGGCCATCGTGCAACGCTACTACGAGACCGCCGCCCCCATTGTCGTCCCGACTTTCGGGGGGAAGCGAGGTAATCCCACCCTGTTTGACCGCAGCCTGTGGCCCGAACTCATGGCCGTGACCGGCGACCAGGGCGGCCGCGGTCTCATCGAACGCTACCGTGACCGCGTGGCCTTTGTCGAGGTAGGGGAGGCAGTCGCCGTCGACGTGGACACGCCGGACGACTATCAGCGTCTTACTAACTCTTCCCCATCACCTTGAGCATTTCGGGCAAGGTCGTCACCTTGAGGCGCGGCCGCCCCTCCTTCGCCCCCTGCTCGATTTCGTAGCGGTCAAGCGTCTTCCAGTCGGCGAGAGATACGTAGTCCGGTCTCCGCTCGCGGAGGAGAGCCTGGATCTTGGCCGGGTCGCGGTTCTCGTCGGAGATGCCCGGCAGCGTCGCCAGGTCTTCCATCATCGCCTGCACTGTCGCTACGGCGTCTGGCTTGTTGGTGCCAATGATGCCGCTGGGACCGCGCTTGACCCAGCCCACGCAGTACTCCCCTGCCACCGGATCACAGTCCGCCACGCTCGCGACCCGTCCCGCGACGTTCATGATCGTGTAGTTGGCGTCATCAAACGGGACGCCCAACAGAGGCACGCTGCGATAGCCCACGGAGCGCAGTACCATGCCGGCCTGGAGCGTGTCGTACTGGCCGGTCCCCTTCGCCCGTAGCCCACCCCAATTGTCCAGTACCAACTTGTTGCGCTCGATTCTAACCGCCGTCATGCGGCCATCCTGGCCCATGATTTCGACGGGGGAGACCAGGAAGCGCAGACACAACCGGCGCGGTGCGCCCGAGAGCGGACGATCAGCGTACTGCCGCAGCAACTCGACATTGCGCGTGGCGACACGGTCGGCCGCCATCTCGGCTTGGCTATGGGGGTCCAATTCGAGGTCGGCCGGGTCAATGATAAAGTCCACGTCTTCCAGTTCGCCCAACTCTTTGACCTCGGCTGGGGTGAAGGCAGCCTGGACGGGGCCGCGCCGGCCCAGCATAATGACCTCGCGCACCCGGCTCTGACGGAGCGCAGCCAGGGCATAATCGGCGATGTCAGTCTTGGCGAGTTCGTCGGTGGAGCGCACCAGGATGCGGGCCACATCCACGGCCACGTTGCCGATACCCACCACCACCACGCGCTCCATGGACAGGTCAATGGCAAGGTCACGGTACTCCGGATGGCCGTTGTACCAGGCGACAAAGGCGGTGGCTGGCAGGCTGCCGGCCAGGTCTTCGCCAGGGATATTCATGCGGCGGTCGGCATGCGCGCCGACGGCATAGACAATCTGGTCGTAGAGCGGCTTGAGGTCATCGTGCAGAATGTCGGTCCCAAAGGTGACATTGCCGAAGTAGCGTACGGCCGGGTTGTCGAGAATGCGGTCGTAGACACGGGTGACGGCCTTGATGGTCTGGTGGTCGGGGGCGACGCCATCGCGCACCAGGCCAAAGGGCGTCGGCAAATGCTCGAAAAAGTCAATCTGGCAGACAAGGTCTTTTTGCTTGAGCAGGGCTTCGGCGGCGTAGAAACCAGCCGGCCCAGCGCCGATGATAGCGACGCGGAGCGGCCGGCCGGCCGTACCGAGGCGCGTTTCTAGCTCTGTCATTCAGACATCTCCTCTTCAAGGTAACTTAACACTACGTCTCTTAGCGGGTCAAGATTGGGGTCCGCGCTCCGCCAACGCCTTCAACGCTGCTATCACCTCCGACGGGAAGCCGGCGATCTGGGCGAAGGTCTGTTGCGGGTCGGGTAGTTCGTCGGCCCAGAGCCAGTCTACCCGCAGCCAGAAGCCGGGGATAACTGTTGAACGATAAATTCCCTGAGCATCTATGGGCACCGGGCGGTAGCGCCCCGTCTCGTCCAGGACCCAGAAGTCCGCCCGTTCCAGGCCAGGACGTGGGTCGAACAGCCAGTATTCGGGGATGCCAGCCGCCTGGTATTCGTAGAACTTGTCGGTTCGATCCCGCGCCACACTCTCGGTCGAGATGACCTCGACAACCAGATCGGCTGCCCCCTGGAGGCGATTTTCCGTGAGCCGCGCCAGGTTTTCGCGTTTCACAAATAGAATGTCCGGCTCGCGGGCCGGTCCGTCTGGTCCGAGCTTCATCTCTGCGGGGGCGGTGAGAACCGTACCCAGGCGATAAAACTCAACAAAAAAGTTCATCAGGCTTACTAGGAACGTCACCAGATACTGATGGCGGATTTTTGGCGGCATAATCTGGATGACCTCCCCATCCACCCACTCCGCGTGTGCGTGCTCGCCTGACAAGGCCAGGAATTCCTCGTAGCTCATCTTCAGGCGCGTCTCGGCCTCCGGTGGGGCCAGGGGCGGGGTCAATGTCGCTTCCATGCCACCTCTCCTTTGCTTGAGCAAGGGCCTAACGTTCTGCTTCGCGTATCGTTATCAGTCCTTCGGGCGTCGAATCCAGTGCCTGGCAGGTTAGGGCGTCCGGGTCACGCGGTAGAGCGTCAGGTCCACCCGGATGTCGTTGCGCGGCGGGAGGGTCGTCTTATCTTCAGGCGTCAGCCGCACGCCGGGCGCGAGGGTCGCGCCCACCGGCTCCGTCGTGATGTACCAGGCGGGCGAAGGCTGGGCGGCTAGCGCCTGGACCATCTCGGCGGTGGTCGCCCAGCGGTGGTCGCAGCCTTCGAGAAGCAGGATATAGTGCAGGGTGCGGATGCCGAACACGGCGTGGACGGACAGCGGGTTGAACCAGTCGGCCTTGACGTTCTCGACGTACAGGCTTGGGCCGCACAGGCCGCGCTCGGCCAGCGTCTCGCTCAGGTTGAAATAGGGCGCGTTGGTTAGCTCCTGGCTGATCGCCTGTTGATAGAAGCGGCCCAACGAGAGCAGGCCGTAAGCGGTCAGGGCCAGCGGCAGCAGCGCCGCGAACACGAGACGGGCCTGGGGCAGGCGAAGGGAAGGCGAGGTGGAACGAGATGGCTGGCCCGCGCGGTCGGCCAGGTAGACCAGGCCCATTCCCACGCCTATCGCCGCCACAGGTATCAGCATTGCCAGGTAGCGCGCGTCGTTGACCTTGACGACGACGGCGTGGACCAGGGCGCTCATGAGAAAGACCATGGGCAACATGCGGCTCTCGGTCCGCCGCGCCGCCCACAGCCCAACCAGAAGCAAGGCGGCGACCACGGCCTGGACAATCCAGGTAGCCATCGTCGGCGCCGCCAGGCCGTCGGTCACGAAGCGGCTCACGCTGAGGCCATAGTCCACCACCCGCCGCGCCACTTCCAGCAGGTCTAGCGTCGGCGCGAAGGCGTAGGGGCGGTCCTGCGCGGTGCTCAGGATTTGACCCGGCTGGCGGCGGTTGTACTCAATCATGGGCGCGTAGCCGATGACTAGCCCGACCAGGGCCAGGTACGGGCCGGGCCAGGCGAGCCATTTGACGACGTCGCGCCGGCCCAGATACCAGACGGCGAGACCGGCCAGCGGCGCCGCCGCTGTGGGGTGCGACTGGAGCGCCAGACCGCCCACCAAACCCGTCAGGCCCATAAGCCAGACATTGCGCCGCGTCACCGCCGCGTAGGCCACGCACAGGGTCAGGGTGGTAAAGAACGGCGTGAGGCAGTTGGACCAGGCGTAGTGGCTGGCCTCGGCCACAAGCGCCGGCGAGACCAGCGTGAGGCCGGCCGCGATGAGGCCCACGCGGGCGCCGCCGACCCACCGCCCCAGCCAGTACGTCGTCACGACCAGGAGCGACCCGAAGACGGCCATCATCAGCCGAGGCAACACGACGTGCACGCCAAACAGGCGGAACAGGGCGGCCAGCAGATAGGCCGACACCGGCCCGATGTAGACGCTAAACGAGGTGAGCGGCCAGTGGCGGCCCAGGGCAATGTCCAGCCCCCACAGCACTTCCGTCCCCTCGTCCACGATGGCCGGGACGAGTTGGAGGTTGGGCAGCCGCACGGCCAGGGCCAGGGCGAACAGGCCCAGG
>JAHCIP010000440.1 GCA_026129165.1 Anaerolineae bacterium
CCAACCTTCGCTTCCTGGTCGCCGTGGGCTTCTGCGGCTCGTACACGACGTTCTCGTCGCTGACCTACGAGTCGTGGCTGCTGGGGGGCGCGAGTGGCTGGTGGAGCGCGGCGCTGAACCTGGTGGGCAGCCTGGTGCTGGGGGTGCTGGCGACGTTGGCCGGCGTGGCCCTGGCGCGCACATTCTAGACCGGAGGGGCAAGGCTTCGGCTTTTCCCTCCCTCTCCCTCTGGGAGAGGGTCGGGGTGAGGGTCTTAGAGGCGACGCCCCAGTACGCAGACCCTCACCCTAGCCCTCTCCCAAAGGGAGAGGGGATACGTTAGACCTCAAGATGGGGGCGGCTATGCCGCCGCGCTGCTGGCCGCCTGTTGCTCGCGGTCCGCGCGCTCTTTCGCCTGGCGCTCCTTGCGCGCCAGCACGAAGGTCATCCAGCGCTGCAGGGGCGGCGGCAGCGCCTCGAAGCCCACCAGGTCCAGCAGTTCAAGCGTGTTCTTCTCGCCGCTGTCCCACAGCGTCAGGTAGTCCTCGGCGCTGTACGTGTCCAGGTTGCGGTTGCCCGCCCGCAGCCAGGCGATAGCCTGCCCGTAGCGAGCGATGACGCCATCATAGTAGTCGAGATTGTGCTGAATCTCCGACCGCTTGGAGTTCGCCAACCACAGCCGCTCAAACTCAGCGCGCATGGCGATCAGTTGCTCGTGCTGGCGCTCCAGTTGGTCGGCGAATGGCAGCAGCGAGTTCGCGCCATTGCGGATAGCGGCGCGTAGGGCGTAGCTGGTGGCGAGCTTGTCGGCCACAAAGGCCATCTGGTAGGCCACGAAGCTCAGTTCGGTCCGCATCTGCTCGTCGTCTAGACTGGCGAATGCAGCCATCGCCTCCTCGGCGGCGGCGCGTAGCTCGGCCACCACATCGGGCGCGGTTTCAACCAGCTTGCCCGTGATTGGGTCGTCAAACAGGGCATAGGCGATGTCGGAACGGTTGGGCTTGAGGAAGGCGGGGTGCTCGATCAGACGCGCCAGGCCATGTATGGCGTTGACAACTCGTCCGGACCAGTCGCCAAACAGCAGCGGACCGACCTTGACGTCGAAGTCGGCGGGATCGGTTTTAGCGCCGGTCCAGCCCGTCTCCGCGCCAAACACGTAGGGGTAGAACGAGCCGGACGGCTGCTGGTAGTGGCCGTGGTCGCCCCAATCCGTGTTGAGCATGCCAATCGCGCCGTGGGCAATGCCCGCCCGCACGTAGCCCTGGATATTGCCCAGCGCATTACTCACGCGGGGGAACAGCGTGTTCCAGCTTGAGGTGCCGGGGCAGACCATGAAGCGCCGCCCGGCCTTCTCGATGGCTTCCACCGTTGGATACGTCGGTAGGTTCTCGTAGCGCCAGTCGAGCAGGGTGATGTCGTCGGGGATGGCGGGGATGAGTTCGGGGTGGTCGAACAGGATGTCCGCCCACATCTGAATCCGCTTGCCATGCTTGGCGGCCAGGTCGCGCAGGCGGAGGATGTGGTCCAGGTACAGTTGCGCCTTGCCGCGTTCCGTCACCAGGGCTTTGGACTGCCCCAGGCCGTGATCATACGTCTCGTCGCAGTTGATGTTGAACTGGGACGAGGCGAACAGGGGCAGCATCTCGCCGTAGACCTCGTCCAGCAGGCCATACGTCTCCTCACGCGCGGGCGAGAGCGTCCACTTCCAGGGCGTCTCGGCCAGGTGTTCGTACTCAGGGAGGCTGAGCAGGTGGCGCTGGTGGCCGAAGGACTGGAAGTTGGGGACCAACTCGACGTGGCGCGCCTGGCAGTAGCCGTCTAGCTCTACGATTTCCTCAGCCGTCAGCGCCCCCATCGCCTCCCCGAACTCGCGGCGGCGGTTGACTAGGAAGGTGTGCTCGGTGTAGAGTTGGAACTGGTTGATCTTAAAGTGCGCCAGCAGATTGACCAGGCGCTTGAGGAAGGCCACCTGCGGCACCCGCGCACGCGAGATGTCGAGCATGAGGCCGCGCTGCACCAGGACGGGCTTGTCGGTGATGACCAGGGCGGGCAGGCCGCGCCCGCATGTCTTGAGGAGCTGGGCCAGGGTCTGCACGCCGTAAAATAGGCCAGCCTCACCCGCCGCGCTGATGGTAATGGTGTCGGGCTGAATCTCCAGGTGGTAGCCTTCGGGGCCGAGGCCACTCACCAGGGCATCGCCGGCGGGGCGAAGGCTCAGGGCGATGGTGTTAGTCGTCGGCGCATTGTCCGTCGTCGTTTCAACGGCGGGCTGCAGGCCGGTCAGCTGGCTGATCCACTGGGCCAGGTCGGACGCGGCGAAACGTGTCTCGGCCGAGGCTTCCGAGTGGAGCGGAATGCGGGTCAGACTGTCGAGGGTAAAATAGCCAGCAGACGATTCAATTTGGTAGGGTTGGGGAATCAAGAGGGGTTGGGGCATATGCCGCCTCCAGGGGTTAAAGAGTGGGCTGGTCTAGACAGGTTAATTGTACGGAGAAACGGCGAATGAGTGAAATTCGCTTTGTGGTGGGCGTGGATGTGGGCGGCACGAAAATCGCGGCGGCGGTGGTAGACGGCCAGAGGCGGCTGCTGGGCCGCGTTCAGCGCCCCACCGAAGTCGGCGACACGGCGCGAACCCTGGCGAGCATCGCCGACGCGGTGCGACAGGCGGTCCGCGCGGCGTCACTGACGCTGGCCGATATTGCCGCCGTCGGGTTGGGCATTCCAGGTCAGGTGGACCCGGTGGCAGGCGTGGGACGCAATTCGGTCAACCTGGGCTGGCGGGACGCGCCGGTGCGGGCGTTCCTGGAAGCCGAACTGGGGGTGCGGTGCGCCATCGAGAATGATGTGAGCGTGGCCGCCTTAGGCGAGAGCCACGCGGGGGTCGGGCGCGGCTTGCCGTCGCTGGTCTATCTGATTATGGGGACGGGTATTGCCGCGCGCGTCGTGATAGACGGCCGTCTCTATCGGGGTGTCAATGGGCTGGCCGGTGAGATCGGCCACCTGGTCTTCGACCCGGACGGCCCCCTCTGTAAGTGCGGCCGGCGGGGCTGTCTGGAGGCCATCGCCTCTGGCCCAGGGATTGCTGCGCGAGCGAGAGAAGGTCTGGCCGCCGGGCGTCGCAGCGCCTTACGCGATGTTCTGGTTCGCACGGGCGCCTTGACAACCCACGACGTGTTCGCAACGGCCGACGCGGGCGACGCCTGGGCTGGCGAGGTCCTGGCTCAGACGAGCCGCTACCTGGGTCAGGCGGTTGCCACCTTGCTGATGCTGTTTGACCCGGCGGCGGTGGTGTTGGGCGGCGGGCTGGCCCACAGCGGCCCGCGCCTTATCCAGGGGATTCACGCCGAACTGGCACGACAGGCCGAAACGTCGCTGGTCCTACGCGAGCAGTACCGCCCAGACAAGGTGGTGGTCAGCCCCCTCGGCGACGACGCGGCGTTGCTGGGCGCAGCGGCGCTGGTGCTATCGGAACGGAAGCAACTTTACCAGGAAGGCTGATGGACCACCAGTCCTGGGACGCGTCGGAAATCGCGCAGATTGTCGGTCAGTACCGAATAGTCGTGGGCAAATGCGGTAGCAGCTATCAGGAGATCGTGAGCGCCGATGAGTTGACCCATTGCAGTTAGTTGCGCCCATAGTTGGGCGTGAACGCGAGCTACTTGTAGATCAAATGGCAAGATAGGGACACGGGATAGAATACCCTCCACGAACGCCTCCCTACGCACACGACGCTCGAGTGAGTCAGCACGGTATACACCTGCCAAGAGTTCGGAGGCTGTGATACTTGCCATGGCCACGGGTTCGTCTGGTGCAAGATCGGCCAGCATACTATGGGGAAGGCGTCGACGCTCCATAGCGATAATGATGCTTGAGTCGATCAGAATGGTCATTCAGGAATGCTCACTGGGCGTTGGGTTGATTGGACAGCCTCAAGATCGTCGGCAAAGGCACTATCGGGCTGTGGCAGAGTAT
>JAHCIP010000441.1 GCA_026129165.1 Anaerolineae bacterium
GGGTGACGCCATCTTCCTCCACGAGACGTTCTACGCCCTTATGCAGGCGTATGATGCCGTGGCCCAGCAGACGGATGTCCAGGTGGGCGGCAGCGACCAACTGTGGAACATCATCGTCGCGGGGCGCAAGCTGCAGGAGGCCTTCGGCCAGAAGCCGCAAATCGGCATCATCATGGCGATCCTACCGGGCACCGATGGCGTGGTGAAGATGTCCAAGTCCATTGGCAACCACATCGCCATCTTCGACGCGCCCAACGACATGTATGGCAAGGTCATGAGTATCCCGGACGAGGCGATGTGGACCTACTTCGATCTGGTGACGCGCCTGTCGAATGCCGAAATCGCCAGCCTCAAGCAGGCGGTCGAGGCGGGCCAACTGCACCCTATGGAGGCCAAGAAGCGGCTCGCCGCCGAGATCACCGAAATCTTCCACTCGCCCGACGCGGCGGCCCAGGCGGCCGCGCACTTCGCCACCGTCTTCCAGAAGCGCGACCTGCCCGACGACATGCCGACGTTTACCCTCAACGGCCCGCAGACCATTGTGGACCTGATGGTAGCGGTCCAGGTCGCGGCCAGCAAGAGTGAGGCGCGGCGGCTGGTCGAGCAGGGTGGCGTGCGGCTGGACGGCGAGCGCGTGGACGAAGTCGGCTTCGAGGTTCCCTCCCGCGAGGCGATTCTGCAGGTCGGGCGGCGCAAGTTTGTCCGTCTGACCATTGGGTGAGCCATAATCCTTATGCCATCTAAAGAAGGAATGTACACCGCCTACCGCGCCCACGCGCTACGCCAATGGATCGTGGACGTCGAGGCGAGCGAGACGACCCCCCAACTCATCTACCTGCGCGGCCACAGCCCGGCCAACGGCACGCGTCATGGCTTCATGCTGCGGGAGCGGACGGAGGTTCCCAGTCGGGTCCAGGCGCTGCGCGGTCTCAAGGGCATAGAACAGGTAGACGAGGGCTTCTATACCTCGGTGGTCTACTGCGACCCGGACCGCCGTGACGCTCTCGTCGAGGCGATTCAGGCTCGGCTGGCGGAGGCCGGCTTCCTGACAACGGCCGAGTGGGAAGCGCGGAGCGCGGTGGAGGTCGAGTCCAATGACCCACGCCCGCTCAAGCACATCCGCCTCAAGCCGCCCTCGCTGCGTTGAGAACAGATGAAGGTAGGGGCAGGCCTCGTGCCTGCCCCAGCGAGGGCAACCACATAGGGTTGCCCCTACCGTGTCCGTCTGATTCTGGCGCGTATCTTGCTGAATAGATGGTGGGCTGCCTTCGTCGGTCGCCCACTACTGATTTAGAGGGAGGCGCCATGCAGACCATCCTTCATGTCTCTGACATCCACGCCGGGCACCCCTTCCGCCCCGACCTGGCCGAGTTGGTTCACCTGGAAGCGAATGAACTAAACCCGGATGTCGTCGTCGTCTCGGGCGACCTGGTGCAGCACGAATACGTAGACCAGTACCAGCGGGCGCGCCGCTGGCTCGACGGTTTCAAGCAGCCGCTGATCGTCATCCCCGGCAACCACGACGTCCCCTTCCGCAACCCCATTGACCGCTTCCTGCGGCCGATGGAGAAGTTCCGCCGCTACATCGAACCCGACCCCAACCCCTTCTTTTACCAGGGCGACCTGGCCGTCCTGGGTCTGAACTCTACGCGCAGCTTTACCATCAAAGGCGGTAAACTCGGGGAGCAAGAGTTAAAGGTCGTGCGCGAGCGGATGAAACCCCTACCGCCACAAGTGTGCCGCGTCATCACGGCGCACCACCATTTCGCACCCCCGCCCGGCTTCGGCTCGCAGAGCGTCATCGCCGACGCCAAACACGCTATCCACGTTATGGAAGAATGCGATGTAGACCTGATTCTGTCCGGTCACATGCATGTCGCCTACATCGGCAACACGCTCGACTTCTATCCCATGTCCAAGCGGGGCATCATCATCGTCCAGTCGGGGACGACGACCTCGGCGCGGGGCAAGCAGCGCGAGAAGGGCAAGAACTCGTTCAACGTCATCCGCGTCCACGAGCGCCACATCTCCATCACCCACCACCTCTACAACTCCGAACGGAAGCGCTTCTTGCCCATGAGCCGCCACCTATTCCCCCGCCGGCTGCCCGGCGAGTACTACCTGCGGCTGGAGGAAACCGCCGCGACGGAAGCCGCGACGTCGGTGATGGAGAAACAGGTGCAGGTCGAGGTCCAGCAGAAGATCGAGGCCAAAAACCAGGCCAAGATCCCTACTGTGGCAGCCAGCGAATGACGAGGCGGGGGGGGAATTGCCCTCCCTCCCGCGCCTCGATGCCCCAGAAGTCGTAGCGTAGCGGGTCCTGGGTCACGGGCTCCTCACTGCCGCGCAGCATCACGCCATCGTTGGGGCTGCCACCCATCCACCCGCGGACGAGGTCCGTGATGTCAAAGCCTTCCCAATGGCGGCCCTGGCGCGGGTCAAAGACGCTCCGCCCATACGCCTCCCCGAAGCTCTCCCCCATCGTCTCCCAGGTCGCCGTTGCCTCCTCCCACGCCTGCGTCACCCGATACGTCGTCACTTCGACGCGGTAACATTCGAAGCAATTGTGGATGTAGACTTCCAGCGTCGCGCTGAGGACGAGGGCGTCCGGCGGCAGTGGCGACAGGTCGAAGCGCACCAGAGGGCGCTGGCGAAGCCAGGCCTGCCAGTCGTAGCCGATAAACATGCCAGGGAAAGCGCCCCAGGCCGTGCTCGGTCGCCCTTCTGTTAAAAATGTATCGGCGACCGCCTCGAGAGTAAGCACGCCGCCTGGGGGTGGTGTGGGGGGAGGCGTGGGGGTACTTGCCTCCGTCGCCGTACTCGTCGCGGTGAGTGTCACCGTCACTGTACTGGTGGCTGCGGGCAAAGGCGTAGGAGTCGTGGGGGGCGAAGGTGTGACCGTCTCGGTCTCTGTAGGAGCGACAGTGACACTGGGGAACTGCTCCGTCGTAGTCGGCGACGGCGGGACCAGGGTAGGCGTGGCTGTGGCTGTCACTGTCGCCGGCCAGGTGGGACGGGGTAATGGCAGACGCGTGAGGGTGACCGTCGCGGGGGGGAGTGACGTAGCGGTCACCGGCGGAGGGTCTGGTGGTCGCTCACCCCAGACACCCGCCAAATAGGGCAGAAACAGCGTGTAGTCGCTCGCCACCCTGTGTCGTCCATCCTCCATGCCGGCTGGTGTTTGGGCGTCAACGATGCGCCTGATGCCAGCCAGGACGACGAGACAGGCGGCCACCGCCACGACTACCCGCGCCAGACGCCGCATAGACTCAGTTGATCGGAAAATGGATTGACGTTTGTCATGCTTGAATCGAGGGTTACACCTCACAAGCCAGTGGGGATCGGACAGAAGATTAGAATTCGCGCCGCGCGAGCGACTGCGTCAACTCCCTCAGCAGGTCCGCCGCCGGTCCCGCCAACCCGGCCAGTCGCGCCCACGCCTGGCGATGTAGGTCGTCCGCCAGGCGCTGCGCCTGGTCGCGGGCGCCGACCGGCTCCAGAATCGCCAGCACCTCGGCCACATCGTCCTCGCTCAGGGTTGGCTGCCCATACATAGCCCGTAGGCGGGCCGATGATGTCTCATTGGCCCGGTCGAAGGCAATGGCGACAGGCAGGGACTTTTTGCGACGGCGAATATCGTTGGCCGCCTGCTTCCCGGTGCGGTCCGGGTCGCCCCAGATACCCAGGATGTCGTCCACAATCTGAAACGCAACGCCTAGCTCGTGGCCGAATTGAGCCATCCCTTCCACCGTCGCCGCATCCGCCCCGGCCACCAATGCGCCTATCTGCGTCGAGGCAGCGAGCAGGGCGGCCGTTTTCCCACTCACCATGCGCAGATAATCCGCCTCGGTCACATCTACCCGCGTCTCAAACTGCATGTCCAGGAACTGGCCCTCAGTAATCGCCAGACAGGCGCGGTCGTAGGCGGTCTGGACGGCGGCCAGCGTCTCC
>JAHCIP010000442.1 GCA_026129165.1 Anaerolineae bacterium
AGACACACCAGCAGCAGCCCGCACCCACCGGCCAACGCGATCCACCCCCACATTGGCATACGCCGGGACGTTTCCATCCTCACTCCTCTAGCCTGGATGATTGGTAGACCATCCCCTCACCTATATTACTGACGAATACTTACATTTGACGTAACAATTTCACCCCGGCTAAGCTGGGGGGTGGCCGTGGCGCAACTGGTAGGCCGCCGCCGCCGAGATGGGCAGCCCCAGCGACTCGGCGGTCCGCGCCGCGCGCTCCCAGTCGTACTCCACCGCGTGCAGCGTGGCCGCCCACTCGTCGCCCTCGCCTTCCAGCACGGCAAAGCGGGCGCGCGGGTCGCGGGTTGTGAGTTGGTAGCTGACGGCGCCGGGGTTGACCAGCAACTTCGACCCGACCCGGTGCTCGCTGGGCGTGTGGGTGTGGCCGAAGGTGACGACCCGGGCCGTGTAGTCGCTCAGGACAGCGGCCTGCTCGTCCAACGAGCGTTCGACCATCGGCCGCAGCGAGACGTGCAAGACCGAGTCTTCATTGTTATCAGGCGCGCCGTGGAACTGGAGCAGGGCGCCGTCCAGGTCCAACCGCCGTAGGGGCAGGTTCGCCAGCCATTGGCTGCGTTCGTCGCCCAGGTCGCGGCGGAACCAGTCCAGGACCGGCGCCAACCGGGCGTCATGGGCGAAGCGGTCCGGCTGGCCCGGGAAGTCGTCGGTGTTGCCGCGCACGCAGGGAATGCCCAACTCGCGCACGCGGTCCACCGCCGCCGCCGGCGTCACCAGGCCAAACGCCACATCGCCGTTGCACACGATACGGTCCACCCCCAGGCGGTTCAGTTCGGCCAGGACAGCGTCAAGAGCGTAGATGTTGCCGTGCATATCAGAGATAATGCCGACTCGCATATGGATACTCCTGCTTAAGGTCGGTGTAGATCCGGAACCGGCGCGGCCTGCGTGGCCTGCTCCAACGCCGCGCCGAAACCCGGTAGGGCGCGGTCTATCATCTCGTCGCTGGCGGTCAGCGAGATACGGAAGTAGCCCGGCATCTCGACTACCGCGCCGGGCAAGCAGTAGACGCCGTACTCGGCCAGCAATTCCAGGAACGCCAGATCATCGGTCCAGGGCGAACGCGCCAACACGTAGAAAGTACCCTCGGGCACGGTCACTTCGTAGCCCAGACCGCGCAGGCTCGCTACCAGCCGGTCGCGCTTGCGCTGGAGGTGGGCGATGTCAATCGAGGCGCGCTCCAGGTCGGGCAGGGCGTGCTGCAAGAGCGCGTTGGGCCAGGCGTAGCCGGTGATAAGCTGCGCCATCATCAGCGCCAGGTAGACCTGCTCTTTGTCGGGCATGGCTGGCGCCAGCGCCAGGTAGCCCAGGCGCTGCCCCGGCGTGAGCAAGACCTTGCCATAGGTGTAAATCAGGATGGTGCGGCTATAGAACCGCGTCGGGCTGGGATAGGGACGCCCGTCGAAGACGATGCGGCTGTAGGCTTCATCCGACAGGATATAGATCGGCCGGCCAAAGCGGGCGCTGGCCGCTTCCAGACGACGGCCTAACTCCTGGAGTGTTTCGGGCGGGTAAATCTTGCCCGTCGGGTTGTGAGGCGAGTTGACAATAATCGCCCGCGTGCGTGGCGTCAACGCCGCTTCGATCGCGTCCAGGTCCAGGTCGAAGGTGTGGGGGTGGACTCGGACGCGCACCGGCGTGGCGTCGACCGCCGCAATGAGCGTCTCATAGAAGAACCAGGGCGGGCTGATAAAGACCACTTCATCGCCGGCGTCACACACGGCGCGCAAGGCGACCGACAGCCCGGCGAACGCACCATTGGTCATCAGGACGTCGTCGGCCGTGAAGGGCAGGCCGTGGCGGGCGCGCAGCGACTCGGCGACAAGGGCGCACGCCGACGGCTCGCTCATCTTGTAGGCAAACCAGTCCTTGCCCTGCGGCGGGGTCCAGCGCTGGAGGGCCTCGACAAACTCGGTCAGGGGCATCTCGTGGGGGTTGCCGACGACAAAATCGCAGCTGAACTGGGTTGGGTCGTGACGCGCCCAGCGCGAACTCGTCATAAAACGAATCACAGGCGCGGCCACCTCAGCGAGGCGCTGGATGCGGTGCGAGACCGGGCCGGGTGTCATCTTACCTCCTTGACTACCCGCGTAGTCCTTCGAATAAGTCCGTCTCGACAGCGCGGCCCCCATTCACCAGGCTATAGGCGCGCACGAAGCGCTGCTCGCCCCACAGGAGTTCGTGTTCCGCCTCGGCTATGTCGGCCAGGCGGCTATACGCAGCCAGTTGGGTCGTGTGGCATTGGATGGCCTGCCAGACTTGGCGCCAGTAGGGTCGCGCATCCACCAGGGTCGTCACCTGCCAGCGGGGAATCGCGTATGGCAGACGATCCACACCGTCTACGGTCATGACGATGTTCCCGAAGACACGGATGTACGTGTCTATGACATCCGGCGTGTCCGCCATGAAGTACACTTTTGCCACGCGATGAGGCGGCTGATTGTCTGGGCCCCGGTAGTCCGCGTCGGCGGCATAGACACAGGCGGCCAGGGTCAACTGAGAGATGGCGATGTGGTCGGGATGGCCGTAAGAGCCTTCCGGGCCAAAGGTGATGACCACCTGGGGTCGATGCTGGCGCATCAGACCGACGATGCGCCGCGTAGCCTCCTGCGGGTCGGCCTGGTCCAGGTCGCCGTCCATATAATCCAGGAAATGGAGGTGGCCGACGCCGAGAACTTGCGCCGCCGCCCGTAGTTCCGCCTCACGGAGCCGGCCCAACTCGGCTGGCCCCGGATCGTCGGCCGGGTCGCCCTGCCAGCCGCGTTCGCCCCGCGTCGCGCACACCACGCTCGTTTCGACGCCCTCGGCGGCGTAGCGCGCCAGCGTGCCCCCCGCGCCCATCGACTCGTCGTCGGGATGCGCCAACACACACATCAGGCGGAGCGGCTCAGCCATTGGAGAGCTCCCTTAGATAGTTAGCTACTTGAGTTCAGTAAACTGTGAGGGTCCATCCAGCACAACGCGCAGCTTGTTCAGAAAATCGCGGCCGAGAATAATCTCGTTGCCTTCGTCGTCGCCTACAACAAAGAGGCCCGATATAGTTATGAGCCCAACTTGGACATCAACGGCAAACAGCTGAACTGTTCGCCATTCTCCCCAATGGCTTCGGATTCGCGCCTCGGTGACAACAGGCGCAAGAATCGCCCGAAGCTGCTCGATGGGCACTATGGAACCGTCCGAGCCAGTATCTAATAGTGCCGTTGCTTCTTCAGAACTCAATTCCGCTTCGTTGTTACGCAAGATAATAGGTAAAGAAGGGAACGCAGGATGATAGGTGGTAGTGTATGAGTATCTCATAGCCGAGTAGCGTACTGGAAGCCCAGCCGAGCGATCGTTGTTTCTGAAGTTTCGCCAACAAGTGTGATCATCACCGCAGCATCACCTAGCTGGGATCGCACACGGCGATAGAGAACTTGGTAATCAGTGTCTACATCTACGACCTGACCTTCATGCATCGCAATATACTGCCCGAAATATCTCTCTTTGAGAGCCGCGTGCTGTTGACGATAGAGGCGGCTCTCGGTGGCGACTTTCTCTCGGGCTAGATCCCACAGATAGCGTTTGACAGCCTCAGTAAACATGGCATCTACGCTGGTCTGCTGTTGCTCCGCAGCCGCCTCAACTCGTCTGTACAACTCAGGTTCAATAATGATAGTAGGCATCGTTCTGCTCCAATGAGCCACGGATGACGGATAAAGAATACAACAGACCGGGTGGCTTGGCAAAGACAGGCTATTGACGCAGACAACAAGAACGGCCCGCATGAAAGCAGACCGCTTACCAAGCCAGGCTTCGTCATCCAGGGGCGGGATGTTATCCATCTATCAGGCGGCGCTAAGAGGCTGTTCGACAGTGAACGTAGACCCCTGGCCTGGCGC
>JAHCIP010000443.1 GCA_026129165.1 Anaerolineae bacterium
CACCTGGCGACCATCATCCCCATGTACTTCACCGACGACCGCTACACCGACGACTGCCACTATCGCGGCGGCGCGTGGCGCTGCTACTACGACATCGGCGCGTATGGCGCTTCGATGATTGGCATGAACGCCATGCCGCCCTACCCCGAATACTCCGGCGAAGACTGGGCGGCGGTCTGGGAGCAGCACCTCGCCCACAACACCCCCTACCTCCTCCAGTGGCTCGCCCACCCGACCGACGGCGAGTACTGGCAGAGCGGCTCCATCCGGGGCCGCTACGACGCGCTCCAGTGCTCGGTCTTTATGATTGGCGGCTGGCGCGACGGCTACCCCAACCCACCTCTGCGCACCTTCGCCCATCTGACCGTCCCCAAGAAGGTCCTCATCGGCCCCTGGAACCACGCCCGGCCGGCCAACGCGATTCCCGGCCCGTGTATTGACTACCTGCCCGAGGTCGTCCGTTGGTGCGACACCTGGCTCAAGGGGGAAGACAATGGCGTCATGGACGAGCCGCCGGTGTGCGTCTACATGCAGGGCTACGACGACCCCCGCGCCGACCGCCTGACCACGACCGGCTACTGGCGTACCGAGACGGCCTGGCCCCTAGCAGGGGCGCGCGAGGCAACACTCTATCCCACGCCGGATGGCCGCCTGGACGCCGCCGAGCCAGCCAAGACGGCGCAGCACGGCTACGCCTACTGCCCGACCGTGGGGACCAGCGGCGGCCTGTGGTCGGGCGGCGTGCCGTATGGCCTGCCCACCGACCAGCGCCCCGACGAAGTCCTCTCTCTCAACTACACCTCCGCACCCCTCGACGCGCCGCTCGAAATCCTTGGCCAGCCGCTCGCCGTGCTGCATGTCCAGTCCAGCGCGCCGGTCATGGCCTTCGTCGCCCGGCTGTGCGATGTCGCACCTGATGGGACAAGCGCCCTGGTGTGCAACGGCGTCCTCAACGCGACGCGGCGCGCCTCGCTGACCCACCCGCAGCCGCTCGATCCCGACGAGGTCTACGAACTCCAGGTCGAGCTGGACTGCACGGCCTGGCGCTTCGAGCCAGACCACCGCATCCGGCTGTCGGTCTGCTCGGCCGACTTCCCCAACCTGTGGCCGACGCCCTACCCAGGCTACAACCACCTCCACCTCGGCCCTGGCTTGTCGCACGTCGTCCTGCCCCTGGTCCCGGTCAAACCGGCGGTCAATGAGTGCGAGTTTGCCCCCTCCCCCGTCCCGGTGGACCTCTACCGCCACCGCCCCGACCTCCCGGCCTGGGAAATCGTCCACGACCGGCTGGGCGACCGCGTCGGCCTGCGCCAGCGGCGGCACAGTGTGGCCCGTAACGGTCCCCAGCATGAGGCCGTCAGCGAGACGGAGCTGGAAGTCTGGGCCAGCAACCGTCACCCGGCCAACGTCTCGGCCGTCGGCAAGCATCTGCGGCGCATCCTGCGTCCGGATGGGACCATGACCATTGACACCGCCGCCTCGCTGCGCAGTACCGAAACCGCGTTTCACCTGACCGTGGACCTCGTGATCACGGTGAACGCCATGCCCCACCACTCGCAGCGCTGGGTCCAGTCGTTCCCGCGCGTGTTGTTGTAGTCCAAGGCGGCCCCCCCGCCTCTAACTCCCAGCGGTCATGCCGTGGCGGTGGCTGCCGCCCGGCCTCGCCTTCGCCATTACCGTGCTGGCCGTCAACTTCGCGGGCGACGCCCTGCGCGACGCCCTGGACCCACGCATGACACTCGACTAGCCAATCTGTTACCGCATTCCCATTCAGCACAGGAGGTTTGAAGTATGGCAATCGCCCTGGAACGCAATGCGCCCGCTGTGACCGGCGGCTCGTTTGGTCCCCAATGGGACCTGGGGGACGAGGAAATCGAGCAGTTGATTGACGTGATTCGCTCCGGCAAACTCAGCCGATTGGGGGGCACGAAAGTCGTCCAGTTGGAACAGGACTTCGCGGCCAGGGTCGGGGCCAGGTACGCCCAGGCCGTCACGTCGGGCACCGCCTCGGTCCACACGGCGGTGGGCGTGCTGGACCCGAACCCCGGCGACGAAATCATCACCACCGGCGTGACCGACTTCGGCACGGTCATCGGCCTGCTGTACCAGAACGCCGTGCCGGTCTTCGCCGATGTGGACCCGCGCACGGGCAACCTCGACCCGGCCAGCGTCGAGTCACTCATCACCGAGCGCACACGGGGCATCGTCCTGGTCCACCTGTACGGCAACCCGTGCCCCCTGGACGCCTTCGTCGCGCTGGCGAAGAAGCACAACCTTGCTCTGGTCGAAGACTGCGCCCAGGCGCAGGGCGCGGAGTACGGCGGCCGGTCGGTCGGGACCTGGGGTGACCTGGGCTGCTTCAGCTTCGGCGGCAAGCAGATGACGACGGGCGACGGCGGCATGGTGGTCACCCACCGCGACGACCTGGCCGAGCGGCTCAAGTGGTTTCCCGACAAGGGTAACCCGCGCCGCCCCCACTATCAGCACTACTACCTGTCGCCCAACTACCGCATGACGGAACTCCAGGGCGCTGTGGGTGTGGCTCAATTGCGCAAGGTGGACGAGGTCGTACGCCGCAAGCGGGCCGCCGCCGCCTACCTCAACGAGGTCATCAGCCAGCAGGAGGGCCTGCGCGTCACCCCCGTCCAGCCCGGCGCCAAACACGCATACTGGGTCTACGGCTTCCAGATTGACCCGTCGGTGATCCGCGTCCCCGTGGCCGACTTCGCCCGTGCGCTCCAGACCGAGGGCGTGCCGGTCAACGCGCCCTACCTGGAGAAGCCCATCTACCAGTACCCCGCCCTGGCCGAGCCGCACCTCTACGGCACGTCCCGCTTCCCCTGGACCCTGCCCGGCGCGGCCGAGGTGGATTTCGCCCATCTCCACTTGCCCGGCGTCGAAGAGTTCCTGGCGACCACCGCCGTCCTGACCATGAACCCCTCCTTCACCGAAGCCCACGTCGAACACTTCGGCGATGCCATTCAGCGGGTCGCCGCGCACTATCGAGGC
This sequence comes from Anaerolineae bacterium, assembly GCA_026129165.1. GTDB lineage: Bacteria > Chloroflexota > Anaerolineae > Epilineales > JAHCIE01 > JAHCIE01. The sequence goes on from JAHCIP010000443.1 coordinate 3,010, forward strand.
CAGCGATAACCCATGCCCACCCTCATCCCGTTCAGCGAACACCTCGTCTCGAATCAGTTCAGCTACGCCTATGGCATTTCGGTCTTCGACCTGACCGGCAACGGCTACCCCGACATCATCGCCGCCGACACCGACGTGGGTCTCTATTGGTTCGAGAATGACGGCCATGGTGGCTTCACGCGCCACGTCGTCCACCAACGCACGGGCGAGTGGATCGAGCGCCACGCCTGGGGCGACATCAACGGCGACGGCCGGGCCGAACTGGTGTGCATTGACAACCTCAACGGCAGCGTCCACTACTTCACCATCCAGGGCGACCCACGCCAGGCCGCCTCGTGGCAGCAGCACTACATCGCGCGCGAGACGCTGCCCGGCGCCTACGACGTGGCGCTGGCCGACTTCGACGGCGACGGCGACCTGGACGTCGCCGCCGCCAGTTGGCGCAAAGGCAATCGCTTCGTCTGGTACGAGAACCGCCAGGGCGAGTGGGTGGAGCACCTCATCGAAGACAATATCGGGGAGACGCGCACCGTGGTGGCGGTGGACATGAACAGCGACGGCCGTGTAGACTTGCTGGGCACGGCTTCGGCCGCCAACGAGGTCATGTGGTACGAGAACCCCGGCGACCCACGCACGCAGCCGTGGAAAAAGCACCTCATCGCCCGCCACAACCGTCCCATCCATGCCCACCCCATCGACATGGACGGCGACGGCGACTGGGACATCCTCCTCGCCAGCGGCCTCGAAGCCCCCACCGACTCCGCCAACCCCGGCGAACACGCCGTCGTGTGGTACGAGAACCTCGGCGAGACGGGCGAAGACCGCTGGCAGAAACACATCATCTCCGACGACCTCCCCTTCGGCTTCGAAGCCGTCGCCGCCGACCTCGATGGCGATGGGCAGATGGAAGTCGT
>JAHCIP010000444.1 GCA_026129165.1 Anaerolineae bacterium
GCCCACGACGAGACGATCACCGCCGAAGCCATCGTGACCGCCGAGGCCGGTGTCTCCCTACCCGCCCTGGCGTATCAACTCGCCAAGCAGGGCTGGGGCGGTTTTGAGCAGGCCATTGGCATTCCGGGTGCGGTGGGGGCGTGCGTCGTCAATAATGCTGGCGCGCATGGGTGGAGCATGGAGGACAGCACCCTGAGTGTCCTCGTACTCGGCCCCCAGGGCGATATGTACGAACTTCCCGCTTCGGACCTGGCCTTTGAGTATCGCAGCAGCCGTTTCAAGCACCAGCCCCACCAGGAACGCGAGGTCGTCCTCCGCGCCGACCTGGCTGTTCAAAGAGCCGAGCCGGCTGAGTTGCAGGCCCGTATGGCCGAGTACACCTCGCACCGCCGGCGCACCCAGCCGACCGACCCGAGCATCGGGTCCATGTTCAAGAATCCGCCCGGCGACTACGCCGGCCGGCTGATTGACGCCGCCGGTCTCAAGGGCTACCGCGTCGGACAGGCCGAGATTTCGCCCAAGCACGCCAACTTCTTTATCAACCTGGGCGGCGCGACAGCGGCCGACGTGGCCGGGCTGATTCAAGCCGCGCGTTCCACGGTGCGCGAGAAGTACGGCATCAGCCTCGAATTGGAGATTGAGCCATTGGGGGATTGGGGGGAAGAGGATTAGGGATGGTAGGCGTGAAGCGTGATGCGTGATGAGGCGAAACTACGAATGAGCACGAATGGACACGAAGGGGGAAAAGGTACACCCACCGCGCGCAAAAGGCAGCCGGGGCGTGCACACCTTACCGAGGCCGGGCCATCCGGAGAGGCGGGAACCGCCCCAGCCCAGCCAAAGGCGAACGCCAGCCGCCGCGTTGTCATGCCGCGCACGACGGCCTATGAGCAGCGCACGGCCGTACCGAAGATGCGGGTGGGGCCCGGCCGGCAGCGCACGCTGCATGTCGAAACCAGGCCCGTCACGCCGCCGCGTCAGATTCGCCTACCCCGACCGCGCCTGGGCGAACTGACACCCGCCCGTATGACGTCGCTACTGCTGGTGGCGACCGGCCTGGCGTTGACCCTGTTCCTCCTGGCCGCCAATGGCTTTTATGTCTACTCCGCCGATATTCAGGGCAACCATCTTGTTAGCCCGCAAGATATTTACGCCCGTAGCGGGGTGGATGGGCAGAATGTCTTCATGCTCCGGTCGACCGATGCCGAACGCCGGCTGCGGGATGTGCCCTTTATCAAGCGGGCGCGGGTCAGCCTGGGCCTGCCAGCGCAGGTGACCATCGAAGTCGAGGAACGGACGCCGGTGGCGCTGTGGCAGGTGGGTGGGGCCGTCTACGGCGTGGCTGAGGACGGCACCGTGTTGCCCGCTGACGGCGCGCCGCCCGGCGCCCCGCTTGTCCAGGCGGAAGGCAACCCCCTGCCGTTCGGCTCGAAGCTCGACGCCGGGTGGATCGCCCTCGCCCGCCACCTGCGGGACCTGGTCCCCGACACCAAGGGCTTGATCTTTTCGACCGAACGCGGGATTGGCATTGTGACGTCGCAAGGCTGGCCGGTCTATTTTGGCTCGCAGGATGAAGCAACCGCGGCGCGCCTGAGCGTGCTTAGCAGTTTGACAGCAGAACTCAAACAGCAGAAGGTCGAGCCGGAGTTCATTGACCTCCGTTATGCCGCCCGGCCTTACTACCGCCTCAAAAGCTCAAATCGTTAGTCTGTGACCTGTGACGGGCGTGATACGCACACGTTCCCGACTCGTCCCTCGTCACCCGTCACACCGGAGGGGTGGTTTATGGAGAAGACATTGGTTGGCTTAGATATTGGAACAACGAAAGTGGTCGTCGTCATCGGCGAGCTAGGCACGGACGACCGCCTGCGGATTGTCGGCGTGGGCCAGGCGCCGGCGTTGGGCATGAAGAAGGGCATGGTTGTCAACGTCGAGGAGTGCAGTAATGCCATCAAGGCGGCGGTGAGCCAGGCCGAGCGCGTGTCGGGCTACACCATCGAGCACGCCTATGTGGGCGTGACGGGCGAGCATATCCAGTCGCACAATGCGCGGGGCGTCGTCGCCATCACCCACGGCAACCGCCTGATTACCCAGGGCGACGTCCAGCGCGCCATCGAGAATGCCCAGGCCAGCCTGACCATCGCCCCTACGCGAGAGATCGTCCACATCATCCCGCGCAGTTACGTCCTCGACGGCCAGGACGGCATCCGCGAGCCGGTCGGGATGCAGGCGTTCCGCCTGGAGGCCAACGTCCACATTATCAGTGGCGCGACGGCCTCGCTCCACAACCTGGTGCGCGCCGTCCAGCGGGCGGGCATCCACGCCCACGACCTCGTCCTGGAACCCCTGGCCTCGGCTGAAGCCGTCTTGACGCCCGCTGAGCGCGAGATGGGTGTCTGCCTGGCCGACATGGGCGGCGGGACGACCGACGTCGCCATCTTCGCCGACGGCGCGGTCGTCCATACGGGCGTTGTCGCCATCGCCGGCCACCAGATGACCAATGACCTGGCCGTCGTTCTTCGCACCCCCTACGACACGGCGGAAACGATCAAGTGCAAGTACGGCCACTGCATTCCCGAAGCTGTGGTCGAAGCCGAGCCAGTGACCACCAACGGCTTCGGCAACGGCCATAGTGAGAAAGTCCCGCGCCGCTTCGTGGCCGAAGTCCTGGAAGCCCGCAGCCACGAGTTGTTGAGCCTGATCTACGGCCACATCCAGCGCGCCGGCTATGCCGACCTGCTGCCGGCTGGCCTGGTCCTGACCGGCGGCACAGGCCAACTCGAAGGTCTCCGCGACCTGGGCCGCTACCTGCTGTCTATGCCAGTCCGCGTTGGAGAACCGGAACGCCTCGACGGCCTGACCGACGGCGTGGCCGGCCCGGCCTACTCCACCGCCGTCGGCCTGCTGATGTGGGCCATGCGCTATAGCCAGGTCGAAGACACCAGCCTGGCGGAGCAACGCCCCGGCCCTGACCTCGTCACCCGGTTCTTTAACTGGGTGCGCCGCGCCTTCCTACCTGGGTAACGCTGAATTATGAATTAGGAATTATGAATTAAGAACGGGGGTTCTGAGTTCATAATCCTAATTCATAATTCCTAATTCATAATTCAAACCTAGACTCGCACCGCGAAAGGAGCCACCTGACCATGCAGACCCGTTCTCAGCGCCGCTCGGCCGAAACCCAACACACGTACTCTGGTAATGGCACTGCCCTGATCCGCGTCATCGGCGTCGGCGGGGGCGGCTCGAATGCCGTCAACCGCATGATCGCTGAGGGCCTCAAGGGCGTTGATTTTCTCACCGTCAACACCGATGCCCAGGCCCTCCAGTTCTCCAAGGCCCCCGTCCGCCTCCAGATCGGCGACAAGCTGACCAAGGGCTTGGGCGCGGGCGGCAAGGCGGAGATTGGTGAGAAGGCCGCCCAGGAAAGCCAGGACGACCTGTACGCCGCCCTGGAGGGCGCGGATATGGTCTTTGTCACCGCCGGCCTGGGCGGCGGCACGGGCACCGGCGCGGCCCCGACCATCGCCGAGCTGGCCCGCGAGGCTGGCGCGCTGACTATCGGCGTCGTGACCAAGCCGTTCAGCTTTGAGGGGGCGACCCGCCGCCGCTCGGCGGAGGAGGGTCTGGCCCGCCTCAAGGAGCACGTGGATACCCTCATCGTCGTGCCCAACGACCGCCTGCTCGACATCGCCGACAAGAAGACGACTATCACCGAGGCCTTCCGCCTGGCCGACGACGTGCTGCGCCAGGGCATCCAGGGCATCTCCGAACTCATCACCGTGCCCGGCCTGATCAACCTCGACTTCGCCGACGTGCGCACGATTATGGCGAACGGCGGCGCGGCCCTGATGGCCGTGGGCAAGGCCAGCGGCGATAACCGCGCTATCCTGGCC
>JAHCIP010000445.1 GCA_026129165.1 Anaerolineae bacterium
GTGCTGTGGCATGAGGCGCACGGCCGACGCTGGGTGCTGGACGGCGACATCGAGGCGTGCTTCGACTGCATTCCCCACGCCCGGCTGCTGGCGCAGATGGCGGACCTGGGCGACGAGCGCATCACGCGGCTGGTCGCGCAATGGTGTGAGGCCGGCAGCCCCACGCGGGGCTATGGGGTGGCGCAGGGGGCGGTCATCTCGCCGCTGCTGGCGAATATCTACCTCCACCAGTTCGACAGGGCGATGAGCCAGGCGGGGGCGGCCCTGGTGCGCTACGCGGACGACTTTGTGGTCATGTGCGTGGACCTGGATGAGGCGCTGTGGGCGCTGCGGCAAGCCGCCGGGGCGCTGGCGGAGCTGGAACTGCGCTTGAACGAGGACAAGACAGTCATCCTGCCCTTCGGTCTGGACTTCACCTTCCTCGGCGCGCGCTTCGACGGGTAAGGAGGACGGCATGAGTCGCTTGATCGTGGATACGCAGGGGGCGCGGCTGCGCAAGGATGGGGAGCGCCTGGTGGTCCAGTTGGAGGGGGAGACCGTGCAGAGCTATCCCCTGGCCTCGCTGGACCAGGTGATTCTCATGGGGCAGGGGGTCAGTGCCAGCACGGCGCTGCTGTACGACCTGGTGCGGCGCGGCGTGGATGTGGTGTTCCAGAGCCAGTCCGGTCGGTTCGCCTTCCGCGCCGCGGGTCCCCTGGCGAAGAACAGCGCCCGCCGCGTGCAGCAAACCTTGACGACGCTGGACCCGGCGCGAGCGCTGCCGCTGGCGCGGGCGGTGGTCATCGGCAAGCTGCGCAACCAGGCGGTGGTGCTGCGGCGCTACGGCGAGGCGGGCGGCCGGGTGGAACGCGCGATGCAGACCATCCTGGAGCAGGCGGCAGCGGCGGCGGCGGCGCCGAGCATTGACGCGCTGATGGGCTACGAGGGGAGCGGCGCGGCGGCGTATTTCGGGGCGTGGGGGGAGTTGTTCGACCGGACGCGCTGGGGCTTCGAGGGGCGGGCGTTCTACCCACCGCCGGATCCGGTCAACGCGATGCTCAGCCTGGGGTACACTCTGCTGCTCAACGACATCGTGGGCGAGCTGTATCGCCTGGGGCTGGACCCGGCGCTGGGGGTGCTGCACCAGATTGACTTCGGCCGGCCCTCGCTGGCGCTGGACCTGGAGGAGGAGTTCCGACCGGTGATCGTGGACACGCTGGTGCTGACCATCGTGCGCCAGCGGTTGCTGGAGCCAACGGACTTTACTCGCGGCGGGGAGCGGGTGGTGATGACGGACGATGCGCGGCGCTTCTTCATCGGCCGCTACGAGGAACGGCTGATGGTGAAGGTGCGCCACCCGACGTGGCAGCAGGAGTTGACCTACGCCCAGTGCATCGAGCGGCAGGTCCAGCATATGGAGCGCTGTCTGACCGGGCGGGATGAGGCGTACACTCCGCTGCTGATTCGGTAACCGCGCAAGACCTGTCAGGGCTCGTGCTTAGGAGGGCCGCCATGATCTTCGTCGTCGTGACCTACGATATCGCGGATGACCGGCGGCGTCTGAAGGTGATGAAGATGCTGGAGGGGTACGGGGAGCACGTTCAGGAGAGCGTGTTCGACTGTCACCTGGACCGGGCGGCGTACCGTGAGATGGTGGGGCGGCTGCGCAAGCTGATCAAGGCGGAGGCGGACAATATTCGCCTCTATCACCTATGCGCAGCGGATGTGGGACGCATCAAGTCGTTCGGGCTGGCCGCGCCGGTCAGGCTGGATATGGGGTATGAGATTGTGTAGAAGTCAGTAGTCGGTAGTCAGTCATCAGTAGTCGGTAGTCAGTGCTGACTACTGTCTACCGACTACTTTGTACTGAGGGTCACCACTCGGTCCAGCCGAAAGGCGCGCTCGTCCCCCCGAAGCTCGCACCGCGCGATGAGGTAGTCCCGCCCCCAGCGTCTCACCAGGCGTTGGGGGCGAACCTGTCGCCGCGTGACGCGGGCGCGCGTGTCGACATAGACCAGGTGGACGGGTGTCTGGGCGGCGATGGCGGCTGCGAGGACGGCCCTCACCCCCGACGCCTCTCCCAAGGGGAGAGGGGGGCGGGGGGCGGGGGAACCTAACCCCCCGTCCCCCTTCCCTCGCAGGGAAGGGGGGGAAGAGGGGTCAGGGGGGAGGTGGGGGGCGGGAAGTTGCTGGGCCAGCAGGGCGGTGTGGGAGGCGACGAGGCGCGCCACGCCCGCCAGGTCATCCGCAGCCAGCGCCTCGGCGACCGCCCGGTCCACGTCGGCGAGAGTCAGTTGGGCGAGACCCGGCACGCGTCGGGCCACCGCCTCGTAGGTGCGCAGAACCACCAGCAACTCCGTCAGCGGCAGGGTTGCTGGCGGCAGCGGCGCGGTCTCGGCCCCCGGTCCGGCCGTGGCCGGCGCGACGGTGTAGCCGAGCCGGCGCAGGTAGCGGAACAGGCTGGGCGCGTCGGCCTGCGCCACCCAGGCGTCCTGCGCGCCCAGCCGCTCGGTCCGCTCACGAAACGCCCGCCGTTGGCGCGGCTGATCGAGGCTGGTGGGGTGGGCAGGGGTGAGGCGGTAGCCGGGCGTCCAGGTGATGCGAGCGGTCTTGTCCTGCCAGGCGCGCACGGTGTCGGCGAGGCCGGGTGGCAGGTCGCCCCCGCTGTAGACGGTCAGCTTGAAGAGGAGGCCGGCCGCGTCGCCGCCCCGGCTCAGCGCGGCCTGGAACGCCGCCGGGGTCAACTCGTAGCGGGCGGGCGGGTCAGGGGAGCGGAGGCGGGCGAAGAGGGTCACGTCGAAGACGCAGCGGGCCGGGGCGGTAGGGGTGATGAGAACCCCCCGCTCAGCCGTCATCGTGACAGCGGCGGCCGCGACAGGCGCGAAGGCAAGGGGGGTATCAGGCAGAGCGAGTTCCTCAGCGTAGGGCGGGTCCAGGGCGAGGCCGGGGCGATCGGCCAGGGCGTGGCGCAACCAGGCGCTGCCTTCGGCAGTGGGACGCACGCCGGCTTGGCCGACGGGAGACACAGTCTCGACCAGGGCGAGGCCGGGCAACACAGCCCTCAAGAGGAAGGCGAGCACACGGCCGACGCGGCCAGCGGCGCTCTGTCGTAGCCGAGGCAAGTTCTGAGCCCGGCCACGGGGGACGAGCAACCCCTGGCGCTCCAGCCGCTGGAGGAGGTCATCGGCCGTCAGATCAGCCTCCGGCGCGGCGAGCGCGGCCAGCGCGGCCAGGAGAAGCGCCGGCCACTGGACGGCGGGCAGGACGACGGCCCGGTCGGCGGGCAGCCACTGCCAGGTGAGGTGCAGGCTGTCAAACCAGGCGCGGCGCAGGGCGAGAATTTGGAGCGCAGCGGGCTGCGCGAGCCAGCGATAGGCCGCGTCGGTCGGCTGGGCGTGGCCGTCGGCCAGGCGCAGCAGCCCGGCCTCGACCAGGAGGTCGAACAGGAAGCGCACATAGGCTGCGTCATCTGGTTGGGTATACGCGGCCAGACGCTGGAGGCTGTTCGGCTCTAGACGTCCCAGGCGCGTGACGCCTAGCCGATGCTGGTGGGCGAGGGCGAGGCAGCGGGCGGCATCGTGGAGGAGGCGAGGTGGGGATGGCAGAACGGTATTATGCATATTGCCCTCCCAGGCTCTTGCCAACCGTTCTAGACTAGTGTATAATGGGGCCAGTCGGCGAACTGCGCCCCATATGGGTAACGAAAACGCCCTCCAATACACCCGTTTTTGGGTAGGTGTCGGTTTTAACACAAGAATCTGCACCGACCACGCAGACCGAGTCAGCCACCCTAAAATGGGGCACTGTAGCGAGGGACTCTATAGATGAAGGAGTGAGGGGGAGGGGTCCGAGGAGTATGCCCACCTGCGAGGGTATTGAGACTCGTCGGCGTGTTGGTCGCGGTACTCGTGGCC
>JAHCIP010000446.1 GCA_026129165.1 Anaerolineae bacterium
ACGAGGATGAAGGCCCCCAGGCCCAGCGCGAATGCCAACGCCAGCGCGATGGAGAGGCGCAGCGGGTTCAGTCTTTGGGAGTTCATAGTCACGCCTTGTCCAGACTCGATGTGAGATAGCCTCTACTCAAATGACGTGTATAGACACCGCGTAGATACTGTCCAGGCCTGACTTTCGCCAGAGGTGAACGAACTTTCACGTTGCTTGCCCCCTATCCTGTGCCCTGCGCCCGGCATACCTGCCGGTAGAACGGCGCGGGATGGTCGGGGAAAGCAAAACCCCCCGCCATCCACGAGGGGGTGGCGGGGGTTCGGACAAGGCTCACAAGTCGAGGATTAGTGCAGATATTCGCGGAGCTTCGAGGAGCGGCCGGGCTGGCGGAGCTTTGCCAGCGCCTCCTGCTCGATCTGGCGAATACGCTCGCGGGTGAGGCCAAACTTCTGGCCGGTTTCCTTGAGCGTGTAGCTATGACCATCACGCAGGCCGAAGCGCATCTCCAGGATGCGGGCCTCGCGTGGCGACAGGGACATGAACATCTCTTCAAGCTGCTCGCGCAACATCCGCTGCGCCGCGCTCTCGGAGGGGCTGGGGCTGCTCTCGTCCTCAATGAACTCGCCCAGCTCGCTATCGCCTTCCTCGCCGACGGGCTTCTCCAGTGACAACGAGCGGCGCGACACCTTCAGGGCGCGCTGTACCTTGTGCGCGGGCAGGCCGACCACAGCGGCGATTTCTTCGGGGGTGGGCTGGCGGCCCAACTCCTGCTCCAGGTCCTGGGCAGCGCGATACACCTTGCGGATGCGGTCGTTCATGTGGACGGGCACGCGAATGGTGCGGCCCTGGTCGGCGATGGCGCGGGTGATGGCCTGGCGAATCCACCACGTCGCGTAGGTGCTGAACTTGTAGCCGCGCCGATAGTCGAACTTCTCGACCGCCTTCATCAGCCCCAGGTTGCCCTCCTGGATCAGGTCCAGAAAGGGCACGCCCTGCCCCATATACTTCTTGGCCATGCTGATGACCAGCCGCGAGTTGGCCTGGATGAGATGCTTGCGAGCCATCTCGCCGTCGCGGTTCTGGCGTTCCAGGCGGTCGTGTTCTCCGCCCCTGATGCCGTTACGTGACATCCGCCGCCGCGCCGCCCGACCCCGTTCCAAGCGTTTTGCCAGTTCCACCTCTTCTTCGGCCGTCAGCAAGGGAATATTGCTGATCTCCTTTAGATAGAGGCTGATGGTGTCATCGGAGTCAACACCCGTCAGGTCAAACGCATGGTCCGTTTCCATGATGGCGATGGTCTCATCCTGGAGAACCGAATCGTCTTTGGCGTCGCCTTCTGGCGTCTCTTCATCGTCATCATCGCGGACAACCACGCCAGCGCGTAAAAACAGGTCATACACGTCATCAATGGCGGCGACATTCTTCTCGGCCTCAGGAAAGAGGGCCAGGATGTCGTCGAGCGTGACGTAGCCTTTTTCGCGCGCTTGTACCAATAACTGTTGGAGAGAGGATGAGTCCGAACCCGACACGGCGTTCATAAGAGCCATGGCCAACGGTGCCTCCGCCTAGAGGTACTGAGCGAGGGATAAAAAGGGGGGAGCTGGGAATAAAGGGACAGCGGAATAAAGAAACAGCGGAAATAAAACGCCGATTGAGAAATATCGGCGTGGCACACGCTTTGCGGAGCCAGAGCCAGGGTCAATGCTCATTGGCGGGTATCGTTACCCTTCTAGTATGGCGGAGGCTCAGAATAGGTAGTACCAGTTTATCATATTTTAGTGCTTTTGTCAATCACCTGACGAAAGTCTGATGAAAATTCGCGCGTCCTATTCTTGACCGCGCCTGCAAATCGGGGTACAATCCTACGCGGGACGCATAGTGGCGTCCTCGCCCTGTACGATGGGGGCGACAACCAGGAGACCCATATGCAAGCCACTCAGTCTCAGGCCAGCCCCCTGTCTCTCATGGACGCGCGTACGCGTGCCCAGCGGCGACGGCTGCGTGAGATACGCCAGTTTCTGTTGGCCCTGCTGTTTCTCATCCCCTCCCTGATTGTATTTGTCGTCTTTGTCTTTTACCCCGTCGCGAAGTCTATATACCTCAGCGCCTACCTGACCGACCCGCTTGGCCGCCCCAGCGTCTTTGTCGGCACTGAATTGTACACCGAACTGCTCAAGGACAAGTACTTCCTCAACAGCGTGTGGGTCAGCTTCAAGCTCGCGCTGCTGGTGGTGCCGGCGCTGCTGGTGGTCGCGTTGGGACTGGCCGTGCTGGCGAACCGTCAGCTACGCGGCATTGGCGTCTTCCGCCTCATCTTCGCCTCGACCATCTCGATCTCGACGGCCATCGCCTCGACCATCTTCCTCCTCATGTTCAGCGCGCAGACGGGCACGCTCAACTACCTGCTGGGGTTGGTGGGCATCAAGGCTGTTCCCTGGCTGCTCGACCCCGGCTCCGCGCCAGCCGCCGTCGCCATCACCACCATCTGGTCCTCCATCGGCTTCAACTTCATCGTCCTGCTGAGCGGCATGCAGGGGATTCCCGAGGAACTCTACGAGAGCGCCGCGCTCGATGGGGCGCATGGCTGGACCCTGTTCCGCCACATCACCATCCCGCTGCTCTCGCCGACTCTGTTCTTCGTCAGCGTCGTCTCCACGCTCGGCGTGCTCCAGGCCTTTACCCAGATTTACATCCTGACGAAGGGCGGGCCGAGCGATAGTACCTACAGCCTGGTGTACTCGATCTACGAAGAAGCATTCTTGCGCTTCCAGTTCGGCTCGGCGTCGGCGCAGGCCATGGTGCTGTTTGTGGTCATGCTCGCGCTGACCGTTCTCCAGTTCCAGGTTCTCGAACGAAGGGTCCACTACGAATGAAAACCACTACCCCCAGCCAGGTCATAAGCTACACCCTCCTGGTGCTGTGTTCCATCGTCCTGCTGTTTCCGCTGTGGGTCACCCTCTCGACGAGCCTGGTCCCCAGTTCCGATGCCATGCGCCCCCCGGCGAACCTGTTCCCGCTGAACTTCTACCCGCAGAACTACGAGGACGTGTTCCGCCAGGTGCCCATTGCCCGCTTCCTCTTTAACAGCTTTGTCCAGTCGGGTATCGTCACCCTGGGCCAGATTCTCACCGCCAGCCTCGCGGCCTACGCCTTTGCCTTCATCCCGTTCAAAGGCCGCAACCTGGTGTTCTTTATCTTCCTGGCGACGCTGATGATTCCGTGGGAAGTGACGATTATCCCGAACTACCAGACCATCCGTCAGTTGAGATGGACCGACACGTTCCAGGGGTTGACCGCGCCTTTCCTGGCGACGGCGTTTGGGACGTTTCTGCTCCGCCAGAGCTTTATGACCATCCCACGCGAGCTTTACGACGCAGCGGTGATGGACGGCGCGGGGCACGTGCGCTACCTCAGTACAGTGGTCCTGCCGCTGTCGCGCCCGGCGCTCGGGACGTTGGGCGTATATAGCTTCGTCAATAGCTGGAACCAGTTTTTCTGGCCCCTGCTGGTGACCAACGAGAAGACGATGCGCACGGTGCAAATCGGCATCGCCATGCTCCAGTCCGAGGAGTCCACGCAGTGGAACATCGTCATGGCGGGCGCGGTGCTGGCCCTGCTGCCGACCTTTATCCTGCTCCTCGTCGGTCAGAAGCAGTTGATCCGCGGGCTGACGGCGGGCGCCCTCAAGGGCTAAGAGGTTTCACCGCCGCGACTACTGTTTAAAGTTGGCTTAACCGCCACTTAACATACGTATGCTAGACTTGGCGTGCAATGACAGCACGCCCCACAAGGAGGAGGAAACTCAAATGGCAAAGCAATGGTTATGGGCTGTAGCATTGATCCTGAGCCTGGCGATTGTCGCGTGTGGCGGCCAGACCGCCGCGCCGCCGGCGGC
>JAHCIP010000447.1 GCA_026129165.1 Anaerolineae bacterium
GGGATGTGGCCGCCGCGTTGCGCCGTCTCCGACAAGCCCGGCGGGGCCAGCAACTCGCCGGTGTACTCGGCGGGCGAGCGCACGTCCACCATGGCATAGCTGGGCTGGCCTAGCAGCGAGCGCACCTCGTCGCGGAAGATGCGGATGGATAGGTCGGGCGCGTCGGCACGATAGTCGGTCTTGGCGTAGCTGGGCACGTCGGTGGTTGTCGGGCGGCCCTCGTCAAGCCACTTCTTGCGGCCGCCGTTCATCACCCGCACGTCCTGGTGGCCGTAAATCTTGAGCAGCCAGAAGGCATAGGCGCCGAACCAGTTGTTGTTGTCGCCGTACATGACAATCGTCGTGCCACGGCCGACGCCGAGATTGCTCAGCAGCCGCTCCAGTTGCTCTTGCGGCACAATGTCCCGCGTGACCTGGTCCTGGAGTTCGGTTTTCCAGTTGAGGGCGACGGCGCCCGGAATGTGGCCCTGGTCATAAGCGGTGGTGTCGACATCCACCTCAATCAGGCGAATGGCGGGGTCATTCAGGTGGTCGGCCACCCACTGGGTGCTAACGACGGTCTCAGGGTGCGCGTAGCCGCTACTGTCGTGGTGGGACATATTCTTCTCTCCTGTCGCTGCAATGGTTTAGCATCCGCCGGCCATAGCTGGAACAATGGATACTTCGTCGCGCGGGCCAACCGGGGTTTCGGTGCCCTGGAGGCCGCGCACGTCTTCATCATTGACAAAGACCTGGATAAACCGCTTGATCTCGCCGTTCTCATCGAATACGCGCTCTTTAAGCCCTGGGTAGGCGGCGTCGAGATTGGCGAGGATTTCGCCGAGCGTGCCGCCCTCGGTCTGGACCTTTGCCTGACCGTTGGCATAGCGGCGGAGGGGGGTCGGAAGGAACACGGTAGCCATGATATACCTCTTCAATCAGTAATCGGTAGTCGGTAGACAGTAGTCGGTAGACAGTACTCGGTAGACAGGCGTCGGTGGTCTAGTGACTGGCTACTGACTACTGACTACTGTCTACTTCACAACAAAAAGCCCCATCGGCGAGCGCCCGCGCGTCGCGCGCAGGCCACAGGCGATGAGGTAGACCGCTGTCAGGCGGAACCGCAGGCAGATCAAGTCTTGCCGGGCGGTATGTCGGAGAAAGGGAGACCGTGTTGCTTCCAGACAGGCGGAGCCGCGAGCCGGCCCACGCTCATCGCTGGGACACCCATACAACGCGGGGTTCAGTCGTCTGGCCTGTGCTCCACTCCAAGGGCGTCCTCGCCCTCAGAGTCGCAGGCCGTTCGTCTGCCCCGCTAGCGACAGATGCACTGCAACACGAAAAACCGCATAGTTCTCCCAAAATCGTTTAGCTATGAAGTATTCTACAAAGAAACACCGCGTTTGTCAAGTAAATTTTTACTCATCAAACAGATAGGTACTCTCGGCATAGTAGCGCACCGCCTTGGTCGCCAGCATCTGGCGTTCCCAGCGGGCGAGCCACTCGTTCTTGGCGTCAAGCGGCTGGTTGTTGGTCAGAACGCTCAGGGGCAGGTTGACCCGCAGGGCACGGCCGGGGATGATATGGCGGGTAATGCCCGTCGGAACTTTGGCCTGGTCGCGGGCGAGGGCCAGGATGTCGGCGCGGGTGAAGGCCGGATACACAATGAGGGCGGCTACGTCGTCGTACATGGCGGCGAGCGCGAACATACTGTCAATCCGCACGCGGTGGATGTTGGCGAGGCCGCGATAGACATTCGAGATGTCCACCAGGATACGCGCGCCTTCCTGGAGCGAGCCGGGGCTGATGATCGAGAAGACCTCCCCGTTCGGACAGACCAGGTAAGCCAGGTTGCGGCGCTGCGCCAGGTCTTCCCGCGCTGTGTCGAGGTCGGTGTGGAGCAGGCGGACACCGCGCACACCGCGTACCGCCTGGAACAGATGGTCGCGGGGGATGCTCGCGACGAGGTGGTACCACGTGTCTAGCTCGACGCGGTCGTAGTCCACGACCTGGACCAGGGCATGGGCGATGCCCAGCCGCCAGAGGCCGGAGACGCGGTTGGCGCCGTCGAGGACGACATAGCGCGTCTCGTCCAGCGGCGTGACGATGGGGGGGTTCTTGATCAGGCCATCCTCGCGCAGCCGGACGGTGAGACGTTCGATACGTTGGGGGTCGGCGTCTTCGTGTAACACCAGGCTGTCTGAGGGGACTATGCGGAGGATGGGCATTTCTTGCGCTGACATAACTAGGCGATTCCTTCACTCACAGGAGATACCTATGGAGACTGAGGCTCTGTGCGTCGTTCAAACCATCTATGAGGCGGGCGCTCGCGGCGACATTAATACGGCGCTGGCTCAATATCACCCCGACTGCGCCGTCCACGAGCCGGACTCGCTGCCGTTTGGCGGTCTCTGGCAGGGGCCAGCGGGCATCGGGCAGGTGCTGGGCCTTGTGTTCCAGGTCTTCGATAAATTCGAGCCGCGTCCCCAGGCGTTCATCGCCGACGGCGAGCGAGTGGCTGTCGTGGTGGACCTCACGGTGCGGGTGCGGAAGACGGGCCAGGAGCTAACCATGCCGCTGCTGGAACTGTACACCGTCCGCGACGGCCAGGTGGTCGAGTTTCGTCCGTTCTACTGGGACACGGCCCGCGTGCTGGCCGCCCTGGCCTAAGCCTCAACTCGCCTTGAGTTCTTCGGCTAACCGCGCGCGGAGGCCGATGACTGTCAAGCCGACTACCTCGTTCTTGGCCTCGTCATAGCGCACGACGACCCCATCGCCAATGTCCAGGCCGAGCGCGGGGCGCGGCGCGCCAATCGAGAGGTAGAGGACATCGGCCTCATCGTCGTAGTCCCAAGTAATATTGGCTGGCTTATCTAATATTCTCACCGCTTCCATAGCACTTTCCTCCTAACTGATGGCCGACTGCTGAAATAGGCCGTCAGGATAAAACCGTCGCTGGGGCTAATCTCTCGGTAAGCTACGACCAGGTGTTTGCTGGTAAGAGGTGTCTTGTCGTAGTAGCGGATGGCTAACAGTTCGCCAAAATCTCCTAGCTGGATGCAGTCCGGTTCAGCAACCGTCTCCAACACTCGTCCTCGTTCGTTCACGAGTTCAACATGGCGTTTGAGGATGTGCTGCCAACGCTCATCGGTAAGGCGAATCGGAACGCCATGAATAGACTGGGTGTCCATCAGATGTGTCTGTTTCGTTGCTCTTACGCATATTCGTACAGCGGTACCAGTTGACTCGGTGCAGTCCGGCTCCGAATAATCTCCTCGATGCGGCGCACGGTCTCTGGCTTAAACAAGATGTCACCGCAAACCGTACATACTTCGGCTGGAACGTGATCAATGACGATGACCAGTCCCTGGTATCGAACGGTATGGACGATGTCGCGCAGTTCATATTCACCTGGACAGTCGCTCATGCTAGATCTCATAGCGCTAGCGGATCTGGCCCGCGAGGTAGTCAATCAGGTCAATCTTGGTGATGATGCCGGTGACTGCGCCATTTTCGAGGACGACGGCCACCTGGCCCTGGCTGACCGCCTCGCCCAGCACGTCCAGCGGCGTGTCGGGACCGACGACGGTGATGTCCGTCGAGACGAGCGCCTCGATGGTCTCGTCGGGCGTGTGCTGGTGGCGCGCGAAGAGCATGTGGTTGAGTAGGTCGCGTTCGCTGATAAGGCCAACCAAGCTGCCGTCGCGCATGACGGGCAACTGCGAGATGTTGTGCTGCTTCAGCACGTCAATCACGTCGGTGATGCGGTCGCTCACCTGGGCCGTCAGGACATTGGCGGCCGGGCGCGTGTCCATCAGGTTGGCGACCTGCCCCCCGAACCAGGGCGACTGCAAGAAGCCATTCTCGCGCATCCAGTCATCGTTGAAGACTTTGCT
>JAHCIP010000448.1 GCA_026129165.1 Anaerolineae bacterium
GGCGGCGTCGGCGATCGCCTGGCAGACGGCGTCCACCTGGGCCTGGCTGAAGGCGCGAAGCTTCTGCCAGGCGCTGTAGCCGCGCTCGGCCAGGTGGCGCGCCTCCTGCATAGATTGCAGGTCCGGGTCAAAGTGCTGGGGCATCGATTAGTCTATCCATCCACCTTATGGTTGACGAGGCAATCGGCGGAAGCGATGCTTGCCTGCCTCCACGACCACGAATGCCTGTCGTAACTCCGCCTCCGCGTAGCGTGCCAGAACTCTCTGAAGTTCCTGGTGGACCGCGTCCATAGAGGACGGCAGTACTCGCAGGTATAGGACACCCGAGCCAAGACGGTTGACGAACACGAGATTGCCGAAATCACTATCGCGCGTGACGAAGACGCGCTCCTGTTCCTGGGCGATGCGTAGCAATTCCACATCGTCGGCCTCGGCTTTGCCAATCTCCGCGGCCAGCACGACGTCGTGGTTCAGCCCTCGCAGGAATTGGATCGTCGCCAGGTAGACGTCCTGGTCGAGCAGCAACCTCATGCCGATGCCAGGCTCACATGCAGGTCCTCCGCCGATGTCACGTCAATCGCATACTGAATACAGGCCCGAATGTCGTCGACGTTCAAGTCAGGGTAGTAATCCCGCATGATATCCTCGAAAGTCAATCCCTCTCGGATCAATTCGAGGACGTTTTGCACCGTGATTCGGGTACCCGTCACATGTGGCTTCCCGAAGTGAACATTGGGATTGACAGTGATGCGTTCGGGCATCATGCACCTTCCACTCTACACCAAAAACTTCCCGTTCTCCAACGCCTTCTCGCCATCCAGGTAGATCTCGCCCTGCGTCCGCAGGTCCTTGACGATGTCCCAGTGGATGGCCGACTCGTTGACGCCGTTGTTGGTCTTGTACGCCTGACCGAGCGCCAGGTGGATCGTGCCGCCCATCTTCTCGTCGAACAGCGTCTCGTAGACGAAGCGGTCGATGCCGTAGTTCCAGCCGACGCCAAACTCGCCCACGTAGCGCACGCCTGCGTCGACGTTGAGGAGTTGCTCCAGGACGTCCTGCGCCGTCTCCGACGTGGCCTGGACGACTCGGCCCTCCTTGAACGTCAGGCGGATGCCGTCGATGGGCTGGCCCTGGTAAAGGCCGGGGAAGTCGAACTTGATGTGGCCTTCGACACTCGTCTCGACGGGTGCGGTGAAGAACTCGCCATCGGGGATGTTGTTCTCGCCGCGACACTGGACGTAGGTACGACCGCCGGTGGCGAAGGTCAGGTCGGTATCGCGGCCCACCAGGCGCACCTGGTCATGCGCCTGGAAGACGTCGCACGCCCGATCCCATCTGGCCGAGACCGCCGGCCAGTCCTGAATGGTGGCATTGAAGAAGAAGTCCACCGCCTCGCGATACGGCATCGACGCGCTCTGGGCGAAAGCCTCCGTCGGCACGCGCGTGCCGACCCAGCGCGTCTGCTCCACGCGGTAGAAGGCCAGCTGCGTCAGGACGGCCGAGCGCCTTGCCCTGCGCTCGGCGGGCAGCCCCGCCAGGGCGTAGGGGTTCTTGACCGCGCTCAGCCCGATCCATGCGTCGGCCCACTCGACACCCCACTTGGTAACAGCGGGCGTCACGCTGATCTGCTCGTCTGAGCCGTACTTGAGCAGGTCGTACTGAAACTCCGTGGAGGAGAAAGCCACTTCCACGTTAGCGCCCGCCCTGATGCCCGCGCGGTAGGTGGCGGACACCAGAGGCATCGCCTCCGGCTCGCCCATAGCGATGAGCAAGTTTTCGCCGGGCTTCACGGCGACGCTGTAGTTGACAAGAATATCGGCCAGTTGATCGTAGCGGGGGTCCATGCAGATGTCCTTCAGGGTATCGACGGGATAGAAGCCCACTCGGCGCGCTAGAGAAACCCGACCTGTCCCCAGCTGCCATATGTCAGTAACCGGCTCCTGGGCCAGCCGACTGCTCGCCCTGCAACTCGCGCACCAGTTTGGCCCCGGCGCTCGCGCCGATGCGGGTCGCGCCCGCGTGCGCCATCGCCTGGGCGTCGGCGAAGGTCTTGACACCGCCCGCCGCCTTGACGCCGGGCGCGGGACCGACCGCCTGGCGCATCAGCGTCACGTCGGACGGAGTCGCACCGCCGCCACTGAAACCGGTGGAGGTCTTCACGTAATCAGCGCCGGCCGCGACGGCCAGCCGCGACGCCCGCCCCTTCTCCTCATCGCTAAGAAAGACCGTCTCCAGGATGACTTTGAGCAGCGCGCCCCGCGCGTGGCAGGCCTCGGCCACGGCCTCAATGTCGCGGCGGACCGTCTCGTCGTCGCCGCCCTTGAACGCCCCAACGGCGATCACCATGTCGATCTCATCCGCCCCGGCGTCGATGGCCTGCTGGGCCTCGAAGACCTTGCTGGCGGTGGTCGTCGCGCCGAGGGGGAAGCCAACCACGGCGGTAATACCCACACCGCTGCCCGCCAGCTCGGTGTGGCACAGCCCGACCCACATCGCGTTGACGCACACCGTCGCGAAGCCGTACTCGCGGGCCTCATCACACACAGCGCGAATCTGCGCCGCCGTGCTGTCAGGCTTGAGCAGGGTATGGTCGATCATCGCAGCCACATCGGGCGCACGACCACCCGCGGCCGAGGGATCGTAGGTGGCGACCGCCAGGGCCGCCGCTCGACCACGCGCTTCGCGGGCCGCGTTGCGCGCCTGGCGCGCCGCATCAGCCTGATTCATGGGATGGCTCCATAGGATTCGCGGCGAGGTCAGGGCATACCCGGCGGGAAGGCGTAGTTGGGGACCATGCCCCAATCTTTGAACGGCCAGTAGACCACCCACGCCTTGCCCTCGATGTTATCCTTAGGCAACGCGCCCCAGTTGTGGGAGTCGTTGGAGTTGTCGCGGTTGTCGCCGAGGACGTAGTATTCCTCAGGGCCAAGGGTCGCTGGCGGGCGCGTATAGCTGCCCAGACGTTGCAAGTACTCCTCGGCCAGGGGCTTGTTGTTGATGTACACACGCCCCGACTTCACCTCGACCGTCTCGCCCGGCAAGCCAATCACCCGTTTGATGTAGTCGCGGTCGGGGTTGTTGGTCGGCTTGAGGACAACAATGTCGCCCCGCTGCGGTGACGAGAACCAGCGATACAGGGCGCGGTTGACAATGATGAACTGGCCGGTATGCAGCGTCGGCTCCATACTGAAGCCTTCGATACGGAAATTCTGGAAGGGGATGCGGATGAGAAAGAAGATGGCCGCCGTCAACACCAGCGTCTCGATGATCTCGCGGGCGACCGACCCCATCCCCGCCCAGCGACTGGCGGCGGGTGCAACGTCCTCGACGGCCGCCTCATCAGGCGCGGCTTGGGCCACCGGCTCGGCCATCGCCTCAGCGGTATGACCGGGCAACTTCTCCCACGGCCCCGGCGGCCAGGCCATCCCATCGCGTTCCAGTTGATCCAACGTCCAATTCTGCTTCCCTGAGATTTCCACTGGCGGCTCCCTAACGGCGGTAACATTCGACTATCGGGGATTATACTTCAGGAGGGTAGGCCGGGCAAGTATAGCCCGCGACAAGCCCGGTTATGGTATAATGACTCCATGGTAGGCTTCAACTCAACCGTCGACCTCATCGCCCTCAGCGTGGCCCTGTGGCTGGGCGTCTACCTCATCACGCGCAGCCGACGAGCCACGGCCTGGCTGGCGGCCTTAGCCGCGTGGTCTCTGGTCGGTTATCTCCTCAACCGTCTGGTCAACCTGAACTTCACCGACTATGGCACGGTCAGCCTGTTCAGCGGCTGGAGCGCCATACTGGTCGCGCCAGCCTGGTATCACCTCTCCACGGAGTTCTACCCCCAGGCG
>JAHCIP010000449.1 GCA_026129165.1 Anaerolineae bacterium
GAACATGCCGCTGGACATCCTAGGGCTGGTAGGCATGATTCTGCTTATCGGCCTGGCGACCAAGAACTCCATCCTGCTGATTGACTTCACCAACCGTCTGCGCCGCATCGGCATCGGGCGCGACAAGGCGCTGCTCACGGCGGCCCCGGCCCGGCTCCGCCCCATCCTGATGACGACGCTATCCATCATGCTCGGCTCGCTACCCGTCGCCATCGGCATCGGCCAGGGCAGCGAGTTCCGCCGTCCGCTGGCTATCGTTACTATCGGTGGTCTGCTGACCTCGACCCTGTTGACGCTGTTCCTGGTCCCGACGGCTTACAGCCTGCTCGACTCCGGCATCGGCGGCGGCAAGCGGTTGCTCGCCTGGCGGCCCTGGCGGCGGTCTGCGCGCCAGCCCCAGACGCCCCAACCGGCTCCCACCGCACGCTCGACAGCGGTGGAGGGGATGGACTAACTTGTTACATCTAGCCGTAACTTTTCCCTCCTCAGAAGCGTTGTGAATGGCTGAATACGCCTAACGGATGATTGACACCGGCGGGCATCTGTGGTAAGCTAGGGGCCACAGGAGTAGACGATGAGCCAGACGTGGCGCGGGGCCTATTACTTTAGCTTTAGCGGCTTTTACTTTTGGAAGCCGCTATTTGCCATGCCCCCCGCCAGACCCGCCTAGGCCGTCGGCGAACACGAAGGACACCAGAGCGTGGGGCAACCAGCCTCACGCTCTTTTCATTGTGGAAGCGTGCAGATTGATGACTAAAGACTGAGGGCTGAGGGCTGAGGGCTGAAAGCTGACGGCTAAGGAGGAAAGAGGCCATATGGCTGAGCATGAGGGTGAGTGGAGCAAGGAGCAAGGAGGACGGAGGACCGAGAGCGGAGGACCGAAGACGGAGGACGGGGGATTAGCCTCCTACCCTGTCTGTCGCGGGGTGCGCGGGGCGACGACCGCGAGCGCGAACACCCGCGAGGCTATTCTGGAAGCGACCGCCGACCTGGTCCAGCGGCTCCTCGCCGCCAACAACATCCAGACCGAGGACATCGCCAGCGTGATGTTTTCGACCACAGCGGACCTCACCGCCGAATTCCCAGCCGTGGTGCGAACACAGGTGGGGTGGCAGGACCTAGCCCTGGAGTGCTACCAGGAGATGGGGGTGCCGGGCGCGCTGCAGCGGTGTATTCGGGTTCTCATCCACTGGAATACGCGGCGTTCAATGCGTGAGATTGTGCATGTCTATGTTCGCGGCGCGGAGGGTCTGCGTCCGGACCGTGTCAAGTCAAGCTAAAAGGAGCGAACTATGGTCATCGTCATGCGGCAGGGTGCAACGAAGCGCGAAGTGGGAGCCGTCCTGGCTCACATTGAAGAGTTAGGCTATCGAGCGCACATCTCGCAAGGGGTGGAGCGCACCATCATTGGCGTCATCGGCGACGAGCGTCCCCTGGACCCCACGGCCTGGGAAATTCTGGAGGGGGTCGAGAATGTGGTCCGCATTCTCAAGCCCTACAAACTCGCCAGCCGCGAGTTCCACCCCGACAATACAGTGATTACGCTCAACGGGGTGAGTATCGGCGGCGACGAGATTGTGGTGATGGCCGGGCCATGCTCGGTCGAGAGCCGCGAGCAAATTATGGACATCGCGCAGGCGGTACGAGCCGCTGGGGCGACGATGCTGCGGGGAGGAGCCTTCAAACCGCGCACGTCGCCCTACGCTTTTCAGGGCATGGGCGAGGCCGGACTGAAGCTGCTGCGCGAGGCGGCCGACGCGACGGGCATGCTCGTTGTCACCGAGGTCATGGCCCCCGCTGAGGTGCCGCTGGTCGCGCAGTACGCGGACGTCTTCCAGATCGGCACGCGCAACATGCAGAACTACTCCCTGCTCCACGCCGTCGGTGAGGCGCATCGCCCGGTCCTCCTCAAGCGCGGCATGTCCTCCACCATCGAAGAACTCCTCATGGCCGCCGAGTACATCCTGTCCCACGGCAACTACCGCGTCATGCTGTGCGAGCGTGGCATCCGCACCTTCGAGACGTTTACCCGCAACACCCTGGACATCAATGCCGTGCCGGCCCTCAAGTCGCTGACCCACCTGCCGGTGATTGTGGACCCCAGCCACGCGACAGGCAAGCGTGAGTTGGTGGACGCCACGTCGCGGGCGGCCGTCGCCGCCGGGGCCGACGGGCTGATTATCGAGGTCCACGACCACCCGGAGCGCGCCCTATCCGACGGGGCGCAGTCCTTGACACCGGCCCAGTTCGCCCAGTTAATGCGGCGCGTGAGCCGCATCGCCGAGGCGGTAGACCGCCGCCTCACTCTGCCCGAACCCGTAACGGCGTGAGTCCCACAGGGCGTAGGGGTAGCCCTCCGTGGCTACCCAGTCCCAAGGGGACTTCGTTCAAGTAGCTCAGGGGTTTAGCCCTGGGTATCGTCAGCGCAAGGAGAAGGTTATGATTATCATCATGAAGATGGGCGCGCCGCGGGAAGAGATTGACGCGGTGATGCGAAAAGTCGAGGATGAGGGTTACAAGACGCACCCCATCTTCGGCGTCGAGCGCACCGTCATCGGCGTCATTGGCGACGACCGCGAGAAGCGCCCTGGCCCGTTCGAGCGGATGCCCGGCGTCGAGCGCGTCGAGCGCGTGCTGCGCCCGTTCAAGCTTGCCAGCCGCGAGTTCCATCCCCATGACACCGTGATCCAACTCAATGGGCACGCCATCGGCGGCGAGCAAGTCATCGTCATGGCCGGGCCATGCGCCGTCGAGAGCCGCGACCAGATGACCGAGGTCGCCCACGCCGTCAAAGAGGCCGGCGCGACGGTACTACGCGGCGGCGCGTTCAAGCCGCGCACGTCGCCCTACTCCTTCCAGGGGCTAGGCGAGTACGGCCTCAAGCTGCTCAAGGAGGCCGGCCAGGCGGCCAGCCTCCCCGTCGTGACGGAGGTTCTGTCCACGCGCGACATGCCACTGGTGCGGGAGTACGCCGACATCCTCCAGATCGGCACGCGCAACATGCAAAACTTCGCCCTGCTCACGGCGGCGGGGCAGACGGGGCGTCCGGTCTTGCTCAAACGCGGCATGAGTAATACTATTGAGGAACTGCTGATGGCCGCCGAATACATCCTGGCCGAAGGCAATGGCCGCATCATGCTGTGCGAGCGTGGCATCCGCACCTTCGAGAAGTACACCCGCTTCACCCTCGACCTGAACGCGGTGCCGCTGCTCAAGCAGTTGAGCCACCTGCCAGTCGTGGTAGACCCCAGCCAGGCGACGGGCAAGTGGGACCTGGTCGCGCCGATGAGCAAGGCGGCGGTAGCGTCGGGCGCGGACGGCCTCATCATCGAGGTCCACCCCAACCCCAGCGACGCCCTGTCCGACGCCAACCAGCAAATCAAGCCCGACACCTTTGCCCAGTTGATGCAAGACCTGCGCGTCCTCGCGCCGGCGGTAGGGCGGACCATCTAGAGACCATGGAGCTTCCCTTTAAGACCATCTCGATTGTGGGCCTCGGCCTCATGGGCGGCTCGCTGGGGCTGGCACTACGCGAGCGCAGCCCCGGCGTACGCGTCGTCGGCGTGGCGCGGCGGCCCGAAGTGGCCGATCAAGCCGTCAGCTTGGGCGCGACACACGCGGCGACGACGAACCTGGCCGAGGGCGTGGCCGAGGCTGACCTGGTGGTGCTGGCGACGCCAGTGCGGACGCTTATCCAACAGATTCCCGAAGTCGCGCGCCACATGCGGCCCGGCGCGGTCCTGACCGATATGGGCAGCACCAAGTCAGCCATCATGCGCGTCATGGCCCAGATGCCCTGGCACATCCAGCCAGTCGGCGGCCACCCC
>JAHCIP010000045.1 GCA_026129165.1 Anaerolineae bacterium
GGCCGTTATCAATGGGATCATCAAAAAACTTATAGTGAATGATGCGCTGTCGGTTCTCGGTGTACTCCGTCGTGCCATAGGAGAGAATCATGTCATAGAGCCGCTGGAAGGCGCTGCGTGCGACCAGGGGGTTGCCCCGCACTAGGTCGAGGTATTCCTCAAATGAGCCTTCCCAATGCTCCCGCCGATACCGCTCCGAGTCGTACCAGGTCTGAATCTGATCTACTAAGGTCTGCGACCGCGTCATCCTCCAGCTCCTTCTAGACGTTCGGGTCCACATGAGATACAGGGGCCAAGGGCGATGGGGACAAAAAAGCCAACCCGATAGCATTCGGTTGGCAGGGCAAGCGAGCCGCTTGCAAAGCAGAGGATGGGGGCAACGAAGTTGCAAGCTGTCAGCCGACCGCGGGAAGGCCAAAGGAGGCGTGGGGCGAGAGCAGGATGGTAGGTGGGCGACGCCGAACCAGGAAGACCTTCCGCCACTACCGATGACTGTCTAGAGCCTGGAGGCAGTCAGCGCTACCCCCAGGCCGGACGAACTTCATGGTTCTCAGAACGAGCGTGCGAGCAGGCGTGCTGCTACCCAGAGTCTAGCGTACTTGCGGCTTTCATGCAAACAGCGCGCGTCAAACGTCCAGAGAGAAAGCGTAGCTACTGCGTGAAATAATAAACGCACGCCTTGCAAGTTTCGTTCCGCGCCAGGCCAAAATTGGCTTGACGGCACTATAGCAAGATATGTGCTAGAATTATTTATCTAGTCATTGACATGAGGCGCCATGATTTATGTAAATACCCCGGCCACAACGGCGAATCTGGGGGCGGGTTTTGACTGTTTAGGGATGGCGTTGACGCTCTACAATGAGGTGGTAGCGGAGGAAGCCGACGGGCTAACGATTGAAGTGAATGGCGAAGGCGCCGGCGATCTGCCCCGCGACGAGACCAACCTGGTATGGCGGGCCGCGCAGCGGGTATTTGAACAGGTAGGCCGCTGGCCGGCTGGCGCTCGCCTGCGGCTGTTCAATGGTATACCGTTGGAGAGCGGGCTGGGGTCGAGCGCGGCGGCCAGTGTGGCCGGACTGCTGGTGGGGAATGCCTTGCTGGGCGACCCGTTGGAACCGGCGGCCATTCTCGACCTGGCCGTCGCGATGGAAGGTCACCCGGACAATGTTGCTCCGGCCTTGTTAGGGGGGGTAGTGGCGGCGGCTCGCGCCGATCACGGCGAGCTGTTAGTCGAAGCGGTAACGACCCCGCCGCTGGAAGCCGTCGTCGTCCTGCCCGACTTCCGCCTGCCGACGCGCATCGCGCGTGAGGCCCTACCACCGCAGGTTGCGCACCGCGACGCCGTGTTCAACCTGGGCCACCTGGCGCTGACGCTGCTCGCGCTCCAACGGGCCGATTACCCTCGCCTGGCGGAAGTCATGCTGGACCGCTTGCATCAACCCTACCGGGCGCCCCTCGTGCCAGGGCTGGCCCAGGCTCTCCATGCCGGCTGCCGGCTCGGCGTCGCCGTGACGATTTCGGGGGCCGGTCCGGCGGTGATCGCCCTGACGGCAGAGCGCCAGCAGGAGGTGGCTGACGCCCTCCAGACCGCTTTCGCCGAGGCCGGCTGCGCATCTCGCGTGTGGTTCTTACGCACAGCCGCCGGCGCAACCTATCACCAGGGTGCCTCGGCCACCGGCTAGAGACGCCCCACTGTGCCCTGTCATCGGGGTTGGGCGCGTCTCTAGGTGCGTCCGAACATAGCCTGATACGGGGGATTGTCGCTCGGCGGGTCGGGGATCGGGTCTTGAGGATAGTAGCGCCGTAGGCAACAGGCTGAGCAGAGCGCCCGGCCCTCGATGACAAAGTCAGCCAGAGCTGTGCCGCAATCCTGGCATTTGGGCCGTTCGGGGAATAGCGCGCGTTGAGTCATGACCCCCCAATCCCCCTGTGACAACATCTTGGTATATTGGAGTGGGAGAGCAGGGAGGGTCTTACCTGCTTACCCACTCTATGTTAACATTCTTATACATCTGGTCAGAATCACCAAAAGGAGACAGCCGCTCCGGGGGAAGCGGCTGTCTGCCGGGGGGAAATGGGGTTAGGCGACTTGAAGGCGTACACATAGATCGTTGATCGTGTGTACAAACAAACGCAGACTAAACGGTTTTACAAGATAGGCGACCCGATGATGCCGGGAGCGCCGCAAACGACTTTCCTCTTCCTGGCTCAGAGCTAAGGCTAGAATCGGGCTGGACGTTGACTCGGCGAGAGACTCCCAGGCCGGGCCCCCACTCTCGTCCTGCGCGCCGGCGTCTATGACAATTAAATCAACCTGGCGCTCGCGTAACGTTGAGGACGTAATCTTACTGGCTTGCAGGACGCGATAGCCTTCCGCTTCGAGACAGAAGGCAAAGCCGGCCCGTAAGTACGTGTCCCGTTCCACCAATAATATCTGCATCTTCCCCCCTGCCGAGGCTCAGGCCGCCAGGGCTTTTTCATCTCGCACGGCTGGCCGCTTGATATCAGGCTCCCCGCTGGGGCGGGCCCTTTCGAGGGCTGGCGCCCGCAGAGGCGCCTCGGCGCGCCCCGTGGCGATTTCCCAATCCAGGACAAACTGGGCTAGTTGGCTGAGGGAAACAGCCCCCCGTTGAAAAGGCGTCACGTCCTCCGGCGCGAGGGACAGATGGGCATTCGCCAGCGCCTGACCGGGGTCCGCCAGGAGCGCCTGGGCAAATGTCTCGTCGAGGACAGCCGCGCCGATGACTGCGCTAGGCTTCAGATGCGACATTCAAGCCTCACAATAAGACAAATAAACCTGCGAGATGCAGTCCGAAGTCGGAAATCAACAGCCACCCGTACCACCAGGTTGAATAATCATGGGGAGGCTCCTTTCAGGGCGTATCAACTCCGTTCTTTGACACACCCATCATAGCCCCCCCCAGGGTTCGTAGGAGTTACTTGACGGTTACGTAACCGACGTTTTTAGCCTTTTTTGGGATTGGATCGTCAAGACAGAGAGCAAGGCAGGCTCGATAAGCGTGGCCTGCTCGGAGCCGCGTTAACTGGCGTCCTTGACAATCTGCTGGTACAAGCGTTGGGTTTCGGGGGCTGGCTCGATACCCAGGTCGCGCTTGAGGATCATGGACATTTCGCGGAAGTGCTGGATCGCCCGGTGACGGTCGCCGAGGGCTATGTAGCACCGCAGGAGCGATTGATGGATCGTTTCCTGGTACTCATCGGCCGCCAGAGCTTTATGATACAACTCCACCGCGCGGGGATAGTCGGCGCGCCGTTCGTAGCAGGCGCCGAGGCTGTGCAAGAGTTGCAGATACAGGTGCTTCAGACGTTCGCGTTCGGCCTGCGCCCAATCGGAATAATACTCCAGCAGGTAATCGCCCTGGTAGAGGCTAACGGCCTGCTCGAAGTTGGCGGCTTGCTCGACGGTCATGGCCCCGGAGGGATCGAGACCCTCTGTCAGGCGCTCGAATGCGCCCGCATCGTAGACATAGCCGTCGGGTAAGACCAGGGAGTACCAGCCCGCCTCGTGGTGTGTCTCGCAGATAGAGCGACGCAGACGATGTAGCGCCACTTTGAGAGCCTGCCCGGCACGGGCGCTGGGGGTGTCGGGCCAGAAGGCGCCGAGCAACTGGTCGCGGTGAGCGCCCTTCGGCTGGTGGGCGAGGAGGTAGAAGAATAGCTCGCGTAATGTCGTCCATTCCGGTACGGCTTCCTCGCCTTGAACGCGGATGGCTGACTTGCCGAAAGTGACCACCTCCAGCGGCGCAACCGTGTCCTGGCTCAGGGGGGCAGTCTCCTGCCGCAGACGATGGAAGAGGCGCTCCCAGAAGTGGCGATCGGCCGTATGGCTGATTGCCCAGCGGATCAGGCTCCACGCGCGGCCGCTGGCCTGGAGCAAAAGCTGAGTATTACCCGTCTCCGACGCCAGACTGGCCGCGCGGTCCAGGCGCTGCGTGGCCTGGGTCCAGTCCCGCCGCTGGTAGGCCAGCCGCCCCAGGTGAAACTCGGTGACCAGAAGTTCGCGGGTCGCCTGCGATGCGTTAAAGACAGCATGGCAGGCCGCGAGGAAGGTCTGGGCGATGTCCTCCGCGCCTCGGTCCAGGGCGACGACGGCCAGTGAAAGCTGGCACAGGGCGGTTTCGTGGGGAAGCGCATGTTTCTCGGCCAGGGTCAGCGCCGCCTGGAGGGTCACCTGCGCCTGTTCGAGTTTACCCTGGAGCCGCAGGTTGTTACCGATGGCGTCGAGGGCATAGATAATCAGGGCGGGAAACTCGAGTTGTTGCGCCAACGCCAGCGCCTCGTTGAGGGTCTGCCACCCCTGGCTCTGGCGGCCCATCTGCGTCAGAATCGCGCCGATGTACAGCCGGGTCCAGGCTTCCGTGGTCAGATACCCCAGCTCCTGGGCTTCGACGAGGCACTGGTCCAGGATATTCAAGGCTTCAGCGTGCTGTTCTTGCTCGTAGAGGATATGGGCCAGCGACCGCAGGGTGTTCAAGCGCCAGACTTTCGCGCCCAGATGGTCCCAGTGAGTTAAGGCGGTGCGGTAGGCGCCCAGGGCGCGGTCAAGATAGCCCTGGGCGGTGTAGGCAATACCTAATTCGTGGTAGACATGCGCGATATTGTGCTGGCTCTGCGCGGCTTCAAAATGGCCGAGGGCGCGGTTCAGATGGTCAATGGCAAGCTCTGTCTGCCGCAGATTGAGATAACACCGCCCCAGCCCGCGCTGCGCTTCGCCCAGGAGCGTGTCCGTCGGCTCTTCCGCCGAAGCGAGGACGGCCTGATAGAGGGTCAGGGCCTCCGCGTGCCGGCCCTGGAGACTCCAGATCGAGGCGCGGCGTAGTCGGGCTATCGCCGACCAATAGGCGTCACCGCCGCCTTCGGCATCGCTCAGCAGCTTGAGCGCTGGCTCGATCTCGCCTTGCTCCCGCCGGCGCATGGCCTCGGCAATCAGTAACTCTGGGGTGTAGGCGGCCGGGGGTAAGTCGGCCATCAGGGTTTGGAGGGTCTGCCAGCGCCCGGTGCGGTACAACGTGTCTACAGCCTGGCCGGCCAGTTCCTTCACCCTGACCAGGTCGCCCGCCGCCAGATAATGCCGAACCGCCTCGGCCAGCCGCCCCTGGGCGGCCAGCGCCGCGCCAACGCCGCGATGAGCCGCACGCGCTCGCGCCTCGTCGTGCGCCAGTGCCTGACGCAGCGACTGGCTGAACAGCGCGTGGTAGCGGTATGTTTCCTCCGCGTCTAATGGCTGCACGAACATGGGCAGATGTTCAGCCAGTTGGCGGAGCCGCTGCCCAGCGTCGTCAATCCCCAACGCCGCGTTGACCAGGGCGGGGGTCAGCGGCTCTAGCAGCGAGGAGCGTAACAAGAAATCCTGGTTGGGACCAGGGAGGGGGGTGAGCACCTGGTCGCGGATGTACTCGTGGAGCAGGCTCTGGTTGGAGTGGTGGGGCAGGATGGGCAGCAATTGGCCGGCCCACAGGGCATGGGATGAGAGTTGAATGCCCATGATCCAGCCCTCTGATGCCTCGACCAATTCAACTGCCGTCGCGGCGTCAATAGGCCGCCGATAGACCTGCTCGGCCAGGGCGGCGACTTCGTCCGGCGTAAACTTCAACAGATGGCCGCTGACGCCTATCATTTCGCCGCTCACAATCAGCGGCAGCGTCACTGTCGAGCGTTGGGGGAAGACCCGGCTGGCGAGGACGAGCCGGATATGGTCGGGCAGGTAGTGGAGGAAGGCTTCTAGGAAGCGGCCAACATCCGGGCTATCATCCACGGCTTCGAAGTGGTCCAGCAGGATGACAGCTTCGCCAACAAAGGTCTCGTACAGGTCATTGACCAGGACGCCTACGATGCGGGCAATTTCGTCTTTTGACGGGTGGAAATCGTGGAGCGCTTCCAGGGTGCGCGTTCCGAAATCGGCGCTCTGAAGCCGCAGGCTGGCGACCAGATACTCGATGAAGACGCGCAAGTCGCGGTCGCCCGCATCGAGTGAATACCAGCACGGGTGGACATCCGCGTGATAGGCAAAATCCAGCAGGAGCGTCGTTTTGCCGTACCCAGCGGGCGCGACGACCGTGATCAGCTTGCGCGCGAGATTCGCCTTGAGATGGTCTACCAGATGGGGCCGTTGGAGGAGCGAGGGGCGCCAACGGGGCAGCCGAATCTTGCTGTAGATAAGACTCACGGAAGTCTCCCCTGTGGAGGGCAGAAATAGTGCACGCCTGGTTAGACTGTCTTCTGACTATCGGCATCACGGGGGCCAATTTTACAGCTTTCTGCTGGCATAATCGAATCTTCCCGTGCTACTCGGACGCCCTCGAATCAAGCTGGCACACGCCAATCATGACAGAGGCTGTGTGCCAGGCTGAGAGATGCTACTTATTGTAGTATACGAGCAAGCGTCTACTTGGTTACGGCTTTTTCCGGCTCCTCCACCTTGCTGACCGAAGCCGCCGCGTGACCGTTTGGTGAGTGGCCGTTCGAGCCAGCCGCTCCCCCAGTATGGTGGCCGTTGCGGCGAGCGCGTTCGACCAACTGGCGACGGCGTTCCAGTTCATCCTCGAAGCCGTCAATCTTGCGCTCGGCGCGATGGATGAGCGACTTGACGCGGGCCAGTGGATAGCGTGACCAGCGCATGAGGCGGCGGGGCAGGCTAGTATCCGGCGCCGCTTCGGGGGGCGCCCATCGCAGCGTAGCGGCGGCCCAGGTTAGCCCCGCTCCAAAACCGACGATGCAGACATTGTCGCCGGGCTGCATGCGCCCGCTGTCGGCCGCTTCGCACAGGGCAATCGGGATAGAGGCGGCCGAGGTATTGCCATACTTGTTGACATTCACAAAGACGCGCTCCATGGGGATTCCCAGGTGCCTGGCCGCCGACTCGATGATGCGCAGATTGGCCTGGTGCGGGATAAACAGGCTGATGTCGTCAGCCGTCAGCCCCGCTCGATCCATCACTTCACGCGCCGCCTTGCCCATGACGCGCGTCGCGAAGCGGTAGACCTCTTTGCCATTCATGTACAGACTGCCCTCCGGCGGCATCATGCCGCGCGGCGGCTGGCGGCTGCCGCCATTGCGGAGAATCAGCAGCTCAGCGCCTGACCCGTCAGAGCCGAGGACGTAGGAGAGGAGGCCGCTGGGCCGGTCACTGGCTTCCAGGACCACCGCCCCCGCGCCGTCGCCAAACAGGACACAGGTGTCCCGCTGGCCCCAGTCCAGCCAGCGGCTCAGTGTCTCCGCGCCGATGACCAGGGCCTTGCTCGCGCCGCCGCTCATGATGGCCTGGCTCGCCATGCTCAAGGCATACACGAAGCCGGAGCAGGCGGCGTTTAAGTCGAAGGCGCCCGCCCGTGACGCGCCCAGATGGTCCTGCACCTGGCTGGCTGTACTGGGGATGTGGTAGTCGGGCGAGCAGGTGGCGACGATGATGAGGTCCAGATCGTCCGGATTCACGTCGGCGCGATGCAGGGCTTCCCACGCCGCCCGCGTCGCTAGGTCGGAGGTCGCTTCGCGTACATCGGCGATGTGCCGGGTCTCGATGCCGGTGCGGCTGCGAATCCACTCATCCGACGTATCCACCATGGTGGATAGCTCTAGATTGGTCATCACCCGTTCTGGCACATACATGCCCCACCCGGTGATGGCAGCATAGCGGTCGTTCATTCAATCTCCATACGTCGCTAGCCAGGCCAGCTGGCAGCCAAGCGCTGCCTCTCAACCAGGCTAGCGCCCAGGACGTTAGACGCGGCGTAGAATCAGACTCGCGTTGTGACCACCCAAACCAATTGAGTTCGAGAGGGCGACCCGGATATCCACTGGACGAGCGGTATTAGGGACATAGTCGAGATCGCAGTCGGGGTCGGGGGTGTGGAGATTGATGGTCGGTGGCGCCACCCCGGCCCGCATGGCCATGGCACAGATAATCGCTTCCACCGCGCCGGCCGCGCCCATCAGGTGCCCCGTCATAGACTTGGTCGAGCTAATAGGAATGCGCCTAGCCCAGTCACCAAACACGTTCTTGATAGCCAGCGTCTCGATCTTGTCATTAAGCGGCGTGCCGGTGCCGTGAGGATTGATATAATCAATTTCCTCCGGCTGAATGGAGGCATCGGCAAGGGCCATCTTCATGGCGCGGAAAATGCCGTTGCCATCCTCGGGTGGCGCGGCCAGGTGATAGGCGTCGGCGGCGGTGCCATAGCCAGCGACCTCCGCGATAATGTGCGCGTCACGCCGCTGGGCGTCCTCTAGCCGTTCCAAAATAACAATCCCCGACCCTTCGCCTAACAAGAACCCGTCGCGGTCGGCGTCGAAGGGCCGGCTGGCTTCGGCCGGGTTCTCGTTGCGCGTCGAGAGGACTTTCATGACATTGAAGGCGGCGACGACGACGGGGTGAATGATGGACTCGGACCCGCCGGCGATCATCACATCCGCCGCCCCCCGCCGAATCATCTCCGCGGCTTGACCGATGGCGTCAATCCCAGAGGCGCAGGCCGACACCACGGCCATATTGGGGCCACGGGCGCCCATTTCAATCGCCACCTGGCCCGCCGCCGTATCAGGCAGCATAGCCGGGCCGAAAAAGGGGCTGACGCGGCGCGGCCCGCGCTCGCGCAGCACGTCATAATTTTCGAGCATCACGTCTGCGCCGCCGATGCCCGTCCCAATGACGACGCCGACGCGGTCGCGAATAAACTCATCAATGGTGAGCCGCGCGGCCTGTACCGCCTCGCGGGCGGCCCCCACCGCGAGTTGAACGCAGCGCGACGAACGGCGCGCCTCTTTGCGATCCATGACCGCTAGTGGGTCGAAGTGCTTGACCTCGGCCGCGATTTTGGTCTCCATATTGGACGGGTCGAAGCGGGTGATGGGACCAGCGCCCGACTGTCCTTCAGCCAGCGAGTTCCAGAAGGCCGTAATCGAATTCCCCAATGGGGTGATCGCCCCCATGCCAGTGATCACAATGCGTGATCTCATCTTCCTCTCCTATACAGCGAGCAGGGTATTCTCAGACACGTAGAAAGGCGGATGGGAACTGAGGTAAGCCGCCGCGACTGCTCAGCTCTCTCAGTCCAACATCCGCGTTGGTATTGTGGATAGCGTTGGTCTTACCGCAGAATCATAACCCCTAATCGGGCCAGGGGATACGGGCTGAAGCGAGGTTTTCGAAATTCTGCCCCTATCCCATGTCAACGCTTACCCCCGCCGCAGTTCGAAGGCCGGACGAATGTCGCCCACCTCGACGCCGTGGCGGTTGCGGACAATGCCGCGCTGCCAGCGCTCGGCTCCGGCCAGCCCTGACGGCAGCAGATCGAGTTGGCGCAGGACCTCCATCACGAACGGCGCTTGCGCCCGATTGGCGACATCGCCGTCGGCGACACGGGCGACAATTCCCAGCGCCTCCCCATCGCGCTGAATTGCCAGGCCCTGGTAGCCTTCCGCGCCAATCTTGGAGATCAGGCCGGGGAGGCTGGACATGAGCCAGGTGTCGAAGCGGTCGTCACCGCCGACCATCTCCGGGTACGTCTGCATCGCGTTCACGATGCGACTGGCGGCCTCGGCCCGGGCCGCCGGCAGAGCGCGTGTATCTAGAAGCCGGGCGAAGGCCAGCGCGGCGGACTGGAGCGATAGGGCAAAGGTCGGCACGCTACAGCCATCCACGCCCACCTGGATCGTCTCCGGCGCGACCTCAGCCAGGTCGGCCAGGTTTGCCAGGTTCATCTGCTGAACGGGGTGGGCCGGGTCGCGGTAATCGCGGTCCAACGCGCCCAGGTGCTTGGATAGGGCCAACATGCCAGCGTGTTTGCCTGAGCAGTTGTTGTGGATGGGCGTGGCTGGCTCGCCCGCCTGGCGCATGGCGCTGGCGGTCGGCGCGTGGAAGGGCATGTGGACGCCGCAGCGCAGGTCATCGGCGCTCAGCCCGATACGCTCGAGCATGTGGGCCGCCGTCTGGGTGTGATAGGGCTGGCCGTTGTGCGAGGCGCACATGAGGGCCAGTTCACGCGGCGTGAAGCCATACTGGTCCAACGCGCCGCTTTCGACCACCGCCAGCGCCTGGAAGGGCTTGGCCGAGCTACGGGTGAACGTCACGAGGGTGGGGTCGGCCAGGGAGTACAGCAGGGCGCCGTCGGAGCGCACGACGGCCACGGCGGCCTGGTGCACCGACTCGACGTAGCCGCCGCGCGTTACGATGACGGCTGGCTCAGTGGCAAACGTTGTCACCCTAGACCCCCTTAGCTTGCTTATTCTCTAATGGAGAGTTACAGGTGATGCGAGGACAATACCCCCTCCTGTCCCCCCGCATGCGGGGGGACAGGAGGGGGGGCATCTTGCACTCATGCGACCAGACCACCACTCCCTAATTCCCTCACGCCCGCCGCCGGGTAAACAGAACCGCGCCCAGCACCACGAGGCCCGTCAACAGAACCGTGCTGCACGCCGCGATGAGACCCAGGCCGCCCAAGATCAGGAGCGTGGTGTTCGAGAGGCCGCTGCTCTGGACGGGCGCCGGGGCGGGGGCGGGCTGTTGCGGAGCCGGCTGCGCCTGGCCCTGGCTGGCCGGCGGCTGCGCCGACGATTCGGGCGGCCGGGGCGTGTTGGTCGGTGGGCGCGGCGCGGCCGTGGGGCCAGCGGGGGCAGATCGAGGGGTAGCAGTCGCGGCCTGCGCTGGTTGGACGGGCGCGCTCTGGGTGGGCAAGCCCACCGACGCCCGCCATAGATCGTTCAACTGGTCCTGGTCAAAGTTATAGACCTGCTTGAGAGCAGGGTCTACGCGCGTGCCGCCCGCGAGTAGGTTCAGTAACTGGGCGAGCTTGTCCTTGCCGCCCTGGTTGGTCAGGAGATACTCGACCACGCTGCGGGCCTGCCCATACCAGATGCCGACTTTGGCTGGCACGCCGTTGGGCGAGGTCATCGAGCGCACGA
Source organism: Anaerolineae bacterium (assembly GCA_026129165.1). GTDB lineage: Bacteria > Chloroflexota > Anaerolineae > Epilineales > JAHCIE01 > JAHCIE01. The sequence continues at coordinate 10,921 of JAHCIP010000045.1, forward strand.
CAAAGACATCGTTGCGGCGGATAGCGTCGGTCAGGGCGCGCTGGTAGTTGTCGTTGTGGTCGTCGGCCTCGTTGTACATGGCAAGACCTTCGTCCAGCCAGGACACGAGGTTGCTCTCATACGGCCCCTTAACCAGGTCATGCAGCACCAGGTGGGTGAGTTCGTGCCACAGGGTAGTTTTGGCGTCGGCCTGGTTCAGCATGAGCAGCGTGCCGTAGGCGGAGCGCGCCTCGCCCAGCACAGTCGCCCCCTGGTCGAACACGTCGCCACGGGGCGAGAGAGCCAGGGCCATGTCGTTCTTGTTGGCATAGAGGACGACATGGATGGGGTAGCTCATCTTGATGCCAAAGTTCTTCTCAAGGCGGTCCAGCCCCTCCATCGTCCACTGCAAGAATTGCTGGCCCGTGTTGGCGTTGCCGCTGTACCAGAAAACCGTGGCGCGGTCGTTGGCTACCTTCTGCCATTGGTAGCGGTCGTCGCTATAGACGACGGTCTGGGTATCGGTCTTGAGGGTATTACCCGCTGAGTCGGTGATCCGCCAGTAGTAGCGGATGTCCAACTGGGGCGCAAACTCGCCCTGCTGCGCGCGTTTGGTGGCCGTTGCCGTCACGCTCTTGGCGGGTGTGATCTCGGTGGGCACGCGGTTGCTGGCCTTGTCGTCGTGGAACGTGTAGTACAGGTCAATGCGCTGGATGTCGCCGGCGCTGCTCTCGGCCTTGACCTCGAACTTGATTTCCTGGGCGAACTTGGCCGACGCCGTAGTCGACGTCACCTTGATGGCGGCTGGGTTGCCCTGGGCCTGGGCGCGGGGCGCGCCAACGGCGCACAGGGCTATAGTGACGAGGACTAAAAGCAGCTTACTATACTTAGATGAGAACATGGAAGCCTTCCTGGGCAAAGTGCCGATCATGGGTGAAGATATCCGTCAAACCATAGTGCCGCATCACGAGCATTGAAATACAGTCGGTCAGGCTATATTGTTTATCAAGGCGAGCGCCATACAACGCCAAGCCGGCGCGGAACCAATCATGGGTTTGTGGGATCGTTTGGAAATCTGGATGCAAAAGAACCTGGTAGATCAGTTCAGTGACACCTTGCCGGGTCACACGATTAGCCCTTGAGAAGTAGTTGGCTGTCTCAAGTAGAACGGCTTCTGTTGTCACTCCCTGAAACCGGCCTAGATTCGCTACGGCCTTTAGGACTTGAGGACGCATTTGATCGCGTGGATCAAGCCGTGCGATCCAATACACTGTATCCAAAAATACAGCTTTCATCGTTTAGGCGATCCATACAGATAATGATCGTGCTGCTCCGCCCCATCCTCTGGCACATTATCCCATGCTTCTGGCGGTATCCGACTTGTGATTTCGTCAATCATCTCCTCAAGACTATAACGTGGCCCTGCCTCTTGTAGAAGGCTCTGAATATAGGTTAAAACCTTCGCCTGGTGTTCGGGTCGTAACAACCGGACGCCGGCTAGTATCATCCACTCTATGTCAGAGTAAACTGGGATATCGGCTGCCTCCATCGTCGGCTTGGCATTCATCTTGGCCTCATTCAGGTAGGAATTGACGCCCTGTTCTGGAGATGATTATAGCACATTCAAGACTGTAACCATAATTTGCCCCTGCCCGTCAAGCGTGCTATACTTTGCGTTTGGGCTAACAGCCCTAATACACACGCCCGACAGACAGGCGGGGTGGTGCGAGCCAGTGGCTTGCCCCTGACCTGGAGTGACGCGGGCGGAGGATACCAACCACAAGGAGATACGCGAAACCATGTCTGTTGTCAGCATGAAAGAACTGCTCGAGGCGGGCGTCCACTTTGGACACCACACCCGCCGCTGGAACCCGAAGATGCGCCCGTACATCTTCACCGAGCGCAACGGGATCCACATCATTGACCTGCAACAAACCCTGACCTCGCTTGAAAAGGCCTATGAAGTGGCCCGCGAGATTGGCAGCCACGGCGGGAGTATCCTGTTCGTCGGCACCAAGAAGCAGGCGGCGGATAACCTGGCCCAGGAGGCCATGCGGGCGGGGATGCCCTATGTCAACCAGCGCTGGCTGGGCGGCACGCTCACCAATTTCCGCACCATCCGCACCCGCGCCCGCTACCTGATTGACCTGGAAAACCGCGACCTGCGCGGCGAGCTGAACCTGCTGCCCAAGAAGGAAGCCCTGCTGCTGCGGCGCGAGTTGGCGAAGCTGAACAATCGTATCGGCGGCCTCAAGGACATGACGCGCCTGCCCGACGCGCTGTTCGTCGTGGACACCCGCCGCGAGCACATCGCGGTCAAGGAAGCCAAGACGTTGCGTATCCCCATCATCGCCATGGTGGATACAAACTCGGACCCCGACCCCATTAACTACGTCATCCCCAGCAACGACGATGCGATTCGCGCCATCAAGCTCATGACCAGCAAGATGGCCGATGCCATCATCGAAGGCCGCCAGATGCATCAGCAGGCGATGGTGGACGAGATGGCTGAGGAAGAGGTCAGCACCAGCCAGCGCGTCTTCTCACCCGACGAAGACCAGGCGCGGGAAGACTACGAGGACCGCGAAGACTACGACAAGGAGTAAGCCCGACCTCCTTTCAGCAACCCGGTTTCCTCCCGAAACCGGGTTTTTGGAGCAAGGGGACTGAATTGAGTTTACAGCACTAAGGAGTGATAGACATATGGCCGAGATTACGACCGCGATGGTCAAGGAATTGCGTGAGGCGACGGGGGCTGGCATCCTGGAGACCCGCAATGCGCTCAAGGAGGCGGAAGGGGACTTTGACCGCGCCGTGCAACTGTTACGCGAGCGCGGGCTGGCGAAGGCCGCCAAGAAGGCCGACCGCACGGCGAACCAGGGAATTATCATGAGCGAGTTGGAGCACCACGGCCACGTGGGCGCGATGCTCGAACTCAACTGTGAGACCGACTTTGTGGCCCGCAACGACCAGTTCCAGAGTCTGGCAAGCTCGCTCGTCAAGCTAGCGGTGGAGAGTGGGGCCGACTCGGCCGATGCGCTGCTGGACAAGAGCCTGGAGGGCCGCACCGTCAAGTCGCTCCTGACCGACTCAGTGGCGACCATAGGCGAGAACATCCAACTGCGCCGCGTGGCCCGCTTCGAGGCGGCTGAGCACGGCTTCATCACCAGCTACATCCACATGGGCGGGCGGATCGGCGTGCTGCTGGAGATTAGCGGCGCGAACGAAGACCTGGCCCACGACATCGCCCTTCAGATCGCGGCGGCCAGCCCGCGCTTTGTCCACTCCGACGAGGTGCCGGCGGATGTGACCGAGGCCGAGCGCAGCATCTATCGCACCCAGATGGCCGAGGACAAGAAACCCGACCACATCAAGGAGCGCATCGTCCAGGGCAAGGTGGACAAGTTCCTGGATGAGATCGTGTTGCTGCGCCAGCCGTTCATCAAGGACCCTAACAAGACGATCCAGCAACTGTTGAAGGAAACAGGCGGCGCGGTCACGGTGCGCCGTTTCGCCCGCTTCGAACTGGGCGCCTAATGGAATAAGGAAACAGGGAATAGGGAATCAGGACTTGGGAATAAGGGAAGGCTAATCTCCCTACTCCCTACTCTCTATTCCCTATTCCCTGCACTGGGGGTAGGATGGCGCAACCAAAGTACCATCGTATCTTGCTCAAGTTAAGTGGTGAGGCGCTGGCCGGGCCGCAGAACTATGGGATAGATGTGGAAGCGGCGCATACCATCGCCGCGCGCATCGCGGCGGTGCGCGAGTTGGGCATCGAGATCGCTGTTGTGATTGGGGCTGGCAACCTGTGGCGTGGGCGGGATGGCATGGAGCATGGCATGGACCGCACCACCGCGGATCATATGGGCATGCTCGCCATCTGCATGAACTGCCTCGCGCTCCGCGACGCCCTCGAACGCATCGGCGTGACGACCCGTGTCCAGACGGCCATCGAGATGCGCCCCATTGCGGAACCGTATATCCGCCTGCGGGCGATTCGCCATCTCGAAAAAGGCCGGGTCGTCATCTTCGGCGCCGGGACCGGCAACCCCTACTTCACCACCGACACGGCCGGGATGCTCCGCGCCCTCGAAATCAACGCCAATGTCATGGTGAAAGCCACGAAGGTCAACGGTATTTACAGCGCCGACCCCTTCAAGCACCCCGACGCACAGCACTTCGCCCATTTGACCTACCTTGAAGCCCTCAACATGGGCGTCCAGGTCATGGACAGTACGGCCCTGACGATGGGGATGGAGAACCATCTGCCCATCATCGTCCTCAATCTATGGCAGCCTGGCGATCTAGAACGCGCCTTGTTAGGTGAAGCCGTCGGAACCACTGTGAGCGACAACAGTGACGCGTAGATTTCCCTTCTGAGACAAGCGGACGCATAATATCAAGAACTGATGAATTGCGCGGGCGACGCCCGCGTTCTTATCTATAGAACGTGGCGCAGACGTGTCGGGTCTGCGGACCCAGACCACCGCTGACCACGCCGCCGTGGCCTCGGCTGCGCCCAGCAAGGGAACGAGCATGATAGACGAGATCGTACGCGATACACGCCGCCACATGGAGAAGAGCGTCGAGTCCCTGCGACATGACCTCAGCGCTATCCGCACGGGCCGCGCCAGCCCGGCGCTCCTCGATCGCATCACCGTCGAATACTATGGCACGCCAACGCCCTTGAATCAGTTGGCCCTGATCAATGTCCCCGAAGCCCGTATCCTGACCATCAAACCCTACGACCGCACGACTATGGGCCTCATCGAGAAGGCGATTCTTAAGTCCGACCTGGGGCTGAATCCCTCCAATGATGGTCAACTCATCCGCCTGGTCCTACCGCAGTTGACGGAGCAGCGGCGCAAAGAGTTGGTCAAGCAGTCCCAAAAGCGGGTCGAGGAAGCCAAGGTAGCGTTGCGTAACATTCGCCGCGATGCCATCAAAGACATGCAAGACGCCGAGAAGGAAGACCTCATCACTGAGGACGACCTGGAAAGTGGCAAGGAGCAGGTCCAAAAGCTGACCGACAAAGTCATGGATCAGCTTGAGAGCATCGGCAAAGCCAAAGAAGCCGAAATCATGGAAGTGTAGGGCAGTATGCAGTATGCAGTAGTCGGTAGTCAGTCGTCAGTATACTGGCTGCTGATGACTGACTACCAAGTACCGACTACCGACTACTCCAGGGGAGACAGCATGAACGGGCAGCCAGCGCTGTCGAAGACGCCGCGCCATGTCGCCATCATCATGGACGGAAATGGGCGATGGGCGCAGCGCCAGGGCCTGCCACGCCTGGCGGGACACCGCGCGGGGGTGAATAATATCCGCCGCATCCTCGAAGCCGCCGTCGAGTTCGGCATTCCTATCTTGACCATCTACGCCTTTTCGACGGAGAACTGGAAGCGCCCGAGCCTCGAAGTCAAGGGGCTAATGATGCTCTTTGAAGAGGCATTCTATCGTGAACTATCTGAAATGAAGGCCAAAGGCGTGCAGATTCGCCATCTAGGGATGACGGAGGGTGTCTCACCGAAGTTGCAGCGCCTCTTACGCGATGCCGTTGAGCAGACGCGGCACAATACACGCCTCGTTCTCAATGTAGCCTTCAATTACGGCGGACGGGCCGAAATTGTCGAAGCGGTCAAAAAGATCGTGGCTGAGGGCTGCCGCGCGGAAGATGTTACCGAGGACGTCATCAGCCGCCACCTGGGGACGGCGGGTTTGCCCGACCCTGACCTTGTCATTCGCACCGGCGGCGATCAGCGCCTGTCCAACTTCCTGATCTGGCAGGCCAATTACGCCGAGTATTATGTCACGTCGAAGTATTGGCCGGACTTCGACCGCGACGAGTTATACACCGCGTTGCGGGCCTTTGACGAACGGGACCGCCGTTTCGGTCGCGTCCACGTGGCGACAGCCGCCGACGGTTACACGGATATGGTTGGCGACTAAGCCTCTATGCTCGCCCAGCGCGTTGTCAGCGCCATTGTCCTCCTCGCGATCGTCATCCCCGCGGCCTACCTGGGCGGCTGGTACTTTTTTGTCGTCATCCTGGCGGCAGGCGCTTTGGCCGTGTATGAGATGGTCGGCATTCTGCATCAGGCCGGCCTGCATCCCTGGCTGCCGGCCCTGGTGTCGCTGACGCTAGGATTGGCGGCGGCGGCCCAGTTTTCGGACCTGCGTCTGGAACGCCCCCTCCTCTTTCTCGTCCTGATTGCCGTCTCTGCCTGGCAGTTGTCGCGGCCGGTCGAAGCTCGCTCCCTGGCCGATTGGAGCCTTTCGGTCATGCCGGCGCTCTACCTCGGCTCGCTCGGTGGCGCGGTGGTATTGCTCCGCAACGCGCCCCACGGCTGGCGTTGGACTTTGTTCATGTTCTTCGTTGTCTTCACCACCGACGTGGCCGCTTATTTCGGCGGACGCGCCTTCGGTCGGCGCCAGTTCGCGCCGACCATTAGCCCTAAAAAGACATGGGAAGGCGCCCTCATCGGCTGGGGCTACGGTGGCTTGATGGCGATTGGGTTGGCGCGCTTTTTGCAGCTTCCTCTCACCATGGGCGCGGCGTTAGGTCTGGGGCTGGTGGTGAGTGTGGTCGCCTCCCTGGGCGACCTGTTTATGTCGTATATCAAGCGCCAGGCGCATGTCAAAGACTCGAGCCACCTGATTCCAGGGCATGGGGGCATCCTCGACCGTATGGACAGCATCCTCCCCGCCGCGGCGGTGGTCTATCTTTATATCGAGTGGGTGGCGCGGTAGGAATGGGTAGGGGCCGACCTGTGTGTCGACCCTGGGCGAACTAGAGGGCGCGACGCGATATGTCGCGTTTCTACCAGGGGTGAGAGTTTGAGAGACTATGCTGGCTGGATTTGGGATAACGCTGGGCGATGTCGTCGCCCGCATTAATTTAGTATTGACCTCGGCGACGGTGATTGTCGCCGTCTCGCTTCTGGCCTATCTCCTCGTTCATAACTTCCGCAATCCAGTGGCCCGTTCCTTCTGTCTGCTCCTGGCCTTCGTCAGCATCGTCTATAGCGGTGACGTGTTCCTGGACGCGGTGAATGATCTGGATGGAACACGGTTCTGGCTGCGCTTCCAGTGGCTCGGCATCGCCTTCGTGCCCGCGGCGTATCTGCACTTTTCGGATACCATCCTGCGGACGACCAATTCCTTTTCGACGTGGCGGCGCTGGCTCGTCATCGCGGCCTACAGCGTGGGCGGCCTGGCGCTGGCTCTGGTCCTGTGGACGACCTGGCTCGTCCGGCGCGTCGCCATTCACCCCACCAATCCCCAGGCATCCTACTTCGAGGGCGGACCCTTATTTGGGCCGTTCGCCTGGTTCTTTTTCCTGGCCTCGGCGTACGGGGCGCTCAACGTTTTTCGCGCCTGGCGCCGCTGCCTGACGCCGACATCCAGGCGGCGCATGAGTTATGTCCTCGTCTCCGTCGCCGCGCCCCTCAGTGTCTTCCCCTACCTGATGCTGACCTCGCCGGTGGTTGATCTGCCTTCGCGGCCTCTCATCTTCGGCGCCCTGGCCGGGCTGTCCAATATTGCGATCACCTGGATGACGACGGTGATGGCCTATGGCGTTGCCTACCACGGTGTCTTGATTCCCGACCGAGCCGTCAAACGCAACTTGATCAAGTTCCTCATCCAGGCTCCCGTCCTCGGCTCGTGCGTCATCCTGGCGATGCTGCTGGTGCCGCCGGTCGAGCGGATTCTCGGCCTCCCCCGCGACACGGTGCTAATCTTTGTCGTGGTGATCGGCATTGTCGCTTTCCAACTGTTTGTCAGCGTCAGCCGCCCGCTGGTGGACCGCCTGATCTTTTGGGGCGACTGGAGCGAGGTCCACTGGCTGCGCCGACTGGACGAACGGCTGCTCACCAGCACCGACTTACGTCAACTGCTCGAAAATATTGTGACTTCCATTGTGGATGTGCTGCGGGTCGAGTCCAGCTTCGTCGCCGTCACGCAAGGCGGGCGTCTCGTTCTCGACACGACGGCTGGCTCCGAGGCGCAGGCCGAGGCAAGCCTGGACGCGCTGGACGACGCGGGGCAGGTCGCCATCTCAGAAGGGGCAACGGTCGAACGGGGCGGCTACTGGCTCGTGCCGTTGCAGGGGACGGAGCCGGTCGAGGGAGAACGGCCGCTGCTGGGCGTCTTGGGCCTGGGCCGCAACCCCCACGACTTGACCGACCGCGAGCAGGCGGCGTTGGTATCGCTGATTGAACAAGCCGAACGCGCCCTTGAAGACCGCCGCCTCCAGCAGAACATCTTCCGTGCCGTGCGTCAACTGGAAACCGAGATCGAAACGCTGCAACGCGCGCGCAGTCAGATGCGCTACCTCGGCTCCCCGCCAACCGACGCCGAGACGTCGCCCCTCGACTCGCCCGACTTTGTGGCCTGGGTGCGCGATGCGCTGAGCCACTACTGGGGTGGTCCAAAGCTCGCCAACAGCCCCCTACTGCGCCTGCGGATCGTCCGCGCGGCCCTGGAGAGCGATAATAACCCGGCGCGGGCGGTGCGCGCCATCCTCGATGAAGCCATCGAACGCCTGAAGCCGGACAGCGAACGCAGCCTTCAATCTGTCGACTGGACACTATACAACATATTGGAAATGAAGTTCATAAAGGGGCAGCGCACCCGCGACATAGCGGCGCGCCTGGCGATGTCAGAGAGTGATTTGTATCGCAAGCAGCGGGTGGCGATTGAACAACTGGCGCTCCAAATTGCCTCTATGGAAACAGCCGAGGAAGTGGGGGGGGGCTCGCCACGAGCCTCGGCCACGGTGGATACGGCCGCGCCGAGCTAGATTTGACTGGGTATCGCGGAGACAACAACGCTCATCTATCGCCACGATGGATGAGCGTTGTTGGATATAGATTGTGCAGCAAACGCGATCAATCAGCCCTGGCTCAGCTTGTCGGCGATGGCAGCGCGCGCCGACTTGCGGTCTCGCTCTTCCTGCTTGAGCTGTTGGGTGCGGAAAGCCACATAAGCGGTGATTTCCTCTTCCAACAGTTCGCGGCCGCGTGGGCTGAGTTCCTTGTCCTGGAGAGCGTTGGCGACAACTTGAATGACGGGGTGGGTCATGGAGACACCCGAGCTGTTGAGCAGACGCTCGAGGTCCCCTTCGGGGAGGTGCTGGGCGCTGGCGAGGAGACGGTCGCCCTCTTCGGGTGACAAGGTCAGCGCACGGGAGAGCTGGAGCACGACCTTGCGGGAGGGACGCCGTTCGTCCATCTCTAGACGAGCGATGTAGCTCCCGTCCACGTCTACGGCGTCAGCGAGCTGCTTCTGAGTCAGCCCCCTTTCTAGCCGCGCCTGCTTGAGCAGGTGCCCAAATGTCGTAAGCATGTGTTGTTCCCTTTCTGAAACGCAAAGACGGTCAAAGGTAGGGAGGTGGAGCGATTGCCAGGGGTCCTACCTCCGTGAACTGGTCACACGTGACCAGTAGCCACATGATATTATATCATAATCCGTGCCGTGTTGTCCATACGCTTAAGTGTAAAACTGGTCTATTTTTCCAAACTTATCCAATTCTAATCTTGCCGTTGGCCTCAAATTACTGGCGGAGGCGCGGATCCAGGACATCCCGCAAGCCATCCCCGACAAGGTTAATGGATAAAACAGCCACGAAGATGGCGGCGCCTGGCCATACCGCCATCCAGGGGGCTGTTGTCAAATAGCCTTGAGCGATGCGCAGCATGGATCCCCAACTCGGCGTGGGCGGCTGGACACCCAGTCCGAGGTAACTCAGGCCGGCTTCGGCGATGATGGCCGCCGCGACCGCTAACGACGCCTGGACCAGAATGGGGGCCAGGATATTGGGCAGGATGTGAATACCCAGCAGGCGTAGGTCAGGGACGCCTACTGTACGAGCGGCCAGGACATACTCTTGCTCGCGCTGCGACAGGACTTGCCCCCGAACGAGGCGAATGAAACCAGGCGTGAAACCAATACCGATAGCGATCATCCCGTTTAATGCCCCAGGGCCAAGTGTCGCCGCAATAGCAAGAGCCAGGATCAAAAACGGGAAAGACTGGAAGGCATCGGTGATGCGCATGATGACATCGTCCCACCAGCCACGCCGAAAGCCGGCCAGCAGACCTAGCGGTAGGCCCAAGGCCAGCGCCAGCCCCACCGCGACAAGGCCCGCCGCCAGGGATACCTGGGACCCCAGCATGACCCGACTGAGGGAGTCGCGGCCGAGGTCGTCCGTGCCAAGCCAGTGGGCCGCGCTGGGCGGCTGGAGCAAGGCGCCATAGTCCTGCTTGTGAGGGTTGTAGGGCGTCGCAAACGAGGCCGTCACCGCCACGCCGGCCAGGACGAGGACGATGACGGTGGCGACGACGGCGAGACGGTGGCGGGCATAGCGGCGGACAAAGTCGCGCCAGGGACTGCGGTAGCGCGCCGGCTGGACGGCTGACGGATTAATGACGAGGGTGGAGGAGCGCAGAGCGGAGGAGCCGCGGCCATCACCCTGAGTAGGTTGACCAGCCTGGGCGCTCATACAGCCTCACTGGTGACGAGCTTGATGCGCGGGTCCAGGAATGCATACAGGATATCAACCAGGATATTGACCGTGACCACCATCAATGCCGCCACCAGGACTCCGCCTTGCACCATCGTAAAGTCACGATTGAAAATTGAGTCAACCAGCAGGCGGCCAAAACCAGGGATGGAAAAGACCTGCTCGGTAATGACCAGGCCGCTGAGCAGGCCGGCGATCTGGAGGCCGCTGACGGTGAGCACAGGAATCATCGCGTTCTTGAGGGCGTGGCCGACCAGGACGACCTGCTCGCGCAGCCCCTTGGCCAGGGCGGTGCGGATGTAGTCCTGACCCAGAACTTCCAGCAGGCTGGACCGCAGTTGCCGCGTCACAATGGCCGACTCGCGCATCCCGGTAGCGATCATGGGTAGAATCATCACTTTGAGATTCTGAGTCGGGTTCTCCCAGAGGGGAACATAGCCGGAAGCGGGCAGCCACTTGAGTTGGACAGCAAACAGGAGCAGCAGCATGATGCCCAGCCAGAAGTGGGGGATGGACAGGCCCGCGAAGGCAAAGGTGGTCGCCAGATAGTCGGGCAAGCGCCCGCGCCGCGTGGCAGACACGATGCCGGCCGGGACGGAGATGAGTACCGAGACCAGGAAGGCGCCAATCGCCAGTTCCAGTGTCGGCGGCATCTTGGACAGGATCACTTCCAGAACTGGTTGGTTGGTGATGAGCGAGCGGCCGAGGTCGCCGCGCAGCAGGTTGCCGAGCCAGCGGAGGTACTGGACCAGCAGGGGCTGGTCCAGTCCTAAGCGGGCACGCAGGGCGGCGAGGGCTTGCGGGGTCGCCTCCTGGCCCAGAATCAGCACGGCGGGGTCGCCAGGCAGAAAGTGGAGCAGCGAGAAGACGACCACCGAGACGATAAACACGATGGGGATCGTTAACAGGAGCCGTCGAACCAGAAAGGCGCCCATTACTTCTTGACCAGCTTCTGCGTCCGCATCATGCCGTCGGGCACATGAACATAGCCCTGTAGGTTGGATACGTAGACCTTGTCGTTGACCGGCCACCACAGGAAGATGAACGGCTGGTCTTCGGCCAGTTGATCATCAATCTTCTTGTAGATCGCCTTGCGGGCGGCCGTATCCTGCGCCGTGCGGGCGTCCTCCAGCCACTTGTCCACGTCGGCATTGGAATAGCCGGCGTAGTTGTTGGGGCCGTTGGTGATGAAGTGGTTGGTCACGTTGCCGTCGGGGTCGGGGCGACCGCTCCAGCCAATCTGGGCCGCCTCGAAGTTCTTCTTGCCCAACTGGTCTAACAGGGCGCCAAATTCGACCTGCTCCAGCTTGACCTGGATGCCCGCCTCGCCCGCCATGCTCTGCACAATCTGCCCCAACTGCTGGGCCACGGCGTCCTGGCCGATCTTGAAGGTAAAGCTAAAGCCTGTCGGGTTGCCCGCCTTGCTAAGCAAGTCCTTGGCCTTGGCAAGGTCGCGAGCCGGCATCTTCTTGGTCTCGTCGTAGGCCGGCGTGCCGGGCGGGAAGGGGCTCCAACCGGGGACGGCGCTGAGATCGCTAAAGACGACCTTGGTGATGGCCGCGCGGTCGAGAGCGGCCGCCAATGCCTGGCGGTTCTCCTTCTTATCAAAGGGCGGCTTGGTCACGTTGAGCCAGATGCCCTGCCAGCCCAGGCTCGGCTTAAGGCTGACCTTCCACTTGGCGTCGCTCTGGAACGAGGGAATGTCCTTGGCCGGCGTGAGGTTAGACATGTCAATCTGACCGCTCTTCATGTTGACGACGCGCACGTTGCCATCCACGAAGGTGCGGTAAATGATGCGCTTGGTCGGCGCGGCGCCACCCCAATATTCGTCAAACCGTTCGACGGTGACGTGGTCATCCTTGACCTTTTCCACAAACTTGAATGGGCCGGTGCCCACCGGCTTGTTCTGGAAGTTGGCGGCGTCGGCGGCGAGGGCCTTGGGCGATAGCATCATGCCGGCGCGATCGGTCAGGACAGACAGGAAGGGGCTGAAAGGCTTCTTCAGGCTGATCTTGACGGTCTGGGGGTCCACCACCTCGACCTTGTCCACTGAAGAAATCTCAGCGCGGCGGGCCGAGGCGGTCTTCTCGTCCATCATGCGGTCGAAGTTGACCTTGACGGCCTGGGCGTCGAAGTCCGTCCCATCGTGGAATTTGACGCCTTTGCGCAGGTTGAAGGTGTAGACCAGGCCATCGGGGGACACGGTCCACTTCTCGGCCAGTTCGGGGACAATGTTGAGATTCTCGTCCAGGTCCACCAGGGTGTCGAACAGGCTCTGGAAGACCTGGCGGTCCACGGCCGCGCTGGAGAGGTGCGGGTCGAGGCGCGGCGGGTCGGACTCGAGAGCGATGACGATGGTGTCGGCGGCAGCGGGGGCAGCGGCGGGCGGGGCCGCCTTGGCCGCGTCGGTCGTGGGCGCGGGCTTGGGCGCCTCCGTGGGCGCAGCCTTCGGAGGCTCTTGTTTGGGGGCCGGCGCGGTTGTGGGCGCGGCCGGGGCGGGAGCCTGACTCGTCGGGGCGGGCTGGGCGCACGCCGTCACGACGAGGGCCACCATCAGGGTCAGGATCAGGGCAAGACGTGACATGGCTTTCTCCTCTGAGAGCATCGAGTATAATTCTCACGGCCACGGACGTGCGTACCTGCCTGTATTATAGTAGCAAGAGGGTCCCTATGTCTAGCCCAGTTCCCCCTAACAACCCATTACCACGGGGGACGGTGACACTCCTATTTACCGATATTGAAGGTTCGACGCGCCACCTGGAACGGCTGGGGGCGCTATATGCGCAGGCTCTGGCCGACCACCACCGTCTGCTGCGGGCGGCATTTGCAGCCCACGAAGGCTATGAGATGGGGACGGAGGGCGACGCCTTTTTTGTGGTTTTCGACCGGGCGGGGGATGCCATCGCGGCGGCGGCCGCGGCCCAGTACGCCCTGGATCAGCACCTCTGGCCGGGCGGGCAGAAGCTGCGCGTGCGGATGGGGCTGCACACCGGCGAACCGGCCAGTGTCGAAGGCCACTACATCGGCATGGATGTGCATCGGGCGGCGCGCATCAGCCAGGCCGGCCACGGGGGTCAGGTCCTTCTATCCCAGACCACCTATGCCCTGGGCGCGGCGGGGCTACCGCGCGGCGTCAAGGTCCGCGACTTGGGCGCGCACCGTCTCAAGGATTTACAGGGTGTTCAGCGGCTCTACCAACTCGTGCTGGACGGGCTACCTGACCAGTTCCCGCCCTTGCGGACCCTGGACGCCTATCCTCACAACCTGCCGCTACAATTGACGCCGCTATTTGGACGCGAGGCGGATGTGGCCCGCCTGCGCGCCTTGCTGGAGCAGCCCTCCGTGCGGCTGGTGACGCTGACAGGCCCCGGCGGCGTCGGCAAGACGCGGCTGTCGCTCCAGGTCGCCGCCGATGCCATGGAGTTGTTCCCCGACGGCGTCTTCTTTGTCCCCCTGGCCGCGCTGACCGAGCCGGCCCTGGTTCTGCAAGCCATCGCCCAGGCGCTTGGCGTCGCGGAGTCGGAGCGACGGCTGGTGGATAGCCTCAAGGACTTCCTCGCGACGCGGGAGATGCTCATCATCCTGGATAACTTTGAGCAGCTCCTGGCGGCCGCGCCTCACGTGTCTGAGCTATTGAGGGTGGGTAGAGGGCTGAAAACCCTGGTGACCGGCGCGCGCCAAATCCAGGGCGAGCACGAATTACCCATTACGCCCTCGAACTCCCGCATAGGTCCAGGAACATGGAGGCTACGCAGCCCGGATTACGCACTACGCAATATGAAGCCATCAGCGATTCGCCCGCCGTTCAACTCTTCATTGAACGCGCCCAGGCGGTCCGGCCCGACTTCACCGTGTCCGAGACCAACGCCGACCAGATTGCGCGCATCTGCCAACGCCTGGACGGCCTGCCTCTGGCAATCGAGCTGGCGGCGGCCCGCGCCCGGCTGCGCTCCCCGGCTGAGATTCTGGCCCAACTCGAACGCCCCCTCCACTTCCTCACCGGCGGGGGCCGCGACCGTCCGGACCGCCAGCAGACCATGCGCCAAGCGATTGACTGGAGCGCGCGGCTGTTGGATGAGCCAGCCGCGACCTTGTTCCGCCGGCTGGCGATCTTTGTCGAAGGCTGGACGCTGGAAGCCAGCGATGCGGTCTGCCTGCTTGAGCCAGCGGACTTTGACAGCCTCGACGCGCTGGACGCCCTCGTCAGCGCCAGCCTGGTGCGGCCCCACGCCATGCCGAGCCAAACGCGCTATACCATGCTCCAGACCATCCGGGAGTTTGCGCGGGAACGCTTGCACGCCAGCGGTGAAGGCGACGGCCTGGCGCGGCGGCACGCCGAGTATTTCCTGGCCCTGGCCGAAGAGGCGGTTCCTCACTACGAAGGTCCGAACCAGGGCGAGTGGTTGGACCGCCTGGAGGCCGAGTTAGACAATCTACGCGCGGCCCTGCACTGGTGTCAGACGCAGAGCGCGGTCGAGATGGGCCTACGGCTGGCGGCGGCGCTGGATGGGGTGTGGATGCGGCGGGGGCATTTCAGCGAGGGGCGGCAGTGGCTGGACACGATGCTCGCGCAGCCCGGCGCGGAGAGCTACCCGGCCCCCTATGCCGCCGCCCTGTTTACGGCTGGGATGCTGGCCTATTTACAGGGCGATTACGCCACGGCGAGCCAGCGCCTGGCGGCGAGCCTGGCCCAACGGCGCGCCCTCGGCGACACGCCGGGGATTGTGCTCGGACTCAACAACCTGGCGCTGGTGGCGCGGGACCAGGGCGACTATGCCAGGGCGGCGGCCTTGTTCGAGGAGGCGCTCGCGCTCAACCAGGCCCGCGCGAACCGCCGCGCCACTGCCCTGTCCTATCACAACCTGAGCCTGATTCACCTGGACCAGGGGGCCTATGACCTGGCGCGGCCGTTGCTCGAACAGGCCCTGGCGCTGTTTCGAAGCCTGGGCGACCAGCGCAGTCTCGGACTCTCGCTGCTGAGCCTCGGCATCGCCCTGTATCAGTTGGACGATCTGGCGCAAGCGGGGCAGCGGCTCGGCGAGAGCCTGACTCTCCTGGAGGAGCTGAAGGACCGCTGGGGCGCGGCCGTCGCCCACAAGAACCTGGCCCTCGTGGCGCTGAAACAGGGGCAGGTGGACACCGCGCGCGCCAGCCTACGAACCAGCCTGGCCGCCT
>JAHCIP010000450.1 GCA_026129165.1 Anaerolineae bacterium
TCAAGGCGGTTGGATTTAAGTCCAACCGCCTTTTTGCGTCCTTGCACGCGGCTCCAATTACGCTAGAATACAGATAGACGATGCGTTAACCAAAGGAAGATACTATATGTCACCTTTCGAGCGTCAACTCGACCTGTACGCTGAACTGGCCGTCCGCATCGGGGTTAACCTCCAGCCGGGCCAGCGCCTGATTGTGAATGCGCCCATCAACATGGCTCCCCTGGTCCGCCTTATCGCTAAGCATGCCTACCAGCAGGGGGCGCGGCTCGTGGATGTCCTCTGGAGTGATGACGAGGTGACGCTCGCTCGCTACCTGTACGCGCCGCGAGATTCGTTTGATGAGGTGTCAGAGTGGCAGGCCAAAGCATTACTAGAGCATGGCAAGGCGGGCCAGCCGTTGCTCCAGGTTTCGGCGCAAAACCCAGACCTGTTGAAAGGCCAGGACACTAATCTGGTAGCTATGGCGCAGAAGAGCCGCGCCCGTGTCATGGAGCCGTACATTGCGCTGGTGACACGCGACGCCTTCCCCTGGTCCATTGTCGGCGGCGCGGAGCCGACCTGGGCTGCCAGGGTCTTTCCCAACCTGCCCGCTGAGGAGCAGGTGCTACGTCTCTGGGAAGCCATCTTCCAGATGTGCCGTCTCGACCAGCCTGACCCTGTCGGCGCGTGGCAGGCGCATACCCAGAGTCTCGTGAAGCGCAGCGAGTACCTCACGCGCCAACAGTACACCACCCTCAAGCTCAAGTCGCCCCAAAGCGACTTGACGGTCGGGCTGCCGGCGGGCCATATCTGGAAGGGGGGTATCGGAACCACCCCGATGGGCATACCCTTTGCGCCCAACCTGCCCACCGAGGAGATTTTTACCCTGCCCCATCGCGACCGGGTGGACGGTGTAGTACGCACGACAAAACCCCTGAGCGTACGCGGGGTTCTCCTCAATGACTTCACGCTCAGGTTCGAAGGCGGGCGAGTCGTGGCGGTCAGCGCGCCACACGGGGAAGACGTTCTCCGCAAGGTCATCGAAACGGACGAGGGCGCGGCCCATCTCGGAGAGATCGCCCTGGTGCCAGCCAGCTCGCCCATCTCCAAGAGTGGTCTGCTATTCTATAACACGCTGTTTGACGAGAACGCGGCGAGCCATATCGCCTTGGGGGACGCCTACCGCTTCAACCTTGCAGGCGCTGATGAGTTATCCAATGCGGAGTTCGCGGCGCGCGGAGGCAACCACAGCCTGATTCACGTCGACTTTATGATTGGCTCGACGGACATGGACGTGGACGGCGTGCGCGATGACGGCACGACCGAGCCAGTCATGCGCGCCGGCGAGTGGGCCTTTGAAGTCTAGATGGGAAGGTGGTCTGCATGGCGAGTGTGGATGTAGACTTAGTCTATCTGCAGAAACAGCTTGACGAGTACTTCAGCAAGGACGACATCGTTCTGCTGTGTGACACACTCGGTATTGATTCCGACAATATCGCGGGTGACACGAAGGTCATCAAATGCCGTGAACTCGTCAAGTACTGCTATCGGCAAGGCAAATTACCTGAACTCATCACCGTTTGCCAGCAACAGCGCCCCCAAGAAACGTGGGATCAACCTCCTCCACCTTACCGACAGGGGGAACTCCCTGACGACTGGGTTGAACCGCTGCAGAGGCTCTATCGCCTGGTCAAGGCGTTCAACCGCAATCGGCAGACGCCCTTCTCGGATGAACGAACATGGCAAGGGGACGAGATCGCGTTTGAGATGCGCGAAGCCGCTCCTTTTGTATTCAACCAGTTTGATGTCGGCGCCTGGCTGCGGAGTGACAGTGTCGGTAAACGCCTGGCCGCCATCAAGTACCTGGACTGGCTGCAAGACCTGGAATACCTGGATGGTTTACTTGCCAGGCTCTTCTCTGAGTCGCCCTTTGTGCAGTTTCACATCCTGCTCGCCCTCGACAGCCTGGTTGATCAGCTAGACGACAAGGGGAGGGTGAAAGTCAAAGGTGCGCTGGCCGTCCACAACCTGTTTGGTGGCGATGCCGACCGCGAGTACTGGCGGACGCGAATTCTGAAGCGGCTCGACGAACGGTCATAGAATACGAGGCGCTACAATCCTCCGCCCTCCTCATAGGGCACGCTCTGGACGCCCAGTCCGAACTGCTCCCACAGGGGGATGCGTGGCGGGCGGCCCAGGATGAGGCCGGCCATGATTTCGCCTACGGCGGGCGCGGTCATGATGCCGTGGCCGGCGTGGGCTGTGCAGACAAAGAGGCCATCCAGCCCCGGCCAGCGGTCGAGGATGGCCCGCTCGCTGCGGATGAGATGGCCCACCGCGTCTACGACCGGTTCACGGTAGACATAATAGCCAATCTGATGACCGATGCGCCGCGTCAGGTAGCGCGGGTCGCGGAAGCCCTCCCCCTCGCGCTGGCGGAACTGCTTCCCCAGGAGGTAGAGCGTCGCCTCGGGGAAGCGTGGGTCGCGCAACGGCTCAATCGGCCAGATGGGTCGCACATAGCCCGGCGTCCAGCCGTCTATGGGTTCCGCGCCAGCGGGCGGTTCGTTGTCGCCCTTCATCCAACGGTAGGACCAGGCGAACAGCAGGCCGTCGCCGTCAGGTCGGAAGTGGGCATACGGCCGGCGGCTGATGACCAGTGGCGCGCTGGCTGGGATGCTGGGCTGACGGTAGGGCGTGCGGAAGCTCTGACGCGGGATGCAGAAGACGGGGATGTCGGCATGCGCCGTGCGACCCAGCACACGGGAGCCTGGCCCGGCGGCGATGACGACGACCGGCGCGCTCAGCCGCTCGCGGTCCGTTTCGACCCCCGCCACGCGCCCACCCTCGGTCAGTATCCGTCGTACCCGCGCCCCCATCCGTCGTCGCGTGCGCCGCGTCTGGGCCACAAAGCGGTGGGCCAGGAAGTCGGAGTTGAGCCAGCCGGCCAGCGGGTCCCACTTGGCGCCGGTAATGTGGGGCGGCAGCCAGGGGAAGCGGTAGCGAACCTCGTCACCGGACAAGAATTGGGCGTGCTCGATACCCCAACTGTGCAGCAGGGCGACGCTCTCGCGCAGCGCGGCGGCTTCCGCGTCGTCCATCGCCAGCCATAAGTAGCCGTTGCGGCGCACCCCTAACCCCTCGGCCGCGCCTTCCCTCAGATAATGGTCCGGGTCTAGAAACAAGCGCACACTCCACCGCATCTGTTCCGCGATACATTGGGGAACCCAGGCGGTGCGAAAGTTCTCCATCGAGGCCGTGGAGGCGCCAGCGGCGAGTTGGTCATGGTCCTCAACCAGGGTGATCGACACGGTAGGGTCGGCTCGTTCCAACGCCCAGGCCACAGCAGGACCGGCTTGCCCGCCGCCAATGATGATGACGTCAGAGTTCATAGTCGTATTTTCGCCTTGAGTTTGAGATAAAAGCTATTTTGCCCCTTGACAAATCAGGCGTCAAACCGTATAATTGTTGCAGTATCAAGCATTTGGCAAGGGGGCCTAGCGTGAACCCGTTTGAAGCGTACATGGATGTGGAAGCGGCTGGCGCCCGGCTGCATATCCACCCGGAGTCGGTCAAGCGCCTGATTCGGCAGGGCAAGTTGCCCGCGTTTAAGATTGGCAATAAGTGGTTTGTCGAGCGCGATTTTCTGGAGCAGTTTGCGCTGCGCTATGATCCGCGTCCAGGTAACAAAGCAACGCTTTTTTAATCCCCCGCCGCCCCGTATGGCGGTCGGGGGCAGCCCCAGAGGCCAGGGAAGTGAGAAGTTGTTAGTATGTCTTCGGTACTTGTACTCAACGCGACCTACGAACCTCTGA
>JAHCIP010000451.1 GCA_026129165.1 Anaerolineae bacterium
GATGAGACCGGGGCCAAGTGTGGCGTGGGCCAGTCAGGCCAGGTCTGGTTCCTGGGCGGCCCCTTCAACAGCTCCGGTACGGTCGTCCGCGATTGTACCGTTCCCACCGGAACCATGCTGTTCTTCCCCCTCGTGGATGTCGAGTGCTCGAACGTGGAACCCGCGCCATTTTACGGCGCCAACGAGGCCGCGTTACGCGCGTGTGTCGCCCAGTTCGGGATGACGAACCTGGTTGCCAGCGTGGATGGGGTAGCCATCCAGAACCTGCAGGACTACCGCGTCCAGTCGCCACTTTTCAGCTTCACCGTGCCCGACGACAACTTGCTCGACATTCCGGCGGGTACCACGGGCCTCTCGGTGAGCGACGGCTACTTTATCATGCTCGCGCCGTTGTCCGCCGGCCATCACACAGTCAAGTTCGGCGGGACCTTCCCGGACTTCGATTTCACGCTGGATGTCACCTACCACCTGACGGTCGCGCCAGGTCATTGAGTCCCCCAACCTCCCTACGGTCCGCAGCCGTGGGGA
This sequence comes from Anaerolineae bacterium, assembly GCA_026129165.1. GTDB lineage: Bacteria > Chloroflexota > Anaerolineae > Epilineales > JAHCIE01 > JAHCIE01. The sequence continues at coordinate 529 of JAHCIP010000451.1, forward strand.
GGTTGCTCTTTCAGCTTAAGCATTACATGAGTAAGGATACCATGTTCAAAACAGCCCTGGCTCAACTCCGTCTTGGTCTCTCCATCGCGTTTGGTTGGCCGTTCGCGCACGGGTCCCTGGACGCCCTTATTGACGCGCTGGTCGACACCCGCCGCGAGTTTGGGGCCATCGAGAATGGCGGCGACGAGATGCTCGCCGGGCCAGTGCTGGACGAGGAGATGCGGCGCGATGTGCAGCTACGCCGCTTTCGCGCCCAGGCCGTCCACGCCGCCCGCGAAACGCCCTACTACGCCTCCCTCTTTGAGAGCCTCCGTCTGGACCCGACCAAGCTGACCTGGGACGACATCGCCCGCCTGCCCTACACGCCCAAGGAGACGCTCCGCGACAGCCCCGACCAATTCGTGCGGCGCGGCGCCTGCCCTGCCTTCCGCACCACGACGACGGGCACGACCGGCTGGCCGACCGCTGTCTACTTCTCGCACCACGAGATGCGTGTCTACAGCGCGCTGAACGCCATCGCCTTTCTGCGGCTGGGCCAACTGGCGCCCGAAGACCTGGTCCTCATCAGCACCAGTAGCCGGGCCACGCTGGGCAATACCTGCTTCGCCCAGGCCTGCCAGCGCATCGGCGCGACGTGGATGATGGGCGGGCTGGTCGAACCGGCCTTAACGCTGGACTTGCTGGCCGAAAAGCACGACCTGCCGGGTCACAAGCGGCAGGTCAGCTTCCTCAACATCTACCCCTCGTACCTGGGCCAACTGGTCGAGACAGGGCTGGCTATGGGCTACCGGCCAGGCGACTTCGGCCTGGAGCGCATCTCCGTCGGCGGCGAGATTGTCACGCCGGGCCTCAAGCGCCGCGCCGCCGAGCTATTTGGCCCAGTCAAGTTCATCGAGGGCTATGGTATCACCGAAATCTGGCCTGTCGGCGGCACGCTGTGTTCGCAGGGCCATCTCCACTTCGAGCCATCGCAAGGGCTGGTGGAGATAAAAGAGTTCACTCAACCCTCAACCCTCAGCCCTCAGCCCTCGCTTGGGACGCTCGTCGCCACGCCCTTCCCGCCCTACCGCGACACGACGGTAGTGCTGCGCTTCGACACCGGGGACGTCGTCCAGCCTGTCATCGGAGCGTTGACCTGCGAGCACCAGCACTTGCCCGCGACCAGCACTATCCTGGGCAAGCGCCGCCTGTGTGTCGAGCACGAGCAAGGGGTGACGGTCCCGCGCGACGTTATCGAGGCGCTGGAGGACCTGGATGCCGTGCCGCTGCCAGCCCGCTTCGGCTGCGGGGCCGCGCCAGGCGGCGTGGCGGTCGAGGTCGTCACGCGCGAGCAGACTGGAGCTGTTCGCAGTCGGGCAGGCGACGCGCTCGAAGCGCGCGGCATCCCGCTGCGAGCGTTGCGCCTAGTCGAGGATCCCTCCGAGTTGACCCAGCCCTACCCGCTGCGCTGCGACCTGCGCGAAACATCGTTTAAGCCTACGCTCACGCACCCCGCGCCGAATTGGGCAGACCAGGAAGCGGCGCGAATATCGGCCTGACCGTGTTTGTATCCGCGCATCCTCTTAATCCGTGCTTATCCCAGGAGTCCCCATGACCATTGCCTACCTGGTCGTCATGGCCTATGCCGTCGCCGCGCTCGGTCTGAGTTGGCTCTACTTCCGCCGCTATCAGGTCACGCGCCCGCCCATCGGTGTGTTCGACCTGGGCGACATCGCCGTCATGCTCGTCGCTATTGTCATCGTTCCGCTGCTCTACCTGTGGCTGCCCCTGTGGCTCGCCGCTAGCCTGTTGACGCTCGGCGTGGGCAGCGTCCTCTACACCACCTGGGAACCCATCCTGCGCCGCCCATGGGCCATCTGGCTCGTCACGCTGGGGCTGGTTGGCGCTGACATCGGGGCCGCCTGGCTTCTGGGCCCGCAAAGCTTTGCCTTCTCCAGCATCAATAATGTCGTCCTCATCTTGAGTATTGTGGGCGCGACCAACCTGTGGGCGCAAAGCGGGATGCGGGCGCGGGACGCCGCCTGGTTGGGCGCCGGCTTGATGATCTATGACTTCGTCGCCACCAGTCTCTTGACCATGATGAGTGACATGGTCAACCGCCTGGCCGGTCTGCCCTTTGCCCCGTTCGTCTTCGGGGGCGACTTGAGCCAGGGGTACGGCCTGGGCATCGGCCTGGGCGACCTGCTGATGGCGTCGGTGTTTCCGCTGGTCATGCGCAAGGCGTATGGCCGCCGCGCCGGGTTGACGGCCTTTATGCTCGGCCTGGCCGCTATCGCTATAATGATGGCCGTCCTCGCGCTGGGTTGGCTCCAGGTCAACCTGCCGGCGATGGTCATCCTCGGCCCGCTGATGGTCCTGCAATATCGCTACTGGCGTCGGCGGGCCGGCCAGGAGCGCACCACCTGGCAGTATCTCCAGGCAGAGCCTGGCCGCGCCGCCTAGTACAGCGCGGCCTAAATACACTACTGACACTATAGACCAGGGCCGGTCGGCGTTTGACGGTCCGCCGACATTGCCATCTCCTCTCAGGCTATGCTATACTTCCCCTGTTCCCACCGATTCCCAATCATCAATCATCAATCATCAATCATCGCTCCTTCGTGGATAAGACGCCGCTCGCCTGAGTTTGGAGACATTGCCCTATGTCGCGGTTCAAGAAGGCAGCTATCTTAGTCGGTGTCCTCATGCTGCTGGGCCTGCTGGCGGCTGCGCCGGAGGCGCCCCCGGCTGTGGCCCAGGAGGACGAGCGCCCCTTCAGCTTCCCCTTCGCCGGGCCGCCCGGCCCCAGCAACTGGCTGCTGGGGCAAGCCTACGGCAACACGACCTTCGCCTACCGCCAGCGCCTGGGCGACTACCGCATGGGCCAGGGCCTCCACTTCGGCATTGACATCAGCGCTCGCTGCGGCACGCCGGTCCTGGCGATCTATGACGGCGTTGTGGCCGGCATAGATAACATCTACAAGTATGGGGCGGCGCCGCACAACATCATCATCAACCACCCCAACGGTTACGCCTCGATGTACGGCCACCTGCTCGAACGCCCGCGCCTTCCCATCGGCACGCCCGTCAAGCGCGGCCAGCCGATCGGGCTGTCCGGCGACCCGGACGAAACCTGCTACTCGCGCCCGCACCTACACCTGGAAATCGGTGATCCGGCCCATACCATCGCCTACAACCCGCTGAACCTGATTGACATGGATTTCGACACCGTGGCCCTATCCTCTGGCGGCGGCGGCCGCGGCTTCCAGCGCAA
>JAHCIP010000452.1 GCA_026129165.1 Anaerolineae bacterium
CGCTGCCCAGGAGTTTATGAAAACCGCCGGCCTGGAGTGGACAGGCTATCGCGCCGCCGCTGACCTATCTCCCCGTGTTCAACTCGCCCTGGCCCAGGCCATCCTCGACCGCGCGGGTCAGTACAGCCTCTCCACGCCAGAGTGGAATACGCTCCAGGAGTTGGTCAAAACTCTTCGCCAGAAACAGTCCGCTGATACGGACGATGAGCGCAGCGGCGCGGGCCAGGGCGGCGTGATCTTCGCGCCCAGCCGCGAGGCCGGCCGGGGCGGGGTCTTGCTGCGCGACCAAGGACGAAGGACCAAAGATCAAGAGCGAAGCATAGACTAGCCACTTTGCGGGGCTTTCCAGCGTTGGTCCTTGGTCCTTCGTCTTTCATCATGAGGTTTTATGCTTGACCAGGACGTGCGTGCCTACATCGTAAAGCTCGACCACACCGCCATCGCTGTGCGGCGGGTGCGGGATGCCCTGCCGCTCTACCGCGACCTGCTCGGCGGGGAGTTGCACTCGGCGGGCGACATGCCGCACCAGGGCTTCCGCTGGGTCCAGTTGGTCTATCCAGGCGGGAGCAAGATCGAACTGCTGGAACCCCTCAGCGATGATGGCTTCCTGGCCCGCTTCCTCGACAAGTACGGCGAGGGGGCGCACCACATGACGTTCAAGGTGCAGCGCATCGAGGAATTGGTCCAGCTTCTCAGGGCGCGCGGCTACCGTGTGGTGGACGAGAAATATGACGACCCACACTGGAAAGAAGCCTTCATCTCGCCGCGCTCGGCGCATGGCATCATCGTCCAGCTGGCCGAGAGCGACCTGACCGACGCCGACGAGCGCCGCTTCTGGTCCTTCGATACATTGGCGGAGAAGGTTCTAGGAGATGGGAAGGCGTGATTATTCACATCCTCGGCATCCCCATGGACCTTGGCCAGCGCCGGCGCGGCGTGGATATGGGGCCGTCCGCTGTGCGCTACGCCGGACTGGGCGACCACCTGACCGCCCTGGGCTTCACCGTTTACGACGCGGGGAATGTCAGTGTCCCCGTGCCGGAGATGACCCACCACGATACCCCGTCCGCGCGTCACCTCGCCTCCATTGCCCAGGTCCTCACCGAGGTCTACGCTCACAGCCAACGGGTGGCCCAGGCGGGCGACATCGGCATCTTTCTCGGCGGCGACCACTCGGTCAGCGCCGGCACCATTGCAGGTTTGAGCGGCGGCGACCAGTTAGGCGTCATCTGGGTGGACGCCCATGCTGACTTCAATACCCCGCAGACCTCGCCGTCGGGCAATGTCCACGGCATGCCCCTAGCGGCCTTACTCGGCTATGGCCCGCCAGAACTGGTGGACCTAGGGCGGCCAGGCCGCAAGCTCGACCCGAGTCGTGTCGTCCTGGTCGGCGTGCGCAGCCTCGATCCCGACGAGCGCGTGCGATTGCGCGAGAGTGGCGCTGGCGTCTACACCATGCGCGACATTGACGAACGCGGGGTGGCGCAGGTCGCGGGTGAGGTAATCCGTCGTCTCGGCCACGTGGACCGGGTCCATGTTAGCCTCGATCTTGACGCCCTCGATCCCACGGTCGCGCCGGGCGTCGGGACACCCGTGCGGGGCGGCCTGACTTACCGCGAGGCGCACCTGCTGATGGAAATCCTGGCCGACACGGGGCGCGTTCGGTCGCTGGACCTGGTCGAGATCAACCCGATTCTGGACCAGGGGAACCGGACGGCTGAAATGGCCGTTGAGTTGGCTTCATCTTTGCTTGGGCAGACGATATGGTGATGCAACTTTGTGATGCGTGATGCGTAGTGCGTGATGCGTAGGCTGTATTTCGTGAAGGGTGAGGAGGAGAGGATGGGAAGTGAGCTAAAGCAAGTTGCGACGAGTCAGGCGGCGCCCCGGCGCGACTTGCGGGCGCGAGCGGCTTATATTGTCAATGATGTCAATAATCAATTGGACCAACTTGAAACGTCGGGACGCTGGGAGCACGTGTCGGTGGTCGGCGGACGGCTGCCCGGCGTGCTGGGCCTGCTGTTTCGCGTGATTGACTCGGTAGACCCGGCGGTGACGCAGGGGCGAGTGACGGCGGCCCAGGCTAAGTATCCTCACCTGGACAAGTCGGCCCTGGCGAAGCGGCTCATCCGCGACAAGGCGCTGCAAACGGGAGCGGTGGGCGCCACGACCTCGGCCGCCGGCACGATCCCCGGTCTGGGGACGTTGGCCTCGGTGACACTGGGCGTGACGGCCGATGTCATCGCTACTTTCCGCCTCCAGGTCGAGTTGGTGATGGAATTGGCCCAACTTATGGGCTACGAGATGTCGCGGACCGAACGGCGAACCGCTATCCTGGCGATCACCGGGCTGGGGGCCGGGCTGGATACGGCTGCCAAAGCGGTGGGGACGAAGGTGGCGACCTATCTGGGCGAGGAGTATGCTGAGAAGGCCATCTTGAAGGCTATTCCCATTGTCGGTCTGCTGGCCTCGGCGGGCGTCAACGTCCTGATGACGCGCGTCGTCGGTAACCGTGCCCTGGCCTATTTCAGAGGCAAGCAATTGGGAGAGTTCACCCAGGACATCACCGGCGTGAGCGACACCGAGGCGGCGGTAGCGGCGGGCTGGTGGCAGGCCAGCCAGACCCGCGCTCGTGACCTGGCGCGGCAGATTGGGCCGGTCCTGTCAACCGCTCGGCTCTGGACCGCCGAACGCGCCCGCTTGTTGCTGCCCCGTCGAGGCGAGCCAATGCTGGTCCTGGAAACCGAACCCGGCCCGGCGCAACACCAGGGCGTGCTCGGCAAAGTAACGGACGGCCTGGCGTCCTCTGTCAGGTGGGTGAACAATAAGATTAGGCGGCGGTAAAAGCCTCCGACTCAAGTCGGGGCTAAGGGGCCTGCGGCCGAGCGTCCGCCTACGCGGACGGGTGCCTTGGCGTCCCTTAAGAGGGACACTCGGCGCGCTACTTAATTGGTGTGGAACCCCGCCACCGCCTGACGCCAGCGGTCGTCCATCGCGCCGGGCGCGAAGGGCAGGTAGTACATCACGCGGTCGAGCAGGCCGGCGAAGCGCCGCTGGATCAGGCCAGGCAGGTCGGCCCAGCGGCCCACCACCGCGTACTGTTCCAGCATGTAGTCGCTGATGAGGGCCGGCATCTCGTCCCAACGCTGCCGCGCCGCCAGCCCGCTCAACTGTTCCCCGACCGCCCCCCAACCGTGAATCTCCAATACCCCCCGATAGCTCGGCGTCGAAGCGTAGAAGGCGATCTGCTGCCGCACGCTGGCCCGCTGCTTCTCGGCCTCTTCGGGGTCGTCCTCCGCGATCACAAAGATTGAACCGACCATCTGGACATCCTCCCGCCGCCGCCCGGTCCCCTGCGCCCCTGCCTCGATGTTGGGCAGGATGACTTCGCTCAGGTAGCGGGCCGAGTTGAACGGGTGGACGAGGAAGCCGTCGCATAGCTCACCCGCTAGGTGGCACAGACCTTTGTTGACGCCGGCGATGTAGACGGGGATGTGGGCGTGGGCCGGGGGCAGGGGCGCGGGGCTGAAGAAGGGCGTCATGAGCGTCAGTTTGTAGAACTGCCCGCGATAATTGAGCCGTTCGCGGGTCTGCCAGGCGTTCCACACGGCGCGCATGGCGAGAATCTGGTCGCGCAGCCGCTCGACGGGGTGCTCGAACTCCGCGCCGAAGCGCCGCTCGATGTGCGCCCGCACCTGCGTGCCCAGGCCGAGGATGAAGCGGCCCCCTGACTGGGCCTGCAAGTCCCAAGCGATATGGGCCAGGACGGTG
>JAHCIP010000453.1 GCA_026129165.1 Anaerolineae bacterium
ATACGTGTCCATTGTCTCGGTCCGCCAGTAGTGGCGCGGCCCCTGCCCCGTTTCATAGAGCGGCGGCGGGTCGTTCGTCTGGACGCGCATGACGACGGCATCGCGGAGGTCTGGCGGACCGGCCAGCACTCGACCATAGGGCAGGTCAGTCAGGTCGGTGGTGGTGAAGAGACCTGAGCCAGGCGGCCGCTGGATGGGGCCAAGCAAGCGTTTGGCGACGGTGCCTACGGCTTCGCGGGGTTCGCGGAACGCTTCCCAGGCGGCGCGGGCCGGGCCATAGAGGATGGGCAGCGGGATCAGCCAGGCCAAGACGGGCAGCAGGATGACAAACAGGAGCGAGAGCAGCGTCGTATCGGTGTGGACTTCGCCTGAATAGTCTATCCCCTCGCGCTCCCAGCGTTCGCGCTGGGCCAGGAAGCGCGTCTGAACCATCAGGCCCAGGACCGAGGCCAGGAAGACGGCAAACTGGCCGGCGACGCTCGGCGCGAAGACCAGGTGTTGCGTCAGCAGCAGGCCCAGCGGCAGCACGGCCAGTCCTGGCCGACGCCAGCGGCGATAGACCCAGGCCGTCCAGACCACGACGATCCATGTTACCGCGCAGCCCACCCACAGCACGGGCAGAGTGTCGGCGCTGGGCGTCGTGCCGCGTGCTGTCTCGCCCCACACCACCAACCGCCGCAGTAGCTCTGTTGTCGCGGCCATACTGGCGCGCCCTACCGTCAGGCCCGGCCACTCCTCGACGCGGCCGCGTTGGAGCCAGCCCACAGTCTGCCATACCACCCTAATCAGTGTGTCCAGCGAGGGCAACGCGCCAATGAGCCATAACCCCACGCCGAGGCCGCCCAGGAGGCCCACCAGCACGAGCCGCCACCCGGCTCGCCGTCCATTCGCTGCCCACAGCCCGACGGGCAAGGCGAAAATGGCGACTGTCATCAGTGCGCCTGAACCGGGCAGCCAGTCTGCCGTCATCACTGACCAGGGCAGGCAGATAACCGTCAACGCTAAAAACAGCGTCGCCACCCAGCCTTCTCGTGGTCGCAGCCAGCGTACTAATTGAATAATGAGTTCAGCCCCCATCCTAGCCTGTCCTTCTCGATTCGCGTAGTCTCTTTGCTCTTCCCCGTTTTATCCATTTCTCTGTGCTTATATTAAAATCTATGACTACACGAAATAATTCCCTCTTGCGTATTTCGTAGTCCGTATTCCCTACTCCCTATTCCCTATTCCTCAGTTGGCCGGGCAATCAAGCGTCCTGTCGCTCCAATCACGTACTCCTGGCGGCCCTGGCGCTTGCCTCGGAAGATGGGGGCAAACTGATAGCCGCGCTGAATACGGGTCATGGCGATGCCAGCTTCAGCCAGCCGCCCGGCCAGTCCCATAGCCGCCTGCTCCGACACGCCCGATCCGGCGTAGGTGGCGGGGTCAATCAGGACTACCTGCGCCGCCAGCCCCTGGCGCTGCAGGCCGACGAGCCGGGCCAGCCAGTCGCCCTGGACGGCTGGCGTCACCAGCACCAGGGTCAGGCCCCGCCCCAAGGCAGACGCCGCGCCGCCGAGAAATTGGGCCAGGGGGAGGTCGGGCGCGAGGTTCGCGACGGCCAGGGCACGCAGGATACGCCAGAAGTGGTCACTCCCTCGACTGGGTGGGATCAGAGTCGGCGCGCTGCCGGAGCAGGCCAGCCCGACGGCGCGGCCCTCGGCCAGCATGGCGTTGACGAGGGAGGCAGCAAAGATGACCGCGTACTCCTCTGTCGAGTCCGCCCCCTGCCCTACATGCACACGCGAATCCAGGTCCAGGATGACCCAGACATTCCCCGACGGCTCCAGGTCGAACTCCTTGACGTAGAGTTGGTCATGTTTGGCGCTGAGGGGCCAGTGGACCGCCCGCAACTCGTCGCCGGGCGCATAGTGACGCACGCTCGACGCGGTGGTCGTGCGCTCCAGGGCGCGGCGGCGTACCTGGGCCACGCCGGCAGCGGCGCCGCGTGGCAACTCGATGTGCGGCAGCCGCGACACCGGCGGGTAGACGACAAAAGTTTCGGACGTGGGGTAGTCGCGCGTCGCCTCAAAGAGGCCAAATGGGTCGCCAAAGCGCAGCCGCATCGGTCCCAACTGGTAGACTCCGCGCCGCGCGCAGATCATGTCTAGCACCCAGCGTTTAGTCGAATGCCCCCCCGTCGACTCGACGCGCCGCGCGGTATACCCCGGCAGCGTCGACTCGTCCTCAATCTCGATCCACAGCAGTGGCAGCACGCTCCCGTTGATCAGCTCGAAGTTCTCCTCGACGCGGTCGCCCACCTGCGCCCAACCGTAGCGCCGGCCGCGCGAGAAGCTCAGCCCGTGCTGGAGCGAGCGCGTCCAGCGGTAGCTCAGCCAGAGCAACCCGCTCAGTCCCAACAGCAGCATACGCGAAGCGGGCGAGGGGTCGAAAATCTGCATGACAAAAGCGACCGCGATGATGCCCAGCACAAAGGGCATCCGCAGCCGGGGCCGGTCGGGGTCGTTGAGCCAGACGCGCCAGCGGGTTAGCATGAGGCCAACCAAGCGCGCACCAGCGCCACCGCCTGAGGATACGGATCCATGGCGGCGTCGAGCCAGTGGATGCGCGGGTCGGTCCGCTTGAACCAGGCGCCCTGCTGGCGGACGAAGCGGCGAGTATGGCGTTTGATCAAGGCCACCGCGTCCGCCACGCTCCCCTCCCCCCTGACCACAGGCGCGAACTCGCCATAGCCGAGGGCGGTCATAGACGGCAGGTCGAAGCTGTAGCCCTGCGCCACCAGACGGCGCACCTCATCCGCCAGCCCTGCCGCGAGCATGGCATCAATACGCGCATCCAGACGCGGGTAGAGGAGGTCCCGATCCAGGTAGAGACCAAGAATCAGGGTGCGATACGGGAGGGGCGACTTCGTTTGCGCCTCGGAGAAGGGGCGGCCCGTGGCGTAGTACACCTCCAGGGCGCGGATCACACGGCGCACGTTGCGGGGGTCAATCTTCGCCGCCGCCACCGGGTCTACCTGCTCGAGGGCGGCGAACACCGTCGCGCCTCCCTCGGTTTCTGCCCGCGCGTACAATCGCTCGCGCAGATTCCAGTTCGGCGGGACTTCCGGCACGGTCCAGCCTTCAAGAAAGCCCCACACATATTGGCCTGTGCCCCCCACCAGGAGCGGCAACTTCCCGCGCCCCTGAATCGCCTCGAGGGCCACCCTAGCTAACGCCTGGAACTGGGCCAGGCCGATGGTCGCGTCGGGGTCAGCAATATCAAGCAGGTGGTGGGGCGCGGCGGCCTGTTCCTCCCGGGTGGGCTTGGCCGTGCCGATGTCCATGCCCCGGTAGAACTGGCGCGAGTCGGCGGAGACAATCTCGCCGTCGAAGGTCTGGGCCAGGCGAACAGCGAGGGCCGTCTTACCGACGCCTGTGGGGCCGACTATGGCAAGGAGTGGCGGGAGGGACATACTGGCCTGGAAATCCTGGACGCCGTCAGTTGGCGTAACCGGCTAGAAGTCTCTACACTTTCAGTGATACCACTTAAAACTGTACGCTTGTTTCCCGAGGGAGGCAAATTGCTCCGCCGTCTGGGCTTATGCTTGTGGCTTCTCATCCTGGTGGGCTGCCAAACCGCGCCGTCACCGCCGCCCTCGCCAATCCCAACGCCGCTCCCCACGGCGACACCCGTCCCGCCGACGCCAACGCGGCCGCCGACCGCTTCGCCGAACCCCCCCCCCCCCCCCCCCGGGGGCGCCCCCCCCCACCCCCCCCCCCCCCC
>JAHCIP010000454.1 GCA_026129165.1 Anaerolineae bacterium
GTGCGGTCGCTAGAGGACACGGCGCAGACCTTCGACGTTGATGTCGAGGCCCTGGCGCGGCTCAACCCGACCCTGGTGACGCGCAACGCGGCCGGTCAGCCGGTCCTCAGCCCGAACGCGGCCGGCTTCCTGCTGACGCCGGTGGGCCGCGCCGACCGCTTGAGCGACGAGAGCATGACGACGGCTCCTCTGGCCTTCAACGTGGGCAGCGGGCAGGCGTTCACCTCGCTTGCCTTGTTCGGGAGTCCGTCCACCGACAACCGACAGCAGACGGCCGCCAAGCCGCAGTCGTCCGCCGTCGGCGCTCCGTCGTCCCCTGCCAGCGAGATGCCGCAGCCGCGCCTGCGCCACGTGCGCCTGCACCACACCCTCACCGAGCCGACGACCATCGCCAGCCTCGCGTCGAAGCTGGGCTTGCCCACCGGGGCGCTAGCCGAGTACAACGGCGTGACGGACGTGGGGCGGAGCCTGACGCCCGGCACGAATATCCTGATCCCCGGCACGGCCTACCAGACCAAGCCAGGCGAGACGCTAGAGAGCATTGCGGCGCGGCACGAGACGCCCGCCGCCGCCATCGAGTTCCTCAACGGCCCGTTCTTCGCGGGCCAGACCCTCTTCATCCCGCAGCCGCCCTCGCGTCTGCTGGCCGAAGGCGTCTTCGAGGCGCGACCGTCCGTCCGGACGACGGACGACGGAGGACGGAAGACGGAGGCAGCGCTGGCGAGTGGGGGCCAGAAGGCGGAGACTTCTCCTCCGGCCTCGGTCGTCGGTCCTTCGTCAACTCTTGGCAGCCCATTCCCGGACTATGTCGAGATGCCGACGTGGCTGGCCGACTGGAACCAGTATAAGGCGACGGAAGCGAACCTCCGAGCGAAGTACGGCCAGAAGCTCTACCCGACGCTCCAGTCCATGCCGGACGATCTGCGCGAGTTCTATCTCATGTCGGTCTACTGGGGCGCGAAGTTCATCGGCGTCCCGTGGCAGGCGGTTCTCGCCATCCACAACACCGAGATCGTCGGCAAAGGCTATCGGCCCTTCGAGCAGGCGGTGTCGGTCGCGGCGGCGCGGGGGCCGGGCCAGATCACGCCGGGCTACTGGAATGGCTGGGGCAGCCGGTCGGCCGCGCCGTTCAAGAACTTCAGCGACATCATCAAGGGCGGCGGTAACGGCTTCCACTGGGGCATGCGGGCCGAGTGGTTACGCTATCTGCGCCACGAGGTCGGTCTGGATGCACTCCAGTCCACTGACGCCGACATCATGTACCTGATCAACAACGTCGTCGGCACGGCGCGCGGTCTGTACAAGAACGGTGTCACGCTGGACAAGTTCCCGTCCGACCCGAAGCAGTGGTCGGCGGCCAACTACAAGACGCTGAGCGACGCGGCGATGATCTACAACTCCGGTAGCACCAACCGCAATGTCCGCCAGTGCGCGGGCTGCGCCTGGACGGTGGGCGACTATGGCGACAACGCTCAACGTGTCGCCCGCGCCTTGCCGGCCAGCCCGTTCGAGTTGTTACCGACGGAGGCGCGGATGCGGGCCGTGCGCCAGGAACTCTACCTGGCCTACGACCGTGAGTACGCCGTTTCGCTCACCGAGCAGACGATGGACCTGCTGTTCAAGGCCAACGGCGACCGCCTGGGCGACCTGAACACCGGCAAGAGCGAGCCGACGCAGGTGGCCGAGGCCATCATTGCCCGCAACAACGACGGCTGGCTCAAGGTGGCCGAGCGCCAGCCCGACGCCTGGCCGTACTTCGAGAACCGCGAGGCGATGGCGACACAGCGGCTGGCGGCGAAGTACCTGGGGACGCTGCTGGACAAGCCGAGCCTGGAGGCGATCATGCAGCGACACCACAATGATGTCAAGGGCATCGAGGGTGAGATGAAGACGCGCGTGGATGCCATGCTCGTCCAGACCGCCCGCGAGACGCTGGAACGGGTTTCGCCGGGCCGGACGGTCCTCAACACCACGCTTCGACCGCTGGTGGACGAGGCGGTTCAGGCCGTGTTCAAGGGCGACCTGGACCCGTCGCAGCCAGGGCTGGACACCCGGCTGGCCGAGGCGCGGCGGTTGATGGAAGGCAAGGCGGGGCTGGCGTCGGGTCCGACGGCCAAACCGGCCTTGCCGGCCGCCCCGGCCGCTCCCCCACCGGCCGCTGGGCCCGCGCCTAACAAGCAGCCGGCTCAACCCGCCCCTGCCGCCCCAACTGTGCCACCCGCGCCCGGCGCGGAGCAAGCGGCGAAGGCTGGCCCCTCGTCAGCCGAGGTCCAGGGCGCGATGCAGACGTTGGCAGTGAAGCCGGGTGTCGGGCCGACGCGCCAGGCCGCCGACTTGAGCAAGCCAGGGATGCAAGCGGCGCGCTCGGTCAAAGCACCCCTGACGACGGAAGACGGAGGCAGCGCCAGCGAGCGGAGGACGGACGGGGGAGTAAGCCCGAATGGAGCCACCAGCCCGAATGGTGCGAAGGTGTCGCCGCCGGGCGCGCCTGTCCAGCCCGCGGCCGCCGAACGGTTTATCCGTCTCTCGGCCCAGGTCAAGACCTCCAACAACTCCATCCAGAACAACATCCGCCTGTTCGCGGCGCGAGCAGGGGGACGGCTGGACGAGTTCAGGACGGCCGGGACGGGGGTTAAGATTGACTGGAAGAAGCTGGCGGCGGCGGATGTCGAAGCCGTGATCACGCTCCAGCCGGGCGAGAAGCTAGACTTCGTCAAGCAGTTCGGCCCCTTCTCGACGGGGCAGGGCTACGCCTCCGGCCCGCTGGTGGGCGGCGGCTCCGCGCCCGGCGTGGGCGCGTGCCAGGTGGCGACGCTGTTCAAGGCGGCGGCCAAGGACGTCGCGGCCCTCAAGGTCTGGAATGGCGTCAAGCACCCGACCATCCCCGGCCTGGAGGACACCACGGCGGTTAGCATCTTCTCCGGCGACCCACGCCAGAATTTGCAGATTACCAACCAGGGCACGGCTCCTATCGTCTTCCGTATGCGTGTCCAGGGCGACACGGCCACGTTGCGCGTCGAGACCGGCCCAGCCGGTCCGCAAGGCAATGGGCCGCAGTCTACAACTCGCACGGCCACGCTGGAAACGGTGAGCGAGGCGCAGAGGGTGAGCGAGAGCAGCGTCGCTCCCGCCGCCCCTGCGCCCTCCACCAACGGTGCGAAGGCCGCACCCGCCGACCCTCAATCCCTGAGTGATCGTATCGTCGCGGGCGCGGGGGACCTGGTCGGCAAGTACGCCTATGGCAACTTGCGGGCGGGACCGAGCCAGGGCTTCTACGTCTGCACCGATGTGGTCAACTACGCCACCCATACCGCCGGCGTGCCGATTGTGGCCGACTACCGCGACCCGGTGACGGTACGCTGGGTGGGGACGCACCTGGCCTGGTTCAAGGGCCAGGCCGTGGCGAAGATGGTTAACACGCGGGCGCGAGAGTTCAAACCTGCTGCCACACTGCCCGAAGCGGGGTGGGTCATCTTTATCCGCCGCGAGCCTTACCGAGAGGCCAGTCATGAGGGGGTCGTCCAGCGGGTCGAGGTCCAGGGCGACACGGCGAGGGTGACCACCCTGGAAGCCCTCGGCGCGTTTAAGGGCGACCCGTACAACAAGGCCAACAACGTCCAGCCCGCGACGTACACCTACCGACGCGGCGCGGACGGGACGTGGCAGCAGACCGGCCTCAACCGCACGAACCACATCGTCGGCTACGGCGTCGTCAAGGGGTAGCTATCATCCACAAA
>JAHCIP010000455.1 GCA_026129165.1 Anaerolineae bacterium
GCGTCTACCAGGTTCGTCAGCGCCTGACGCCGTTCAGCCTCAGTCATGTGGGCCAGGTCTGAGGATCGAATTCCACCTGACATGCTGCCCTCCCATCGTGCCTCACATCCATACTCAATACTAATACAGTGTCAGCTAAAGTCAAGTCAGCCTCAAGGTATAAGATGCTGTTCAAGTCTACCGTCTTCCGTCCAGTGCCATTCGACAGTATAATACCGCCATGCAACTGCGTACTGTCCATGCCGTCGTTCGGCGGCGCACCCGTCGGCGGGAGGCCCGCCGCTGGGCCTGGGGGTCGGGCGTCTGGTTGACGCTCGGTACGACCCAACCCGTTGGCTGGAGCCTGAGCCTGTTTAGCCTGGCCCTGCTCCTGGCCGTTGGGGGCGGGGTGGGCGGCGTCTGTCTGACCTACCAGCAGATCGTCCGCAACCTGCCCGCGCCAGAAGCGGTGGGGCAGGCGACGGCGCAGCAGTTCAAGACGACCAAGATCTTCGACCGCACGGGCCAGACGGTCCTGTACGAAATCTACGACCCCTACGGCGGCAACCGCACTACCGTCCCCCTGGCCCAGATACCCCTCCACCTGCGCCTGGCGACCCTGGCCCTGGAAGACAAGGACTTCTACACCAACCCCGGCTTCGATGTGCGCGGCCTGACCCGCGCCTTCGTCGGCAATCTGCTCGGCCAGCCGGTCCAGGGCGGCAGCTCCATCACCCAGCAACTCGTCAAGAACGTCGTCATCGAGCCGGAATTGCGGGCCGCGCGGAGCTACGACCGCAAGCTGCGCGAGACGGTCCTGGCCTGGGAACTCACGCGGCGCTACCCTGGCCTCGAGGGCAAGGACCAGATTCTAGAGTGGTATCTCAACACCGTTTACTACGGCCACCTGGCCTACGGCGTCCAGGCGGCGGCCGAGACCTACTTCGGCAAGACGGTGGGCGAGTTGACCCTGGCTGAGGCAGCCATGTTGGCGACCTTCCCCCGCTCGCCGGCCCTCAACAGCCTCGACAACCCGGACGAGGCCCGCCGCCAGCAGGCCATCGCCCTGGACGAGATGGTGGAGGACGGCTACATCACGCGCGAGCAGGCCGAGGAGGCGAAGGTTGCGCCGCTAGGCCAGCCCAAGCAGCGTACCGAACGCGCCAGCCTCGTCGCGCCCCACTTCGCCGTGTGGGTGCGCCAGCTACTCGAACAACGCTACGGCCCCGAACGGCTCTACCGCGACGGCTTGCAGGTCGTCACCTCGCTGGACCTGCGCCTCCAGAGCATCGCCGAGGCCACGGCCCGCGAGCACATCGCCAAGCTTCAGGCACAGGACAAGAATGTATCCAATGCTTCGCTGGTGGCCCTCGACCCGGCGACCGGGCAGGTACTGGCCATGCTGGGCAGCCTGGACTACTGGGACGAGACGATTGATGGGCAGGTCAACGTGGCCCTCGCGCCGCGCCAGCCCGGCTCGGCCTTCAAGCCCATCACCTACGTGACCGCCTTCGGCCAGGGCTACACGCCCGCCACCATGATTCTCGACGTGCGCACCGCCTTCCCCCAGTCCGGCCGGCCGCCCTACGTCCCCGAGAACTACGACCGCCAGTACCACGGTCCGGTCCTCCTGCGCACCGCCCTGGCGAACTCTTATAACATCCCCGCCGTCAAGCTGCTCGACATGGTGGGGGTTCAGCCTGTCCTGGACATGGCGCACCGCCTGGGCATCACGGGTCTCAATGGACAGTACGGCCTGGCGCTGACCCTGGGCGGCGGCGAGGTCAGCCTGCTCGACTTGACCTATGTCTACAGCGTTTTCGCTAACGGGGGCCGTATGGCCGGCGCGCCCGTCTTGGCGGAGCGCGCCGGCCCCGGCCGCCGCGAACTCGACCCCGTCGCTATCCTGCGCGTCACCGACGCCAACGGGACCGTCATTGACGACTTCGGCCAGTCCGAGACGCGCGACATTGTCACGCCTCAGCAAGCCTTTCTCATCACCGACATCCTGAGCGACAATCAGGCGCGGGTTCCCGCCTTTACCCCCGACAGCCCGCTTAAGCTGAGCCGCCCCGCCGCCGCCAAGACAGGGACCACGAACGACTGGCGCGACAACTGGACGCTGGGCTACACGCCCGAACTGGTCGGCGGCGTCTGGGTCGGCAACTCCCGCGGTCAGCCCATGCGCGAGGTCGTCGGCGTGGACGGCGCGGCCCCCATCTGGCACGACTTCATGGAGCAGGCACTCGAAGGCCACCCGCCCCAGCCCTTCGTCCGCCCCGATGGGCTGGAGTGGGCCGAGGTGTGCGCCCTGTCCGGCTTAAAGCCCACCCCTCTCTGCCCCGAACGCCGCGCCGAGTGGTTCATCGCGGGGACGGTTCCGCGCCAGCCGGACAGCGTGTTCCAGGCGTTCCGCGTCTGCGCCCTGACCGGCCGCCTGGCGACGGCCACCTGCCCTCCCGGCCAGGTGCAGGAGAAGGTCTTCCCTATCCTGCCCCGCGAGGCCGCCGACTGGGCGCGGGGGGCCGGCCTGCCCCAGCCGCCGGGCGCCGACGACCAGATGCTCGTGACGGCGGGCGGCGCGGTGAGCCTGGTCAGCCCGCCCCCCCAGAGCTTCGTCCACAGTGTCACGCCCATCTGGGGACAGGCCGGCGGCCCCGACTTCGCGGGCTACCGCGTGGAGGTGGGGCCAGGCGTCGCGCCCACGCAGTGGACGCGGCTGGCGGTGGGCGACAGGCCGGTAAATGGGCCGTTGGCCCAGTGGGACACGCGGGGGCTGGATGGCACGTTTACCGTGCGGCTGGTGGTCGAGCGCACCGACGGCACGATGGACAGCCTGCGCCTGCCGCTGACCGCCGACAACACGCCGCCTAGCATTCGGCTGGTCGAGTTGCCCCCCGTCGCCGGCATCGAGACCGACGAAATCCTCAACCTCCAGGCGGAGGCCGAGGACAACCTCTCCATTGAGCGGGTGGATTTCCTGGTGGATGGGCGGCTGCGGGGGAGTTCGACTGTCGCGCCCTACGGCATCCGCTGGACGCTGACGCCGCGCGACCTCGGCTCGCACTTTGTCGAGGCCGTCGCCTTCGACCGCGCCGGTAACTCAGCGGCCAGCCAGCGCGCACGAGTGCAGATTGTCCCGCGTAGGTAAGGTCACGCCTGTTGACCGAGCAGCATACAACAGCTAGAATAGGGGTAGGTTTGACGTGCGTTTTAACCTGGCAGGAGAGCAATATATGACGACATTAGCCACTCCAACGACTTACGAACACGTCCAGCTGGATGCCCACGGCGTCCCGATGATTGCTGGCACGACGATGAAGGTGGTGGAGTTGGTCATGGCTCAGCTGGCTTATGGCTGGAGCCCCGAGGAACTCCACTTTCAGCATCCCTACCTGACCCTGGGCCAGATTCACTCCGCGCTGGCGTACTACTGGGACCACAAAGACGCGTTGGACGCCGATATGGAACGTCGTCTTCACTTCGCTGACGAGTCGCGGCAGCAGGCTGGCCCCTCGCCGCTCGCCACTCGCCTGCGCCAGCAAGTCGCCAGAGGCTGAAGCCCTCTGGCTAGTGATGGAAGCCTGAGAGGCTGAAGACCAGCCCCGAAGGGGGCTTCCATCCATAGCCTGCCAGCTTTAGCGGCAGGCGGGACGGTCGAGGAGAAGACTGTGAAAGCGTATCGAACTTACCTGACCATTACCGATCCGAAACAGACGGTGCTCCAAAACCTGCCGTTTCAGGCG
>JAHCIP010000456.1 GCA_026129165.1 Anaerolineae bacterium
CCGCCACCAGTTCGACACGTGGCGGGCCGGCCTCACGGGCGCGGAACCAGACACGCACGACTGCCCCATCGCCCTGGTCCTTCTGGCGCCCATCCAGCCGCGCCGCCGCGAAGCGATACGTCCCCTGTACGCCTTCACCTTGGTTGACTGCGACAAATGCCTGGCCGCCCTGCCAGCCCTGCCCAAGCTCCGCCTGCGCCCCAGGCATGAGACGGTCCCGGTCTACCAGACTGAGCCGGACGGGGTCGAAGGCCAGCGTCAGGTCCACGCCGGCTACCGCCCCGCCCCCCACGAGCCGCGCCTCGACGGCGAAGAGTTCACCCGCCTTCACTACGTCGGGCTGGCGGAGGGTAATGGACAGTGGGGCGCGCTTCGCTGGCCCACACCCCACGCCCGTCAGTTGCTCCTCCGCGCAGTATAGAGTCGGGGTCGGTGTGACTAGCGGGTACCACGGCGACTCGGTGCGGCCATAGTTGGACGCGACCACAATCAGGTCTAGCAGGTCTACCCGGCCATTGGCGTCAATATCAGCCCGCCCATCACCAGGCGGGCTGGAGCTGTAGTGCGCTCCGACGAGCGCCAGGTCAGCCAGGTTAATCACCCCGTCGTCGTTCGTATCGCCGCCCAGCAGCCTGACCGGAGGCAGATACACAGTCGGCTGATTGCTCAGACTAACGACGCGCCGCGCAGGCAGGTACAGGGGATGGTCGGCCGTGACCTGGAGCTGACCGTTGTCGGCGTAGCTAAACAGGCTGAATAAGCCGTCGTTGGGCGTGATCCCCTGGTCCGAGCAGTGGCTATAGGAACCAGACCCTAGCGGTTGGGACTGGACGGTGCTGCCTTCAAAAGACTGACGGCCTTCGAGGGTGACACTGCCGCGCAGAATACTCCGTGGCACGCAGGCCGGCGCGGGCGTCGGTGCCGGCTGGATCTGGACAATTTGCAGCGGCTTGCCCTCGCGGTCCCACGTTGTGGTCAGGCTATAGCCACCATAGGTGCAGCCGCCCGGCTCGCCCATGCGCCGGACGCGCCCCTCTACCGTCAGGTTGTGAATGGTGTTGGGCAAGAGTGACACGGCGACCTGAGGAGAAGAGAAGGGGCTAGAGCTGCTCCTCCACACGAAAACTCCAGAAACGGTGGTAATCGTCACCGCCTCAGCGTAGCCCAGATGAACCTTGACAATCTGCGACAGTTGGTCGGTCGGAGAGGTGACGGGGTCCACCGTCATATGCTCCGCCGTGCCCACAGGGCAGATGGTCGCTGACGCTGTGGGTGTGAGGGTCGGCGTCATCTCGGTCTGGACGATGCGCAGCGGGTTGCCGGCATAGTCGCGCGTTGTCGTCAGCGTGTAGGCGCCGGAGCCATCGTAGAAGCAGTTGGGCGGCCGCACCCGCGCCTCTACCGTCAGGTCGTGGGTGGTGTTGGGCAAGAGCGACACGGTCACGCGGGCAGGGGAGAAGGTGCTAAAGTGGCCCGTCGCCACGAACACCCCGGAGACGGTGGTAATCGTCACGGCATCCCCGTTGCCTATAGCGACCCAGACGACCTGCGAGAGTTGGTCCGTGGGCGACGTCACCTCGCCCACTATCAACAGTTCGGGGGTCAACGTGGGGCAGGGCGGGAGGGTTGGCGGCGTGGTGGGGGTCCGGGTCGGCGAGGGAGTGGACGTGGCGGATATGAGCGGGGCAGCGGCTTCGATCTCACGGTACGTCAGCGGCGGCCCCTGGCTTTGGCGATCAGTCTGACTTAGAGGGACGGGACGGGGTGGCGGAACTGGGAGGATATTTTCTCTAGGGTTGGCCTGAACTGTCTCGGCCAGGGTGGGCGGAGCTTCGCCTAGCGTAAGGAGCCAGCCAAGCACGAAGCTAGCGGTAATGAGGATCAACAGGCTGACCCTCAGCATGGGGCGGCGTGCTCGTCGTGTGGATTGTGCGGACATGAGGTAATACCTCCTCTCTATGTCGCTGTTCGAATGATATTAAGTCATGGCGGTAGTTCGTCCTTCCGGTGGTGTTTATTTCAATGTATCACGATTGACCCGGCTTGTCAATAGCCGGCGGTGACTTCAAGCTAGCCAGATACGCCCAGGCCGAGTAGAATAAGGGGCTATCACTGGCTGAAAATCAGCAGCCAACTCATGAGCGAGCCACTATGCCACTATCGTCATCTACTCCCGTCCAGCCCGCGCCGCTGCTCCAAATCACCAACGCCACCGTGGTCAAAGGGCGCGGGAAGCGCATCCTCGACGGGCTGCATATCGAAATCGGGGAGGGCGAGCACACCGCCATCTTTGGCCCCAACGGGTCGGGCAAGTCGTCGCTTATCAAGCTCATCGCCTGCCTGCACTACCCCCTCGCGCCCCGCGACGGCCCGCCGCCCGTCCGCGTCTTTGGCCGCGACCGCTGGAACGTGTTCGAGCTGCGCCAGCACCTCGGCATCGTCTCGCCCGAACTCCACAGCCTGTTCGCCGACCACCGCCACGGTCGGCTCAAGGGGGTGGAGGCGGTGGTGACGGGGTTCTTCGCCAGCTACGGCCTCTTCCAGCACCAGGCGGTCACGCCTCAGATGTGGGACCGCGCGCGTGAGGAGTTGGCCCTGTTGGACGCGACGCACCTGGCGGACAAGCCGGTCGAGGAGATGTCCACCGGCGAGGCGAGGCGCATCCTCATCGCCCGCGCGCTGGTCCCGAACCCGCGCGCCCTGCTGCTGGACGAGCCGACGACCGGGCTGGACCTCCTGGCCGGCTACCGCTTCATGGAGACGCTCCGCAAGATTGCCCGCCAGGGCCGCACCGTTATCCTCGTCACCCACCACGTCGAGGAAATCATCCCCGAAGTCGAGCGCATCATCCTGCTCCAGGCCGGCCGCGTCTTCCGCGACGGCCCAAAGCAGGCGGTGCTGACAACTGAGAACTTATCCGCTCTATACGACGCGCCTATCCCTGTTGCCGAAAGTGCGGGCGGCTACTACCGGGCTGACCTGGGTGAGCGCAGTCCATAGGCACGGCAAAAACACAAGGCCCGCACCTCGGTGCGGGCCTTCGTTTACCATTCCTTCTCCCTCTGGGAGAGGGTTAGGGTGAGGGTCTGGGTCTTACGCCAGGTGCGGCTGGATCTTGCGCAGCAGGGCGTCCTTGTTGTTGAAGCCGACGATCTGCTCAACCACCTGCCCGTTCTTGAACAGCAGCAGGGTGGGGATCGCCATGATGTTATAATTCAACATCACTTGCTGATTCTGATCCACGTCAATCTTGGCGACCTTAAGCTGGTCCCCCATCTCCCCCGCCATTTCCTCTAGCACCGGCGCGATGCGCTTACAGGGGCCGCACCAGACCGCCCAAAAGTCGGTCAAGACAGGCTTATCGGACTTCAGAACTTCACTCTCAAACGTCTTATCAGTCACCGCGACCGGCTTAGCCATGCTGAACTCCTCCACACCGCACACCCTGCGGTCTCATACTCTGAATAGAAGAGCGCCTACCCCAGGCGTCTATCTTTAGGGACGCGCCCATGTCAACGTTTCTTACTCTGAGGACCAGAGGCCTTGCAGCGCACTTTGTCCCCGTTTCACCTCGTGGTATAATCTAAGAGAGCGGGGCAATCATAGACGGGGATCCAAATCAACATGGCCCGACGGCAGGCACGCCGAGCCTGACAAAGCCTCAATGTGGAGGGCACGGTGAATTTCG
>JAHCIP010000457.1 GCA_026129165.1 Anaerolineae bacterium
CTTCCTTCAGAAGCTGCGCGCCCATGTTGGCGAACGGGTTCTCTAGCTCAATATCCTTGGCGACGGTCACGCCGTCGTGGGTCACGGTCGGCGCGCCGAACTTCTTGTCCAGCGCCACGTTGCGGCCCTTGGGGCCGAGGGTGGTCTTGACGGCATTGGCGACGGCGTCCACACCGGTCTTCAGCTCGCGCCGCGCCTCTTCCGAGAACAACAACTGCTTAGGCATTGCTGCTACTCCTTGAAATAAGATTGATGACTGATGACGAACGATGAACGACGAGCGATGAGCGATTTAGGCCCATTGGACCCCTTGCCCCTGGCCCCTCGTCCCTGTTGTTACGCCGGCTGCTTCTCGGTCACGACGACGGCCAGGATGTCCTTCTCGCTCAGGATGAGATACTTCTTGTTGTCGAGCTTGATCTCGGTCCCGGCGTACTTCTGGTAGATCACGCGGTCGCCGACACTGACATCCATCGCCGCGCGCTTGCCGGACTCCTCGTTCAGGCGGCCGGGGCCGACGGCCAGAACGGTTCCTTCCTGCGGCTTCTCCTTGGCGGTCTCCGGCACATAGATACCGGTCGGCGTCATCTCGTCCTTCTCAATCGCTTCCACGATGACGCGGTCACCCAACGGCTTCAGGTTCATATTGAGACTCCTCCAGACAGAAGTTTGGGATACTTTACAACTAGCACTCTCAGGCGAGAGTGCTAACTTCCAAGACAATATTTTACTCAACTTGGGGGAGATGTCAAGGGGGAGAGGGGGGATTTTTGCCGAATTTCGGAGAATTTTAGCACTGTAGGGGGAAAAGTGCTAATTTCCCCTCATAATCTCCCCATCACTTCTTCATAATATCTGAAGATGTTGGGGGTATGCTGAAGGCAAGGAGTCCTCATCGGGCGAGGCGCTTGCTATTCGGGGCGCTTCGCTTGATAATATAGAAAGCGACGCGCTCCCTATGTTTAAACTCGTTGAGCCGACACCGACTCTTGCCAGCGCGCTCTCGCCAGCGGAAACAGGAGCTATGCCTCAGACGATTCTGGTGGTGGATGACGAAGCTCGCCTCCGTGATATGCTGCGAGTCTACCTGGAGCAGGAAGGCTATCGCGTGGCCGAGGCCGCCAATGGCCGCGAAGCCCTCTACGTCGCCCGCTACGAAAAGCCGGACCTGATTATCCTGGACCTGATGATGCCGGAGATGAACGGCACTGAGTTTATGCGGGCGTTCAGTAAGGAAGCCGAGACGCCGGTGATTATGCTGACGGCCAAGGTCGAAGACCAGGATAAGATTCTGGGTCTGGAACTCGGCGCGGACGATTATGTCACCAAGCCGTTCAATGTACGGGAACTTATGGCCCGTGTGCGGGCCGTGCTGCGGCGCATCCAGCGGCCGGCCCAGGAAGCCGAAGTCCTGCGCGTGGCCGATATTGTCCTGGACCGCGCCAGCGCCACGGTGCGCGTGGGCGGACGGCCCGTGGACCTGACGCCGTCGGAGTTTGAGCTGCTCGCCACGTTTATGGCGACGCCGGGGCGCGTCTTCTCACGGCTCGACCTGCTCGACCGTGTGTCCGGCGACGCCTACGAAGGCTACGAGCGCACCATTGACGTGCATATCCGTAACCTCCGCACTAAAATCGAGCCAGACCCCAAACACCCCCAGTACATCGAAACCGTGTACGGGATGGGCTATCGCTTTACCCCCGACAAGGCGTCGGCCGGCTAAGGGGCAGCTATGCGTCTCATCCTGCGTTCGCTCACCTGGAAACTGACCCTGGCCTTCCTGCTGGTCGGGCTGACTGGCGCCATCCTGGTCGCCATCATCGTCGGCGTCCGTACCCGCTCCGAGTTTGACCGTTTTCTCTCGACCCGCGATCAAAGCCTCGTGCAGGATAGTCTGGAGACGTACTACTCGACCCACAGTAATTGGGAAGGGGTGCGTGACATGCTGCGTAGCACCCCGCCGCTCGATTTCTACAGCCGCGACATGGTCCTGGCCGACGCCAACCGCGTCATTGTGGTGGGCAACCGGGGGACACCGGTGGGCGAGGCTCTCCGACCCGACGAAGTGGACCTCAGCACGCCCCTGACGGTCAACGGTCAGACCGTCGGCTACTTGCGCTTTGTCGCCCCCTCCCCTCGGCAAGAGCCAGGGCCAGCGCGCCCCCCGCCCGATACGGTCTTCCTGGACCGCGTCACCTGGGCGACGGGCGTGAGCGCAGGGGTCGCCGCTCTGCTCGCGTTGCTGCTGGGCAGCCTCCTCGCCCGCACCCTTACCCGGCCCTTGCGGGAACTGACCGAGGCGACGCGGGGCATGGCGAGCGGCAATTTTGACCAACGGGTGTCAGTGCGCTCGGCGGACGAAATTGGCCAGCTTGCCACGGCGTTTAACCAGATGAACGCCGACCTGGCCCGCGCCAGCCAGCTGCGCAAACAGATGACGGCCGACCTGGCCCATGACCTGCGCACGCCGCTCAGCATCCTGCGCGGTTACACCGAAGGGCTGCGGGAGGGACGGCTCCAGGGCGCTCGCTCGCTGTACGTGATCATGCACGATGAGGTCGTCCACCTGCAACGCCTGGTGGATGACTTGCGCGTACTATCGCTGGCGGACGCCGGTGAGTTACGGCTGAACCGCCGTGCCGTAGACCCCCGCGCGCTGCTCGAACGGACGGGGCTGGCCTATTTCGACCAGGCGAACCAGCGCGGGGTCGAATTGCGTCTCGAAGCGCCCGACGACTTGCCCTCTATTGAGGTGGATACCGACCGCATGACCCAGGTGCTCAACAACCTGGTCTCGAATGCCCTACGGCACACCGAGCACGGCCAGGTGACGCTGGCGGCCTCGGCGGCCGATCACTCCGTCTATTTGAGCGTCAGTGATACCGGGGCTGGCATCCAGCCGGACGACCTGCCCTTCATCTTTGACCGCTTCTACCGGGCTGACAAGGCCCGCCAGCGCAGTGACGACACCTCATCCGGGCTGGGGTTAGCCATCGCCAAGGCCATTGTGGAGGCGCACGGCGGCGCCCTCGGCGTGACGTCGACGCCGGGCCAGGGCGCGACCTTCACCATCACCCTGCCCACTGCTTCAGATGAGGCTCATCCGACGCGCCAGGCCAGGAACACGGGGCGCCGCCCCATGGAAGCCGACGCCCCCCAGTATGGGAGCGTCCATAATTAAGGAGGCTAGCGTGAACATCACTATCATTGGCACAGGTAACATGGCGCGCGGCATCGCCACCCGCGCGCTGGCTGGCGGTCATTCCGTCATGCTCGTAGGGCACGAGGCAGGCAAGGCAGAGGGCCTGGCGAATGACCTCCAGGGCGCGGCGCAAGGGGGAGCTTCGGTCCAGGCCGCGACTCCAGACGCCCCCATCGCCAGCCCTGTCATTGTTCTAGCCGTACCCTATCCGGCCGCTATCCCCATTGTTCAGCAGTACAGCGATGAGCTAGCCGGCAAGATCATTGTGGATATCACCAATCCCATCGACTTTAGCACCATGTCGCCAGTGGTGGCGGGGGGGACTTCAGGGGCGGAAGAGATCGCCGAGGTCGCGCCCGCCGGGGCGCGGGTCGTCAAGGCCTTCAATACCACGTTTGCCGGCACTTTGGTCGCAGGGCAGGTGGCCGGGCAGCCGCTGGATGTGTTTATCGCAGGCGATGATGCGGAGGCCAAG
>JAHCIP010000458.1 GCA_026129165.1 Anaerolineae bacterium
GGGTCAGCCAGCGAAGTTGAGTACCACTTCATCCTCGCCCACGATCTTGACTTCATCCCTGATGTTGAGTATGAGAGTCTCGCTGGGGCTGTAACCGAGGTGAAGCAGATGTTGACGGGCCTAATTCAGAAGCTGAAAAGCGATGGCTGATGGCTGACAGCTGTCAGCTGACAGCTAAAAGCTGATAGCTGACGGCTGAAAGCTGATGGCTCACGAAGAGAGGTGAACTTATGGACAAAACGACGCTTGACCTGACAACAGCGCAAGAAGAAGCCTTGGCTTCCCTGGACCAGGCCCAAGATGAAGCGGGCTTGCAGCAGTGGCGCAACACAGTCCTGGGGCGCAAGGGGTGGATCAGCGAGGCGCTGAAGGGGCTGGGCAAGCTGCCGCCCGCCGAGCGCCCGATGATGGGCCAGCGCGTCAACGAGGTCAAGACCCGCCTTGAGGCGGCGTATGACCAGGCCGAGGCGCGGCTGAAGGCGCAGGCGCTGGCCGCCTCGCTCGCTAGCGAAGCCGTGGACGTGACCCTGCCAGGCCGGCCGGCCGGCCTGGGGGGGCTGCACCTGACGACGCGCACCATCCGCGAGATGTGCGCCATTTTCGCTGATATGGGCTTCCAGGTCTACCGCAGTCCCAACGTCGAGACCGACGACCTGAACTTCACCCTGCTCAACCTGCCGCCCCACCACCCGGCGCGCGACATGCAGGACACCTTCCACGTCAAGGGCAACGAGGGCCGCGTGGTTCTCCGCACCCAGACCTCGCCGGGCCAGATTCGCGCCATGCGCGAGTACCACCCGGAACCGATTCGCATCGTCGTGCCGGGCATGGTCTTCCGCTACGAGCAAGTCACGGTGCGCTCGGAGATGCAGTTCCACCAGGTCGAAGGGTTGGCAGTGGGCAAGCACATTACGATGGCCGACCTGAAAGGAACTATCCGCAACTTCGCGGCGCGCTTCTTCGGTTCGCAGTACGACGTGCGCTTCCGCCCCAGCTACTTCCCGTTCACCGAGCCGAGCATGGAGGTGGACATCGAGTGCATCGTGTGTGGCGGCGTCGGCTGCCGCATCTGCAAGCACTCCGGCTGGCTGGAAATCCTGGGGTCGGGCATGGTCCACCCGGATGTCCTGCGCAACGGCGGCTACGACCCGGATATCTATAGCGGCTTCGCCTGGGGCATGGGCGTCGAGCGCCCGGCCATCCTGAAGTACCGCATTGACGACATCCGCCTGTTCTACGCCAACGACCTGCGCTTCCTCGAACAGTATGCGTGAGACGTGATGCGTGATGCGTAAACGGATGACGCATTACGCATTACGAAATACGCACTACGAAATACGGAGTTTTTTATGCTAGTTCCTCTCTCCTGGCTCAAGGAGTATGTAGACATCCCCCTGTCGCTGGACGAGTTGACCCATCGGCTGACAATGGCCGGCCTCGAAGTGGCGAAGATGGAGCGCATCGGCGCGGAGTGGGAGCGCGACAAGATTTTTGTTGGTGAGATTGTCAGTATTGACCCGCACCCCAACGCCGACCGCCTGGTGTTGGCGACGGTGAACTATGGCACGGCGCAGCCGCAGCGCGTGGTGACGGGCGCGCCCAATTTGAAGGTAGGCGACCGGGGCCAAAAGGTTCCCTTCGCCGTGGTCGGAGCCCGCGTGATTGACGGCCACAAGGACGACGGCAGCTGGCTGACCATCAAACCGGCCAAGCTGCGCGGCGTCGAGTCCGCGGGTATGGTTCTCTCCGAGAAAGAACTGGGCCTGTCTGACGACCACACCGGCATCATCATCCTGCCGCCCGACGCGCCCGTCGGTGTTCCGCTGGCCGATTATCTGGGTGACACGATCTTGGAGATCGAGCTGACGCCCAACCTGGCCCGCGCCTCGAACGTCATCGGCACCGCCCGCGAGGTCGCCGCACTGACCCGGCAGGCCGTCCGTTACCCCAGGGGCGACATGACCGCCGAGGGGCCACCGGTCGAAGGGCTGGCCCGCATCGTCATCGAAGACCCGGACCTGTGCAGCCGCTACTGCGCCACGGTCATCGAGGGCGTGACCATCGCCCCCGCGCCGACGTGGATGCAGCGGCGCGTGACGCTGGCCGGCATGCGGCCCATCTCCAACATCGTGGACATCACCAACTACGTCATGCTCGAACTGGGTCAGCCGCTGCACGCCTTCGACTACGACAAGCTGGTGGCGCGGGCGCGGGGGCAAGCGCCGACGATTATCGTCCGCCGCGCCCGGCCCGGTGAGGAGATGGTCACGCTGGACAGTGTCCGCCGCCAACTGACGCCGGACATGCTGCTCATCACTGACACCGCCGGGCCTATTGCCATCGCGGGTGTCATGGGTGGGCTGGACACCGAGGTAAGCGAGACGACGACGCGCATTCTGTTAGAGGCGGCCAATTTCGACAATATCAACACCCGGCGGACGTACACCGCGCTTAAGCTGCCCAGCGAGGCGGCCTCGCGCTTCGGGCGCGGTATCCACCCGGCCCTCGCCCCCTACGCGGGCCAGCGGGCGACCGAACTCATGCGCCAACTGGCGGGCGGGACCATCGCGCGAGGCGTCCTGGACAACTACCCGGTCCCCGCGCCCCGCGTCGAAGTGGACCTGGCGACGGCCGACGTGCGACGTATCCTGGGCATGAACTTGCCGGCCGAGCGCGTGCTGGACGACCTGCGTGCGCTGGAGTTCGAGGTCAACATCGTGGGTGAGGATGAGCGGGGCTGGAAGATCCGCGCCGTCGTCCCGCCGCACCGCCTCGACGTGTCCAACTCCTACGACCTGCTGGAAGAGGTCGCCCGCATGGAGGGCTACGACACGATACCGGAGACGCTGCTGGCCGACGAATTGCCGCCGCAGCGCACCAACGTGAGTCTGCTGCTCGAAGAACGGGTGCGCGATATCCTGGTGGGGACGGGTCTCCAGGAAACCATCTCGTACCAGATGACCACGCCCGAACGCGAGGCGACACTCCATCCAGGGCTGACACCCGAAGCGGTGGGCGAGCCGCCCTACATCACCCTGGCGAACCCCATCCGTCCCGACCGCGCCGCCATGCGGCACACGCTGGTGGCGAGCGCGCTCGAGAACCTGGCGAACAACGCCCGCTACCGCGAGCACATCGCGGTCTTCGAGGTCGGCCCGGTCTACATCCCGCGCGACGGCGAGGAACTGCCGGACGAGCCGCGTCGGCTGTCCATCGCGCTGGCCGGGCCGCGCCAGCCCGTGGCCTGGGAAGGCGCGCCGCCGGAGTTTGACTTCTATGACCTGAAGGGGATTGTGGATACGTTGCTGGCCCGTCTCGGTCTCCAGAGCGTTTGGACGCCGCTGCGCGACCACCCGACCTACCACCCAGGGCGGTCGGCGGCCGTCGCCATTACGCCTATCAACTTACCATCCACCCCCCACCAGGCCGTTCCCATCGGCGTGGCGGGCGAGGTACACCCGTTGGTACGAGCCGCCTTCAATGCCCAGTCCAGCGTAGACCTGCCGGACCATCCCATCCTGGTGGCCGACCTGGACCTGGAGACGATCCTCCAAGCGACCCAGTTGGAACGGACCCACACGCCGCTGCTGACGCGGCCGCCGGTCAAGAACGACCTGGCCGTGATTGTGGACGAGAGCGTGCCGCAGGCCGCTGTCCAGGCGGTCATTGTCCA
>JAHCIP010000459.1 GCA_026129165.1 Anaerolineae bacterium
TTCTTGCGCTGACATAACTAGGCGTTTCCTTCACTGACAGGAGATACGTATGGAGACTGAGGCTCTGCGCGTTGTTCAAACCATCTATGAGGCGGGCGCTCGCGGCGACATAGCCACCGCCCTGGCCCAGTATCACCCTGACTGTGCCGTCCACGAGCCGGACTCGCTGCCGTTTGGCGGCCTGTGGCAGGGGCCGGCGGGCATTGGGCAGGTATTAGGCATTGTGTTCCAGGTCTTCGATAAGTTCGAGCCGCGCCCGCAGGCGTTCATCGCCGACGGCGAGCGGGTGGCTGTCCTGGTAGACCTGACAGTGCGCGTGCGCAAGACAGGGGAGGAGCTTACCATGCCCCTGCTGGAACTGTACACCGTCCGCGACGGCCAGGTGGTCGAATTCCGCCCGTTCTACTGGGATACGGCGCGCGTCCTGGCCGCCCTGGCCTAAGCCGCTAATCGCCTTCATGCATACTCGTAGAGGGGTACGAGTTGGCTGGGTGCGGTTCGGGTACGGATAATGTCTTCGATGCGGCGCACCGTCTCCGCCTTGAACAGGATGTCACCGCAGAGTGTGCATACTTCGGCTGGGACGTGATCAATGACGATGACCTGCCCCTGATACCGAACCGTGTGGACAATATCGCGTTGTTCGTATTCACCTACACAGTCATTAATGCTGCCTCTCATAGGACTTACCGTATCTGCCCGGCGAGGTAGTCAATCAGGTCAATCTTGGTGATGATGCCGGTAACTGCGCCATTTTCGAGAACGACGGCCACCTGGCCCTGGCTGACCGCCTCCCCCAGCACATCCAGCGGCGTGTCGGGGCCAACGACGGTAATGTCCGTCGAGACGAGCGACTCGATGGTCTCATCGGGCGTGTGCGGGTGGCGTGAGAAGAGCATGTGGTTGAGCAGGTCGCGCTCGCTGATGAGGCCGACCAGGCTGCCGTCGCGCATCACGGGTAATTGCGAGATGTTGTGCCTCTTCATCACGTCAATCACGTCAGCCATGCGGTCGCTGACCTGGGCGGTCAGGACGTTAGCGGTCGCCCGCGTGTCCATCAGGTTGGCGACCTGCCCGCCGAACCAGGGCGACTGCAAGAAGCCGTTCTCACGCATCCAGTCATCGTTGAAGACCTTGCTCAGGTAGCGGCTGCCCGAGTCGGGCAGGATGACCACGACCACGGCTTCCGGCCCCAGCTTCTCCTGCTGGATGTACTTGACCGCGCCAGCCACCGCCGCGCCGCACGACCCGCCGCAGAAGATACCCTCCTCGCGCACCAACCGCCGCGTCATCAGGAAGCATTCCTGATCTGTCACCTTGACCATGTCATCAATGACATCGAAGTGGGTCGTCGTCGGCAGGAAGTCCTCGCCGATGCCCTCCACCTTGTAGCTGTGCGCCTCGGTCATCTGCCCGGTCTTGAAGTAGTCGTACAGCAGCGAGCCGACTGGGTCCACGCCGATAATCTTGATATCAGGGTTGCGCTCCTTGAGGTAGCGCCCCGTGCCGGAGATGGTGCCGCCCGTTCCCGTCGCCACGACAAGGTGGGTGACCCGCCCGCCCGTCTGCTCCCAGATTTCTGGTCCCGTGGTATGGTAGTGGGTCAACGGGTTGACCTGGTTGTGGTACTGGTTCGCCAGGATGGCGTTGGGTGTCTCCTCCGAGAGGCGGCGCGAGACGCTGTAGTAGGAGCGCGGGTCGTCGGGTTCGACGGCAGTAGGCGTGATGACGACCTTCGCCCCGAACGCGCGCAGCAGCCGAATCTTCTCGTCGCTCATCTTGTCCGGCATCACAAAGACCGTCTTATAGCCCTTGATGGCCGCCGCGATGGCAAGGCCGACGCCCGTATTGCCCGACGTACCCTCGACCACCGTCCCGCCCGGCTTGAGGCGGCCCGTCTGCTCGGCGTCCTCAATCATGGTAATGCCGATGCGGTCCTTGACCGAGCCGCCGGGGTTGAAGAACTCGCACTTGGCGAGAAGGTGGCACGGCAGACCCCGCGCCACTTTGTTTAGCTTGACAAGGGGCGTCCAGCCAATGGTTTCCAGGATACTCGCCCGGACACCGGGCATCCCCTCCACACCATCCGTCGCGCCGTTTACCGTCACTGTCTCAGAGCGTCGTTGCTCGGTCATGAATAAACTCCCTTTCGCTGTGTGGGCTGTTCGACATTGTCATGCCCAGGCCGTCCCTTAATTCTAGCACGGAATGGCAAGCGGCTGGAAACAAGAACTCTCCCTGTTGACGCTCCTACCTCTTGCGGTATAATTGAGCCACAGAGGAGCCAGTGAGGGAGAGGACGATGCAGACCATCGGAGTACGTGAATTGCATACGCACACGGCTGAAGTGCTGCGCCAGGTCCGCGAAGACGGGATAGAGTATGTGATTACAGCTGAGGGTGCGCCTGTTGCGCGCCTCGTGCCGATTGCTAGGGAGGTTGTCCAGACAGGAATCCTGGAGGAGACCAGCGAAACTGCAGATACAGCATTACAAGCCTATGAAAGACTAGTCCAGGAGCTGCGCCAGAATTGGCCTGAGGGCGTGACGACGCAAGCGATCATGGACGAGATCAGAGGTGAGTAGTCCATGCTAACGATTGATGCCAGTGTTCACATTTTGGAGCGATCCATCGCCTACGAGGGGCTGATGCTCTCTACGCCGCTGTCGCCATACGTCATCATTCAACCTTAGTAACGCTAGACAAGCAACAGAGTCAACGTCTCGGGCCGGTCATTACGACCCAGGGTCCAGTGGATGCGTTGCGGGCATTGCAGGTACTACTCGGCCCATGACCAAACCTCTCGACAAGACCAATGCCATGCGCGCGCTGGAGCAGCGCAAAGTCGCCTACGAGCCGCTGGCTTACGGCGACGCCGAGACGTTCCACACCGCGACCGAGGTGGCCGAGATGCTCGGCCAGCCCGTCGAAGCCGTCTACAAGACGCTGGTGGTCCTGCGCGACAAGGGCAAGCCGCTGCTGGTGATGATTGCCGCCGACCGCGAGGTGGACCTGCGGCTGCTGGCGAAGGCTATCGGCGAGAAGCGGCTGCGCGTTGCTACGCTCAAGGAGGCCGAGAGCCTGACCGGGCTTCAAGTTGGGGGTATCTCGGCGCTGGCCCTGCTCAACAAGGGCTTCGAGCCGCTCCTGGACGCCTCTGCCCGCGACCAGCCCACCCTCTACGTCAGCGCCGGGCGGCGCGGGATGCAGATCAAGCTGGCGACGGGCGACCTCATCAAGGTCACCGGCGCGAAACTCGTGACCGCCACGGCTGAGTAAAACGGCAAAGATTTGCCCTTATTTTTGGTTCTCGTCCCGGCCTATTGACATCGCACGATCTTCCCGCTACAATGGTTTTAGAACATACGTTCTCAGCAGCGAGAGGAGAAGCTATGTCGGCCCAGACGATGCAGGAGATTGTGGAGATGGCGTTGATCCAGCTGGCCGCCACCCCGGCGTTCAGGGACATCGCCCTGGCGTTCCCCTACGCCGAGGTGTACCTCCAGATTCAGAACGGCCAGTATATCAGCGGGGATGTGCGCATCAAGGGGCGGGGCGAGCGCCGCGCTCAACCTGCTCCTGACACGCCCGATACAGAGCATCAAAGACCGGTAGTTGCCAGGCGAGGGCCTCGTCGTCTGCCAGACTCATGAGGAACACGCCG
>JAHCIP010000046.1 GCA_026129165.1 Anaerolineae bacterium
TGTCCAGGGAGCGGGAGGCGAAGCGGCCCAGGTCATCACAGCCACCGACATGGGCCGGGACGCCCGGCGCGGCGTAGTGCGCCACGCCCGGAAACAGGTCGAGGGCGTGCTTCTCGGCGGCCTGGACCTGGTTGATGAACGAGCAATAGCCCGCGCCCAGGTCCAGCACGCGACCGCTGGGCGGGATGTATGGCTGGAGGTACTCGCAGACAGGCCGCCAGAGGGCGTCGCGCTGGGGGTCGGCGGTAAACCGCGCGTCGAAATAGTCCTGGGCTGTCGTGGCGTCCTTTAGCATCCGTCTATCCTGGGGATTGGCTTCTGGCTAGACCTGTCAAGTCTGCTGCATGGCATGGCAAGGGGAGTATACAGAGGGGGGGCGGCTGGGTCAAGAATGGGGCCGATTACCACAAGGCTCAGGGTAATGCTGAGGTGCGCCCACTCGTCCAAATAGGTAAGCCGGCCTGATAACATTCGCCGGTGGGGACTGCGGCCTAAACGCTGCAGTGTGGGGCAAACTTCTACCCAACTGCGTAAGTCCTATCATGGACAGGAGGGGTCATGGCTTCGACAATCCCGCGCCGCTCGACACTGCACCGCGTTGTGCAGCGTGTCGCCTCAACGGAGCAGGGGGCGTGGCTCCTGGCGCGGGCGGCGCACCACCTGGACCGCTGGACGTTGAAGCTGACTGGGGGCCACTCCTCCCTGACCAGCGTCCTGGCCGGCCTGCCCATCGTCTGGCTGACGACGACGGGCGCGAAGACCGGCCTGCCCCGCCGCTCGCCCCTCGTCGGCCTGGTGGACGGCGAGAAGGTGGTCGTCATCGCCTCGAACTTCGGGCAGCAGCACTACCCCGCCTGGTATCACAACTTGCGGGCGCACCCACAGGCCCGGGTCACACTCAAGGGGCAGACGCGGAAGTATACGGCGGCCGAGGCCACCGGCGCGGAACGCGAAAGCTACTGGCGGCAAGCCGTCGCCGTCTACGCTGGCTACACCGCCTACGCCGGGCGGGTCGGAAACCGTCACATTCCGATTATGGTGCTGACGCCTGTCGCAGAAGAGTAATCAAAGGAGGGAGAGATGCCGACGCCCTTTCCGGGCATGGACCCTTATCTCGAACGGCCGAGCCTGTGGACCAATGTCCACACGAGCCTCATAATCGCCTTGCGGGATGACCTCGCTCCCCGCCTGCGCCCCAAGTACTACGTGGCCGTGGAAGAGCGTTCAGTCCGCCTGGGGCCAGATGAACTCGCCTTCGCCGTGCGGCCTGATGTTGCCATCGTGCGTTCAGCGCCAGGACAGACCACCGAAGCGGCCTCGGTTGTGGGGCCAAGCGTCCTGACGGTCGAGTTGCCCATGGCAGAGACGATACGGGAAGTATTCCTGGAGATGCGAGAGGTTGGCACAGACCGTGTCGTGACGGTGGTGGAAATCCTATCCCCTACCAACAAGCTACCCGGCCCTGGTCGGCGCGACTATGAGCAGAAGCGTCTCAATCTGCTGGGGACGCTGACCCATCTAGTGGAGATCGACCTGCTCCGCGCCGGCCCGCCCATGCCAATGCTCGGCTACACGGAGCCAAGTGATTACCGCATCCTGGTGAGCCGGGCCGAGCGCCGCCCTCAGGCCGACCTGATCGCGTTCAGTGTACGCCAGCCTATCCCGACCTTCCGACTGCCCCTTCAGCCTGGTGACACCGAACCTGAGGTGGACCTGACGGCCCTGCTCCACGGCCTCTACGACCGCGCGGGGTATGACCTACGCCTCAACTATCGCACCGCTGCGGAGCCGCCCCTGACAGGCGAGGACGCGGTGTGGGCCGACGCGCTCCTCCGTCGGGCTGCCATCCGTTAGCGGAGGCAGAGATGCGGATCGAGCACATCGCCATTTGGACCTATCGCCTGGAGGAACTGAGGCAGTTTTACGAAACGTACTTCGGGGCCACGGCGGGGGAGAAGTATGTCAACCCCCGCAAGGGGTTCGAGTCGTACTTCCTGACCTTTGAGGGCGGCGCGAGGCTGGAACTGATGCGGATGCCGACTATTCCAACATCCCTCAACATTGTCGAGATGCAGTTTACCGGGCTGATTCACTTTGCCATCAGTGTTGGGTCGGAGCAGGCGGTAGACCAGTTGACGGCGCGGCTGCGTGCCGACGGCTACCGCGTGCTGGACAGTCCCCGCCGCACCGGCGACGGCTACTACGAAAGCGTCGTCCTCGACCCCGACGGCAACCGAGTTGAGATTACGGTGTAGTTAGGCGGGCTTTCTACAATAGCTGTAGTAGTTCCCGCCGTAGATGGGTCGCTATCTCATAAGCCTGTCTGGCTTCCTCCTGATCAGCCGCTTCGCCTGGATACCTGAAATCAACAGCAGCGCGTGTTAGAAACCGTTTGACACCCACTCTTGAACGGTGGCGTTCATAGAGTCGTTTACCCTTATCCAGCGCCTCCCGGATGAGAGGATCTCCTTCTGCGTAGCGCCGCTCAGTGTCATCGGGTTGTCGGGCTAGGAGATCAATCGAAAACGGCGGGTCAACCTGTTTGAGAATTTCGAGGGACTTGTAAAATGACCGGCCCTCGAACGGGAGAATCACCAGCAGGTCCACATCCGAGTCTTCAGTCGGCTGACCATACGCATACGACCCAAATAGGATAATCTCCTCAGGATCAAATTGCTCCGCAATGCGGTTAGCCACAGCCTGAATGGCGTCCATCTCAATCATCTCGACCTCTCCTGCCGACTCACTATTGTACAATTCTAGCATAGCCCATCGTTGAGGCCAACACGCGCCCCTAACACACCTATGCCCTCATAGCGATTTCCCCACTCACCACCAACCCCTTCACCTGGGCAATTAGCGGGGCGAGGTAGGCGTCTTCGGCGAGGAAGGGGACGCTTTGGCGGATCAGGTCGTAGGCGGAGGTCGTTCCCTGGCCGAGGGCGGCGTTCGCCAGCCGGCCGCGCCGCCGGAAGTCCACCGCCTGGGCGGCGCACAGCAGTTCAATCGCCAGGATGCCCTGAGCATTGTCGAGGACCATCAGGGCGTGGTGCGCGGCGGTCGGCCCCATGCTGACATGGTCCTCGGTATTGCCGCTGGTGGGGATGGTGTCGGCGCTGGCCGGGTGGGCCAGCGTCTTGTTTTCCGACGCCAGCGCCGCCGCTGTATAGTGGGCCAGCATAAAGCCTGTGTTCAGCCCGCCGTGTTCGGTCAGGAAGGGCGGCAGTAAGCCGCCGTTGGAGTGCGGGTCTACCAGGCGGTTGATGCGCCGTTCCGATATATTCCCTAGTTCAGTCAAGCCTATCTTGAGATAGTCCAGCGCGAGGGCCGTCAACTCGCCGTGAAAGTTACCGCCGCTGAGGGCGATGGGTGTGTCGCCCTCCCAGAACAGCAGCGGGTTGTCGGTGGCCGAGTTGTTCTCGATGTCCATCACCCAGCGGGCGTAGGCGACGGCGTCGTGGACCGCGCCGTGGACCTGCGGCATACAGCGCAGCGAGTAGGCGTCCTGGACGCGGTGCGGGTCGTGGAGTTGGCGCACCAGGCCGCTGCCCTCGAGCAGAGTGCGCAGGTGGGCGGCGCACTCGACCTGGCGCGGGTGGGGGCGCACGGCTTGCAGGCGCGGGTCGAACGCCTGGGCCGACCCTTCCAGGGCTTCCAGGCTGAGGGCGCCGGCGATGTTAGCCGTGCGGTAGACCAGTTCCGCGCCGTGAACGATGAGCGCGCCAAGTCCGCCCATCAGCGCGGTCCCGTTGACCAGCGCCAGCCCTTCCTTCGCCCCCAGCGTGACGGGTTGGAGGTCGGCGCGGGCCAGCGCCTCGGCCGAGGGCAGGGTTTCGCCGCCCCACTCGGCTTCGCCCTCACCGATCAGGGTCAAGGCGATGTGGGCCAGCGGGGCCAGATCGCCCGACGCGCCCAGCGAGCCGCGCGAAGGGACGACCGGATGCACGCCGTGATTGAGTAAGTCCAGCAGCCGGCGCAGGGTGGTCGGCTGAACGCCGGAGTAGCCCTTGGCGAGGGTGTTGGCGCGCACGGCCATCAAGGCGCGTACCGCCTCAGTGGGCAGCGTTGGCCCGACGCCGACGGCGTGCGAGCGCACGAGGTTACGTTGGAGGGTCGCCGTGTCGGCGCGGTTGATGAGGATGCTCTTGAAGTCGCCAAAGCCGGTGGTGATGCCGTAGACGACCGCGCCGCTATCCAGGAGCGCATCTACCGCCGCCCGCGACCGCTCGACGCCAGCCCAGGCCGCGTCGGTCAGTTCGACATGCTCTTGTTCGCGGGCGATGGCGACAATGTCTTCGATGCTTAGATTCTCGCCATTGAGAAGGATAGTCATAGGTCTGCCTACTCAGCCGCGACCCGCGCCAGGTGCGCCTCGATGGCGGCGGTGATGGCGGCCGGTTCCGCCTCGACCTCGACCGGACGATTGGGATAGTTGGACTGAATCTTCTCCGAGCGATGGGTGACGATGGTCTCGGTCACGTAGTCCTCGTACAGGTCGCCCAGGTGGTAGCGCACGGTATAGTCGGGGTCCTTCAGGACGTGGCCCGTCAGGATGGCAACCACGTCCTCGTCCTTGTTGATGGGGGTATCCGTGCCCTCGGCGATGAGCCGTTTTAGGCCGGCCAGCGTCGTCGCGGCGGCCGGCTCACAGGCAATGCCGTCGCGGCCGATGATGGCCTTGGCGTCGGCGATCTCTTGCTCGGTCACCGTTGTCACCCAGCCGTCGGTCCAGTCCATGGCGCGCTTGGCCTTCTTCCACGACACGGGCCGGCCGATCTTGATGGCCGTCGCCAGGGTGCGGGCGTAGACCGTCACCAGGCGGCTGGTCTCGTGGCTCGTCACGGTGCGGTACAGCGGGGCCGCGCCCTCGGCCTGGACAATGGTGATGTGCGGCAGGCGGTCAATGAAACCCAGGTCATAGAGTTCTTTGAAGCCCTTGCCCAGCGACGACGAGTTGCCCAGGTTCCCGCCAGGGACGACAATGCGGTCGGGGACGCGCCAGCCGCGCTGGTCGAGCAGTTCAATCGCCATCGCCTTCTGCCCTTCCAGGCGAAAGGGGTTGACCGAGTTGAGGACGTACATGCCGACCTGGGGGGCCACGTCGCGCACCAGGTCCATCGCCTTGTCGAAGTCGCCGCGTATCTGGAGCGTGAGTGCGCCATAGTCAAGGGATTGGGACAGCTTGCCGAAGGCGATCTGGCCTTCGGGGATAAACACGACGCCCAGCAAACCGGCGCGGGCGGCGTAGGCAGCCATGCTGGCCGATGTGTTGCCGGTACTGGCGCAGGCCACGACACGCGCGCCCAGCACCCGCGCCTGGGTCACGCCCGTCGCCATGCCATTGTCCTTGAAGGAGCCAGTCGGGTTGTAGCCCTGGTGCTTGAACGTCAGGCGGCTCAGGCCGGCGTAGCGGGCGGCGCGGGGCGCGTCCAGTTGGGGCGTATTGCCTTCGGGGTAGGTGACGATCTGGCGCTCGTCGTCGTAGAACGGAATCAACTCGCGGTAGCGCCAGACACCGCTGACATCCTTAGGGTCGTCGGACAGCCGGCGCTGGCGGAAGCAGTGGCGCAGCGCGTCGGGGTCCAGGCGGTCCCAGTCGTAGACGACGTCGAGCAGGTCGCCGCAGGTGGGGCAGGCATAGAGGGCCCCACTGTTGGAGGCGAAACGCGCTCCACATGCGATACACTGCAAATAGGCTTGTGACATACCACCTCACATTACGCGATAATAGACACCATCTCGAATAGCTGCCGCGCCAGTGCGGGGTTGCCGTGCAGCGTCGCGCGGTCCAGTCCACTGTTTAGAGGCAGACCTCTGGTCAACAGCCGCCAGGCCGTGTCCTGGTCGAGGACGACTTGGGCGTTGGGTGTTGCAGGTCGTCCTGTGTAGAGCGTCCAACCATTTCCCTCATGGCGCACTGTCCACTGACCGCCCGCGTCGCCCGTCACCGTCAGCGTCACCGTCGTGCCTTCGGGCGCGGCGTTTCGCGGTAGGTGTGGGGCAGCGCGCGCACGAAGGCATCCAGGACCGGAGCCATAAAGTGAGGCTCGGTGAAGCCAGGCCGGCCGACGGCATCCCGGATATGCTGCTGGTGGTGCCAGCGTTCGGTGTACTCGCGGGCCAGATCCAACCAGACCGGCGCGGGGTCCGGCCCCGCCCAACTGACCGGCCCACCCAGGGCGAACGGGTCCTGGCTGGCGAAGAGGGCCGACACCTGCGGCCCAGCCCAGGCCAGCAACTCGCGGGTCACACGCGGGCTGAGGCGGCGCGTCGCCGTGACCCAGTCGCGGTTCCAGGTGTTGATAAACTGGACGAGAGTCTCCCACGCGCTCAGGTCGCCCACGTTGAGGTGGTAGCTGTCGCGCCGGCGGGATAACATGCTGAGATCGCCGCCGAGCAGGTGGTCGGCCACATCCTTGACCGACCAGCCGGCGCAAGCGGTGAGGCGGTCCCAGTCCACTTCGCTCAGACCATCTAGCAGGGCGAGCAGCCCCTCCAGGAGGGGCGGAAAGAGGTCCACGACCAGAATGGGTTGCACAGGCTGCATGGTCGCCTCCTGGGATCAATTATACCCCCAAACCGACCAATGTTTTGACTTCGCCCTACGCCGCGCCTATAATCCGGCCCACCTTACCTCTTGAGGAGTTCGCCTTGAAGGTCGCCCTGTTTATCTCTTGTCTCACGGATATGTTCTTCCCCGACGTAGGGGTGGACACGGTACGCTTATTGCGCCGTCTGGGGGTAGATGTCACATTCCCCAAGGGGCAGACATGCTGCGGCCAGCCCGCCTTTAACAGCGGCTTCCAGTCCGATGCCCGCGCCCTGGCCCGGCACTATACCGAGGTCTTCGAGGACAGCGAGATCATCGTCTCACCGGCCGGCTCATGTGTCACGATGGTGCATAACGAATATCCGCACCTCGTTCAGGGCGATGGCCGCTGGGAGGCGCGGGTCACCGCCGTGGCGCAGCGGACGTATGAGCTAAGCCAGTTCCTGGTGGACGTGCTGGGGGTCGAGGACGTGGGCGCGCGCTGGACCGGCGGCCCCGTCACCTACCACGACGCCTGCCACGCGGCAAGGGGGCTGGGCATCCGCGAGCAGCCGCGCCGCCTGCTGCGCCACGTGCAGGGGTTGGAGTTGGTCGAGATGGACCGGCCCGACTGGTGCTGCGGCTTCGGCGGCAGCTTCTCGGTGCGCCTGC
The DNA here is from genome assembly GCA_026129165.1 of Anaerolineae bacterium. Lineage (GTDB taxonomy): Bacteria > Chloroflexota > Anaerolineae > Epilineales > JAHCIE01 > JAHCIE01. The sequence continues at coordinate 7,202 of JAHCIP010000046.1, forward strand.
CCGACATCTCAGGCGCCATGCTGGACGAGAAGATTCGCCGCGTGCGGGCGACGGCCGCGCCGACAGTGGTGACGACGGACGCTGGCTGCATCATGCACATTGGCGGCGGCCTCCGCAAGCAGCGCCAGCCGGTGGAGATTATTCACCTGGCGAAAGTGCTGGCTAACATCAGTTAGAGTGGATACAGGTAACTCAGATGACTGAACACGGCTATCCGACACAACCGTTTGATGTGCGTGTCCAAGAGGCGCTGGACAACCCGACGCTCGGCCCGGCCATGGCGGCGGCGACGGAGCGCTTTCTGACCGGCCGCGAGCGCACCTGGCACGAGCTAGGCGACGCCCAGGCCGTGCGCCGCGCCGGCCGGGCTGCCCGCGAGCGGGCCATCGCCCACCTGGACGAGACGCTGGACCGCCTCGCGTCGAACATCGAGGCCAACGGCGGCCACGTCCACTGGGCGGCCGACGCCCAGGAGGCCGGGCGCATCGTGCTCGACATCTGCCAGCAGGCAGGGGCGAAGAGCGTGGTCAAGTCCAAGTCTATGCTCAGCGAAGAGATTGGCCTGAACCAGGTGCTGGAAACAGCCGGGCTGAAAGTGGTCGAGACCGACCTGGGCGAGTGGATCATCCAACTGGCCGGTGAGACGCCCAGCCACCTCATTGCGCCCGCCGTCCACAAGACCAAGGCGCAGGTGGCCGAGTTGTTCAGCCAGGTCATCGGCCGCCACGTTCCGCCCGACGCGCCCATCCCCGAACTGACCCGCATCGCGCGCGAGCAGTTGCGCCAGGCATTCCTCGAAGCCGGCGTCGGTATTTCGGGCGTCAACTTCGCCATCGCCGAGACGGGGACCATCAGCCTCGTGACCAACGAGGGCAATGGCCGCTATGTAACGGGCATGCCGCCCGTGCATATCGCGGTCATGGGCGCGGAGAAGGTCATCGGGACGTGGGAGGAGTGGACGACGACGCTCAAGCTCTTGACGCGCTCAGCCACGGGCCAGAGGATCTCATCCTATGTCACGACGGTCAGCGGCCCGCGCCGGCCCGACGACGCCGACGGGCCAGACGAGTTTCACCTGGTCATCGTGGACAACGGGCGGAGCCGGCTGCTGGGCAGCACGTTCCGCGAGTCCATGTACTGCATTCGCTGCGGCGCGTGCCTCAACGCCTGCCCGGTCTACCGCGAAATCGGTGGTCATGCCTACGGCGGCGTCTACGCCGGGCCGATTGGCGCGGTCCAGACGCCGCTGCTGTTTGGCCTGGACAAGTTCCCCGAACTCGCCCACGCTTCCAGCCTGTGCGGCGCGTGTCTCGACGCCTGCCCGATGATGATTGACATCCCGCGGATGCTGCTGGAGTTGCGGCGCATCGAGGCCGAGGGCGACCCGCAGAACTGGACGCGGGGCGACGGAGGACGGAGGACGGAGGACGGAGGACGGACTACCGACTACCGACTACCGACTACGGACCAGGACGGGACGCCGGAGGATATTCGGAATATTACACCCGCCGACTCGGCGGCGGTGAGCCGACGCCAAGGGGCGGCGAAGCCTGGCACACCGCCCTTGCGGCCGATGTTGGAGCGCCTGATTTTCCGGGTGTACCGCCTGGGCGCGTCCTGGCCCTTCCTGTACCGGCTAGGCGCGAAGTCGCGCTGGCTGCTCAAGCTGTTTGCTCGTGGCGAGCGCATCCCCAACACCCCCATCCCCATCCTCAAGAACTGGACGCGCTACCGCGATTTCCCCCTGCCGGCGGCCAAGCCTTTTCACGCGCGGTGGGATGAATTAAAGACAGAGGATTGATGATTAAAGACCCCACGTCTCGTGAACGTTTTCTAAACCGCATGCGGAGCGCCGTGCAGGCCTGGAGCCAGCCGGCGGTCCACCATGCGCCGGCGACGACGCCCAGTCTTGGCGAGCCAGCGCCCAGCCGCGCGCCCTCCCCTCCGTCCGTGTCGCCCGACGGGGACCAGGTCGCGTTATTCTGTGAGATGTTGACAGCCGCGGGCGGCCATACTCACCGCGTCTCGACCATTGACGAGGCGGTACAGACTAGCCTGGACCTGGCCCAGGCCAGGGGGGTGCGGCAAGTTGTCCTTACCCGTCACCCCGAACTCGTCAGCTTCCCGTTGGCGTTCGTCACCGCCGGCCTGACCGTCACCGTCGTCGGCTTCGCGCCAGATGAGACGCCTACCCCTCAACAGCGGGCCGTTCAGCGTGAGATTATGGCGCGGGCCGACCTGGTCATCAGTGGGGCTGACTATGCCATTGCCGAGACCGGCACGCTGGCGATGGCCGCCGGGCCGCACAACCCGCGCACGGCCACCCTGCTGCCGCCCCTGCACATCGCCCTCCTCGACCCGGTCAACCTCGTCCCGACCATGGCCGACCTGGTCGCCCGTTTCAAGAGCGAGCATCTGCGCGATGGCCGGCTGGACATCAGCAGCCTGACCTTTATCACCGGCCCCAGCCGCACCGGCGACATCGAGCAGACCCTCTCGGTGGGGGTGCATGGGCCGGGCGAAGTGCATGTGATTGTGCTAGGGTAACAGGGTCTGTGAACCCCCCGCGGGTTGGCAACCTGCGGGGGGTTTTCGGTCAGGAGGGAGCTATGGCGATTCCATCGTTTCGCGTGGACGACAAGGTAGCTGTTGTCACGGGCGCGGGTAGTGGGCTGGGGCAGGCGTTCGCCCAGGGGCTGGCGCACTATGGGGCGGACGTGGTCATCACCGAGTTGCCGGGCAAAGAAGCAGCCGCCGAGGAGACAGCCGCGCTCGTTCGCGCCGAGGGCCGCCGTGCCCTAATGGTGGAGTTAGATGTCACGCGGCGCGACTCGATTCAGGCCTTGGTGGAGCGGGTCATAGGCGAGTGGGGCCACATTGACATCCTCGTGAACAACGCCGGACTGAATATTCCTCGCTGGGCCGTCGACGTGACCGAGGAGCAGTGGGATCGTATTCTCGACACCGACCTCAAGGGCGCGTTCTTCATGGCTCAGGCCGTCGGCAAGCACATGATTGAACGCGGCCGGGGCGGCCGCATCATCAATATCACTTCGATTATGGGCGAAGCGGGCTTCTACTACCGCGCGGCCTACGGCTCGGCCAAGGCCGGGCTGGCGAACCAGACGCGGGTGCTGGCAATTGAGTGGGCGCCCCACGGCATCAATGTCAACGCCGTCGCGCCGACCTTTATCCTGACGCCCCTCACTAAGCCCATGTTTGACGACCCAAAGTTCTACGACTTGGTTATGGAGCGCACCCCAATGCGGCGCATCGGCGAGCCGTCCGACGTGGTGGGGGCGGTGGTGTTCCTGGCCTCACCCGCCGCCAGCCTCGTCACGGGGCACGTTCTGTTGGTCGACGGCGGCTGGACGGCCTGGTAACTGCCCTCAGAATTGACGCAGGGCGTCTAACTGACTAGAATCTCGTGTCTCCCCTGGACGGGAGAAGCGAGATATAGGATGAAAAGACCTGCTATTGTACCCGGACCTGCCCACGCCCGGTGGGTCCACTGGCTGGCCGTACTGGTGAGCCTGGCGCTGGCTGGCTGTGCCGGTCAACCCGCGCTTCCCAGCGCCAACGTCAATACCCCATCTCCACCCACAAGCGCGACCGCGCGTCCCACGCCGCCACCGAGTGTCGCGTCCCCCACTCTCCCCACCCTTCCTGCCACCCTGACGCCTCCGGTAGCGACCGGCAAGCCGTTGGTCATCGGTCAGTTGACCAACCTATCGGGCGCGTTACGCCGCTATGGCGAGATGGAGACACGCGGCTTTGCTTTGGGCCTGGAGTACGCGACACAGGGGACCAATATAGTCGCGGGACGACCGCTACGCGTGACTGTGCGGGATACCGAGGGTAAGACGGAACAGGCGACGGACCTCGCCCGCCAGTTAGTGCGAACCGAGGGTGCGGAGGTCCTCCAATGCTGCGCCAACTCGGCGCTGGCGATGGCGGTGCAACAGGTGGCGAAAGAGACGCAGAAGGTGTTGATGATTGACCCGGCGGCCAGCCCTGAACTGACCGGCCAAAGCTTCAACCGCTATACCTTTCGCACCAGCCGCACCACCGACCAGGACATCCTCGCGGCGGCTAGCTATCTCACGAAGAATGGGGGGACAACGTTCGCCCAGCTGGCGCCGGACGATGCCTTTGGGCGGGGAACGGCGACGGCCTGGCGCAAGGCGGTGGAACAGGCGGGCGGCAAATTTATACTGGACGACCTGTTTATCTCGCCTGAGACGACCGATTTTTCTTCGGTGTTGCAACAAGTCCAGGACGCGAAGCCGCAGGTGTTTATTATGACCTGGGCGGGGGATGGGTTCGAGGAGTTGTTTGCCCGCCTCCAACACATCGAGTTAACGCGGCAGATGACCGTGGCGACGGTGTTCAGCGACAACGTCTCTATCCGTGGGGCTTATGGCGGCGTGACGGATCTCATCGGCCCCATCGTCTACCACTACGCGCTGCCCAAGAACCCGGTCAATGACTGGCTCGTGGCACAGCACCAGCGCCGCTTTGGGGCGCCGCCGGACATCTACACAGCGGGCGGCATGGCGGCCGGCATCGCCCTGGTCGAGGCCCTCAAGAAGACGGGCGGTGAGACCGACGCCGATAAGCTCATCGCCGCCCTCGAAGGGTTGACCTTCGACAGCCCCAAGGGCAAGATGACGATCCGCGCCGAGGATCACGTTGCCCTACAAACCATGTACGTCGTCCGCCTCAAGAACACCACCGACCCCCAGTTCCGCTTCTTCGAGCTGCTGGCCGAGCGCAAGCCCGAAGACACCGCCCCACCTGTCAACGTAACACGCTAAGAAACTTCGTGGCTTCCGCTCTCCGTCTCCCGTATCCACTGAGCGACAGCTTCGCGGCTGGTGTCGAAGGCCAGGTCCGGAATCTCGTGTGGGGCGAAGAAAGCTACTTCTACGGCGTCGTCGTCGGGGTGGAGCTCGCCGCCGACCACGTGGCCCCGGAACAGGATAAAACTGCCGTAGCCCGCGCGGGGCGAGCCAAAGGGAAAAACTCCAAACAGCCCCGTCACCTCGACCTCTAGCCCGGTTTCCTCGCGCATCTCGCGCACCGCCGCCTCGTCCACCCGTTCGTCCCAGTCTACATAGCCCGACGGTACGTACCACAGACCCCGCCCCGGGTCCATACCGCGTTTCGCCAGCAAGAGCCGCCCGCCCTCGCTGATGAGCACACCCGTCGCCGTTTTGGGTTCGCGGAACTGGACCAGCCCGCAGGCCGGGCACTGGGGCCGGGGCCGGCCGAAGAGGAGCGGCATCTCCACCGGGCCGCCACAGCGGGTGCAGTAGCGAACCTCTAGATTGCCCTGGCTTGCCCTTGCCCCCCAGTCGCGCAGGGCATCCGCCTGCCCCGCGCCCACCAGGTCGGCGGGTAACTCGGCCAGGCGGAACCAGCGCGGCTCGCCTTCTTCACTCGACGAAAGACGGAGGACGGAGGACGGAGGCGTCGGTCGGGCAAGATAGGTGTGAAGCAGGCCTGGGCCGCGCGGGTCGTCGTCGAAGGGGTAGACGCCCAGCAGCGGGCCGATGACCACGGTGAGGCCCGTTTCCTCCAGCGTCTCGCGGCGGGCCGCCTTGTCCGGCGTCTCGTCCACCTCGACAAACCCGGCCGGCAGCCCCCAGGCGCCGGCGTAGGGCGGACGCGTCCGGCGGACTAGCAGGACCTGGTCCTCGTGCAGGACGAGGGCCGCCGCACAGGTCTTGCGCTGGGGGTAGTAGACCCAACCGCATTGCGGGCAGACCAGCCGCCCGCGGTCATCCAGGCGGCGCCGTTCCAGGGTGCTCGCACATTGCTGGCAAAACGTCGGGTCGCTCATTCCAACTCTCTTTCAACCGCAAAGGACGCCGAGGACGCGGAGGATTAAAGTATACTCCTCTGCGCCCTCTGCGTCCTCGGCGGTAAAAACGACTTCAGTTACAACGACAAGCCGCCGGGCGAACCCAGCGGCTTGACCAATTACGTGCCCCTAACCCCTGGTCCCTGGCCCCTGACCCCTAGAGGAACAGCGGCGCCAGCACCAGCGTAATCGTCGCCAGCAACTTGATGAGCACGTGGAGCGACGGGCCAGCCGTGTCCTTGAAGGGGTCGCCGACGGTGTCACCCACGACCGCCGCCGCATGGGCTTCGCTGCCCTTCTTGAGGGGCTTGCCCGCCGCGTCCTTGAGTTTGCCCGCCTCGATGTACTTCTTGGCATTGTCCCACGCGCCGCCGCCGTTGTTCATAAACGTCGCCATCAGGACGCCAGCCATCGTGCCGACCATGAGCAGCCCCGCGACGGCCTCGGCCTTGAGCAGGACACCGACGATGATGGGCAAACCGACAGCCAGGACACCCGGCAGCACCATCTCGCGCAGCGCGGCCTGGGTGCTGATGTCCACCGCCTTGCCGTAGTCAGGCCGAGAGGTGCCCAGCATGATGCCGGGGTTCTCGTGGAACTGGCGGCGCACCTCGGCGATCATACCCTGCGCCGCCTTGCCCACGGCGCGGATCGCCAGCGAGCTAAACAGGAAGACGAGCATGGCGCCCAGCAGCGCGCCGACGAAGACCTCGACCTTGCCCAGGTCCACCGACCCCAAGCGCAAGTTCTCCGGTACGCCGTTGACGGCCTGCGCCAGCCGAACCTTGTCAATATAGGCCGAGAAGAGGAGGAAGGCGGCCAGGGCGGCCGAGCCGATGGCGTAGCCCTTGGTGAGCGCCTTGGTCGTGTTCCCCGCCGAGTCGAGCGCGTCCGTGCCCTGGCGAACCTCTTCGGGGGCCTGGCTCATCTCGACGATACCACCCGCGTTATCGGCGATGGGGCCGAAGGTGTCCATCGCCAGGATGTAGGCGGCGGTCATGAGCATGCCCATCGTCGCCACCGCCGTCCCATAGATGCCGGCGATATGGCTGCTGACACCCAGCGCGCCTGCCGTCTGCGAGCCAGCCCAGAACGAGCTAATCAGGGCGATGGAGATGGCGATGACGGGCAGGGCCGTCGTCTCCATGCCAATCGCCAGGCCGGCGATCATGTTCGTCGCCGTACCCGTCTTGGACGACTCCGCGATGAGGCGCACTGGGCGGTATTCACCCGCCGTATAGTACTGGGTGATATAGACGAAGGCGACCGAGTTGATCAGGCCGATCAGACCCGCCAGGAAGAACCAGCCCCAGACCGCGCCGAGCATGGCCCAGCAGCAGAAGGCCAGCGCGACGACGCAGAGGGCGCCCGTGAGGTAATAGCCCCGGTTGAGGGCATTCATGGGGTCTTCGGTGTTGTTGCGCATGCGGGCGAAGAGGACACCGGCGATGGAGGCAATCAAACCAAAGGAACGGACGACCAGCGGGAAGAAAATCCAGGCCGAGTTGCCCGTGCCACGCGCGATGGCCGCGCCCAGGATCATCGCGCCGATGTTCTCCGCCACGGTAGACTCGAACAGGTCGGCGCCACGGCCCGCGCAGTCGCCCACATTATCACCCACCAGGTCGGCCACCACGGCCGGGTTGCGCGGGTCATCCTCCGGGATACCCTGCTCCACCTTGCCGACCAGGTCCGCGCCCACGTCGGCTGCCTTGGTGTAGATACCACCGCCCAACTGGGCGAACAGGGCGACGAAACTCGCGCCGAAGCCCAGGCCGACAATCAGGTAGGGCGCCGCTTCCGTCCAGTTGGCCTGACCGTACCACATGCCGTACAGGTAGTACATGATGGCAACACCGAGCAGGCTCAGGGCGACGACCAGGAAGCCCGACACAGCCCCCCCGCGCAGGGCAACGGTTAGCGCCTCGCTGACACCATTGCGGGCCGCCGCCGCGCATCTCACGTTCGAGCGCACGGCCACGTACATGCCGATGATACCACACAGGGCGGACAGGGCGGCCCCGACGAGGAACGCGATGCCCGTCATCAGGCCAAAGGTGGTGGACGAGATGCCCGGAACTTCGATGTAGCGGTCAAAAAGGCCGATCAGGATGGTGATGAGAATGCCAGTCGCCACGGCGAGGAGGCCGATGGTGCGATACTGGCGGCGCAGGAAAGCGACCGCTCCCTCAAAGATGGTCGCCGCGACGTCCTGCATTTGCTGGGTGCCGGTCTCGCGCCGCAGAACGTCCTGTGCCAGGTACCAGGCAAAGGCGATGGCGGCCAGTCCGGCGAGGGGCACGATGAACAGTAAGTTCATGTCAGTCCTCCCGCATGGAGTGAATGGATGGATGGCATACTCTGCCGCCGCCGCCGCCACATGGACTACCATGGCCGCGTCGGCGTTGACGCGTACTGGGCTGGGAACACCTCAGAACTTTCTACGTCTGAGGGACGTTAAAGTTCTGCTTGAGACACAACAAGAACCTCCAGAGGGGCATCGGCAGCGCCCGCGACCCCGGAGGTCCCTACGCGGAGCAGCCAGGATTATAATGGATATGACGATATGCGTCAAATTCAGGAGTTTGGGCATTTGACCGGCGTATGCTACAATGCAGGCTAATGAAAGCTGTGCCAGCGATGGAAGCGATAAGTAGACCCAACCCAACTCAGCCCTCGGCGTATTCGTTGGCGCCCAGCCGCCCCCCTCCGTCGTGGCCGCCCTCCTGGTAAGGAGGGGCTGCCCGCGTGAGTGGAGGTCGGGGGTGTTGTGACGGCATGCGCCGCTGCAACACCCCCGACTGTTATTTCTCGCCTTCTGGAGGTTTCATGCTCGATAAGGGTCGTATCATCCTGTATCTATCGGCGATCATCCGCCAGCCCGTCCGAGGATCCAGTGGCGAGATTGTGGGGCGGATGACGGATATGGTGGTGCGGATGACCGAAGCCGAGACCTTCCCGCCCGTGGCAGGGTTGGTGACGGCCATTGTGGGCCGTTCCCGCCACCGCTTCTTTATCCACGCCACCGACATCGCCGAGATCAGCGAGCAGGGGGTGCGCCTCAAGACGGACAACTTCAACCTCGCCCCGTTTACTCGCCGCGATAGCGAGGTCTTGCTCGGCAAAGATGTGCTCGACAAGCAACTAGTAGACATCAATGGCCGGCGCGTCATTCGTGTCAACGACGTGACGCTGACACGCCAACCCAACGGCGCGGGCTACCGCGTGGCCGGAGTGGATGTCAGCGCGGCGTCGCTGGTGGACCGGCTGGGTCTCAGGCGGCTGGCGGCGGGCATGCAGCGCGAAGTCATCCCGTGGGACAGCGTCCAGTTTTTCGCCAGCGAGGTACCCGTCGTCAAGCTCAAACTGAGCTACGATAAGCTGGCGCGGCTTCACCCGGCTGACCTGGGCGAAATTATCGGCGACCTGGGCTACCAGCAAGGTGGGGAGATGATCGCGGCGCTGGCTGAGACGCATGGGGACGAATTAGCCGCTGACATGATCGAGGAACTAGACGCGGAACTGGGCGCGGCGGTCATTAGCGCTATGGATGTCGAGGACGCGGCCGATATTATCGAGGAGATGGAGACGGACGAGGCGGCCGACCTGCTGGCCGAACTGCCGCCGGAGCAGGCCGAGGACATTCTAGAGGCGATGGAGGAGGAGGAGGCCGAGGACGTCCGCGAACTGCTCCAGTATGAGGAAGATACAGCTGGCGGCATCATGACCAATGAATACCTCTCCCTGTCGCCGGCCCTGACCGTTGGCACCGCGCTAGCCCGCCTCCGCGCGGCCGAGCTACCCGAGTTTACATACTATCTGTACATTTTGGACGACACTGAAACTCTGCTGGGGGTCGTCAGCCTGCGCGGGCTGCTCCAGGCTCAGGATGACCAGACGCTGGGCGAGATTATGATCCCCGCCGCCTCGGTCTTTACAGCCCAGGTCAACGAACGGGCCCGCGAGGTCGCGGAAACGATGCTTCACTATGACTTGCTTGCCATGCCGGTGCTGGAGGATGGACGCCTGGTGGGCATTGTCCAGACGCACGACGCCCTGGAACGGCTGATCCCCGACGAGAGCCAGCGCAGCTTCTTTGGCGGCGCCCGATGAGCGAGCGCACGCCCTGGCTGGCCCTGGTCAGTCGGCGGGTGCGGGGCGCGGGGCGCCGGCCTCGCCGACCCGGCTGGCTGAAGTATCTCGCCGTCCTCGGCCCCGGCATCATCGCGGCGGCGGCGGGCAACGATGCCGGCGGCATCACGACCTACTCGACCGTCGGCGCGCAGTATGGCTACCAGTTGCTGTGGGCGATGGTCCTGATTACAGTCAGCCTGATAGTCGTGCAGGAGATGGTGGCGCGGCTGGGCGCGGTGACGGGCAAGGGGCTGTCCGACCTGATCCGCGAGCAGTTTGGCGTGCGCTGGACCGCCTTCGCCATGCTGGCCTTGCTGGTAGCGAACGCGGGGACAACTACTTCAGAGTTTGCTGGCGTCGCGGCGGCGATGGAGCTGTTTGGCATCAGCAAGTATATCTCGGTGCCCATCGCGGCGGTGATGATCTGGTGGCTTGTCGCCAGAGGTTCGTTTGGCCGGGTCGAGCGCCTCTTCCTGGCGATGAGCCTGATTGCCGTCACGTACATCGTGTCGGCCTTCCTGGCCCGCCCAGACTGGGGGGCCGTGCTGAGCCATACCGTCGTCCCGACCGTGCGTTGGGACGCAGGGTTCCTGGTGATGTTTGTCGCGCTTGTCGGGACGACCATCACACCCTACATGCAGATTTACCAGCAGTCGTCCATTGTCGAGAAGGGCATCACGGCTCGAGATTACGGCCTGGCCCGCGTGGACGTGATCACGGGCGTTCTGTTCTCCGACCTGGTGTCCTACTTCATCATCGTCGCTACGGGCGCGACGCTGTTTTTCCAGGGGACGCGCGTTGAGACGGCGGCCGACGCCGCGGCGGCTCTCGCGCCCGTGGCTGGGCCATTCGCCTCGACACTGTTCGCCGTTGGCCTGCTCGGCGCGTCAGTTCTGGCCGCCGGCGTGTTGCCCATCGCCACCGCGTTCCCCATCTGTGAGGCGTTTGGCTGGGAGGCGGGCATGAGCCGCGACATGGCCGACGCGCCCGTGTTCTACGGCATCTTCACCAGCATGATTCTGGTCAGCGCGCTGGTGACGCTGATCCCCGGCCTGCCGCTCATCCAGCTTCAGATTGTGGTCCAGGTCATCAACGGCTTATTGCTGCCCATCGAACTGGTCTTTATCACACTCCTGGCGAGCAACCACGAATTGCTCGGTCGCTTCACCAACGGGCGCGGCTTCGCCATCCTGGCCTGGACCACCACCCTCGTCGTCGGCGTGCTGGCGCTGGCGCTGGTGGTCATCACGGTGGTTCTGCCGATCTTTGGTATCCAATTGGGTTAGGCTGACGGAGGCATTGGCATGAACGAGGTACAGCGCGGGCTGGACCGCCTGCGGGGACAGGCGCACAAGAGGCTGCCGGGTATCCATCGCCCCGGCTGGCTGAAATACCTCGCCATGCTTGGGCCGGGCTTGATTGCCGCCAACGCCGGCAATGACGCGGCTGGTATTGCCACCTATGCCACTGTCGGCGCGCGCTACGGCTACAGCCTGTTGTGGATGCTGGTGCTGATTACGGTGAGTATGGGGGTGGTGCAGGAGATGGTGGCGCGACTAGGCGCCATCACAGGCAAGGGGCTGTCCGACCTGATCCGCGAGCAGTTTGGCGTGCGCTGGACCGCCTTCGCCATGCTCACCATCCTGGTCGCCAACGCTGGCACGGTGGTGGCTGAATTCGCGGGCATCGCCGCTGCGTTCGAGTTGTTCGCCTTTCCCCGCTGGCTGACCGTCCCCCTGGCTGCCGCCGCCGTCCTGGTCCTGGTTATCCGAGGTTCGTATCACCGCGTCGAGCGCGTCTTCCTGGCGTTGACCACGGTATTCCTCAGCTATGTTGTCGCCGCCTTTCTGGCCAAGCCAGATTGGGGCGAGGTCGTGCGCCAAACGTTTATCCCTACGTGGCGCTGGGAGAGCGGCTTTATCTTTTTGTTCGTCGCCACTGTCGGGACGACCATCGCCCCCTGGATGCAATTCCTGCTCCAATCAACTGTGGTCGACAAGGGCGTGACGGCGGCGGACTACAAAGTGCAGCGTTTCGACGCCATCCTCGGCGTCATCCTGTCCGATACCGTCTCGTTCTTCATCATCGTGGCGACGGCGGCGACCCTCTTCAAGGAGGGCATCGTCATCGAGACGGCGGAGGACGCGGCGCGCGCGCTGGCCCCTATTGCCGGCCAGTACGCCTCGTTGCTGTTCTCCATCGGGCTGCTTGGCGCGTCCCTGATTGGCGCGTGCGTCCTGCCCATCACGACGGCCTTCTCCATCACCGAGGCGTTTGGCTGGGAGAACGGGCTGGATCGCACGTTCGGGGAAGCGCCTATCTTCTACGGGCTGATTACCTTCCTGGTCGTCGTCGCTGCACTCGTCGTCCTCATCCCCGGCCTGCCCCTGATTCAGTTGCTGCTGTTCACCTCGGCGGTCAACGGGACGCTCCTGCCCATCGAGCTATTCTTTGTCATGCGGCTCATCAACGACCGCGAACTAATGGGCAAATATACCAACGGAAGGGTCTTCAACGTCCTGGCCTGGGGCACGACCGTCCTCATCAGCCTGCTGTCGGTCATCTTCCTGGTGGTCACCGACGTCCAGCCGCTCGTCGGCATTCAGTTAGGCAAAGCCGGGTCGACGGGCGGCTCGCCCGGCGGCGCCTCCTTGTCGGGGAGAGGGCTGAGCAGCCAGGGAGGAAGCTGGCGGACCTTCGACTGGTACAGGCGCATGGCGTGGGAGATGGCCCGCTTGGCGGCATCGGCCGACTCCCAGCCCAGCGGCGTCACCTTGACACCCTGCAAGTCCTTGTAGACCGAGAAGAAGTGGGCCACTTCGTCCAGCAGGTGGCGCGGGATATCGGTGATGGTGTGGTAATCGCGATACAGCGGGTCGGAGTGGGGCACGGCGAGAATCTTGTCGTCGGGGTCGCCGCCGTCGAGCATGCGGAACATGCCGATGGGGCGGGCGACGATGAGGGCGCCAGGGAAGCTCGGCTCGCCGACCAGGACGATGACATCCAGCGGGTCGCCGTCCTCGTAGTAAGTTTGCGGGATAAAGCCGTAGTCGCCTGGGTAATACATGGCGGAGTAGAGAACGCGGTCCAGGCGAATCAGGCCGAGTTCCTTGTCATATTCGTATTTGTTGCGAGAGCCGCGTGGCACTTCGACCACCGTATAGACGAGGTCAGGAGCCGACGGCCCCGGCGGCAGGTCGTGCCACATGTGGATGATCTGGCGCATGACGGACATGGTAGTCTCCCCTGGTGAACGGACACTGACCTGATTATAGCTCAAAATAAGCAGACAGGGAAACAGGTAAGTGGGGGGCATCGCCCTGGTCTACCTGTTTCCCTGTCTGCTTAGCAACGAAGGCTAGCTTTATTCGGCGCTTTCAGGCGCGGGTGTGTTTTTCGGTGGCCGACCGAGTTTGACTACGTTTGTGGCCTGCGGTCCTTTGGGATGGTCCTCGACCCCAAACTCGACGCGTTGCCCGGCTTCCAGGGTGCGGAACCCATCGTCCTGGATCGCGGAGAAGTGGACGAAGACGTCCTTCTGGAAGCTCGCTTGCTCCGGCTCGATGAAGCCATATCCTTTTAAGGCGCTGAACCACTTCACCGCGCCTGTATACCTTTCCTCTGCCACCCTCGTCTCCTCCCGGATGGTTATCAGATGCGACACGCAGCGCCCAGTCGTTCTGAGCGTCGTGTGAAGTATAACACAAGTGGCACACCCCGTCAATTATTTTGTAAAATAAGCAACATAGGGGTGTGCCCGCCGCCGACTTGGAAACAGGGCCAATCCTGGCTATACTCAACAGTGAAATCCCATAGCCAACAGGAGAAAGACGATGGCTGATCTTTTGAGGACCGCGACGGGAACCTGGGCCGGCGATCTGCGCGGTGGGCATGGCACGGCCTCCACGGAGAGTGGCGCGTTGAAAGAGGCACGGATGTCGTTCGATACCCGTTTTGACACCACACCAGGCAGCAACCCCGAGGAATTGCTGGCGGCGGCCCACGCCTCGTGCTTCAGCATGGCGCTGTCGGCCGGGCTGGGCCGCATGGGCCACACGCCCACCGAAATCCGCACCACGGCTACGCTGACCCTGCACAAGGGCGCGCAGGGCTTCAAGATTACTAAGATTCACCTAGCGACCGAGGGGAAAGTACCCGGTATTGACCAGGCGACCTTCCAGGAGGCAGCCGAGGGCGCCAAGAACAACTGCCCGGTGTCGGTGCTGCTCAAGCCCGGCCTGGAGGAGATTTCCCTCGACGCGAAGCTGGTGAGTTAAGAGGGCTTAGGAAGACGAGGGAAGACAAGGGAAGACGTAGGAAGATGTGGCACCGACGAGGGCGCCGCAAAGTCAGAGGCAAATACAGGGCATCCCAACTTGTGTCTGAAATGCGGGATGCCCCGTGTTTTTGCAGCCAGCCCTTGCCTCACTCGGCGGCCCAGGTGAGCCAGGCGCCTGTGGCCGCCAGAGCTTCGAGGCTGGGCGCGCCGGGGCCGGCGCTGGAGTGTAGGGCAATCCGATAGATGCCCTCGCCCCGCGTCCCCAGTATCGTATTGAGCGACGGGGCCTGACCGGCCGGGTTTTCCAGCGGCTCGGCAAGCTGAATCTGGGCCGCGCCGAGGGGGAAGAGGGCGTAGCGCGCCTCGTCGGTCAGGCCGGTCTCCGGCTGGCAGCCGAGCAGGGCCTCGTACTGGGCCGCGCTCGTTACCAGGTCTTGCACTGCGACGTAGACACGGGCGATGCCGAGCGCGCCATTGGCGTGCGCCTGGGCCGCGGCGCTGGGCACCCGCAGGGCGCGGGGCGTCACGTCGGCGCACAGGAAGGGCAGGCCGGGGGCGGGGGGCAGGCCAAGCTGCCAGGCGACCTGCTGACCATCCGGGCGGAGCCGGCCGCCGGGTAGCGGCCCCTGGTAGTCCACGCCCCGCAGCCGCGCCGCGTCCAGGTCGTCGGCGATGGCGTCGGGGAGCAGGGCAAAGTCCACAATGCCCGGCTGCTTGCCCAACCAGCGGTGGCCGGGGTCGGGCCGCTTGAAGGCGATGAGTTCCAGGTAGCTATTGTCCTGGAAGGCGACCAGGGCGTTATGGGTCGCGCCGCCGGTGTGCTCTCCGCCAGGGATGACGGTAAAGCCAGCCTCGGTGTAGCTCTGAATGGCCTGGTCAAGGTCGTCCACCAGGATGACGATGTGATCTATTCCTCGCAACATGCAGCAGCCTCCATGAAAGTAGCGGGCGTAGCGCCTGACAATCATAGGGCAGAGGGGGCTGAAAGTAAAGCGAGACCTACCCTCTTTGCCCGCTTGCCTGTCCAGACTGGGGGACAGGGGTGACAGGTCGAATGGCGGCCGTAGAAACAAGGTCGGGCGGGTGTGCAGCGTTGCACACCCGCCCGGTGGGAGAGGCTGTACGGGTCAGCCACTTATTTGAAGGGGCTGCACGGCGCGATGAAGTTGTTCGACTCGTTATACTCAGGCACGGCGTTGAAGTAGTCCACCATGACATAGATGCACTTGTCCGTCGTTGTCACCGACAGGGTCGTCTTCTGACCAGCGGCCAGGCTCGGCACCCACACCCACTTGAGCAGCGTCCCGTTGGTCTTCGTCACGCGGATCCAGAAGCCGCCCGCCGTTCCGCTACCCTCGGCCTTCGTCGTCACGTACCAGGTGTTGTAGGCGCTGCCGCCCCACTCCACTCCGTAGTTCTTGAGATCTAGTGTCGCGTTGACTTTATCGGTCCCCACCCCATCGGCGCCGCCATCGGCGCGAGCAAACCCGGTCTGAGCCAGGAAAACGACCACCAACAGCGCGAGCAGAGTTACCAGGCGACGAGTATTCATGATATAATCTCCTTCTCTTTCTCTCCAGACACTTAACAGGCTAACGACGCAGTCTCACAACTCTGACTATTCCACATCCCCTATTCACTTGTCTTGGTTGGTTCGGCCGAACCGTATTCAGTTATGGCCCTATAGTACCACCTTTTCGCCGCGCACACTTCCCGCTCAGCGGGAAAAAAGCGGTAAAGAAGCGGGAAAAGAAGGCGGTAGGTGAGCAGCATGGCGACCGAACTCACCTTTGGCAGCTGGCTTCAACGGCGGCGGCGGAGCCTCGGCTTCACTCAGGACGAGTTGGGGCAGCGGATTGGCTATTCGGGCGAGACGGTGCGCAAGGTTGAAGCGGACACGGTGCGCCCCTCGCGCCAGATGGCCGAAAAGTTGGCCCTTAGCCTGGATATTCCGACGGGCGAACGCGATATGTTTGTCCGCTTCGCCCGCGACGAGGACACGGCCGGCGTGGCCTTCCCCAGCCCGGCCAGCCGACGGCCCATTCCCACCCCTCAACCCTCTCCTATCGTCCTGCCGACGCCGCCGACACCGCTGGTGGGGCGCGATACTGAGGTGTCGGCGGCGCTAGAGGTGTTGCACAGCCCGTCGGTGCGGCTCGTCACCTTTACAGGCGCGGGGGGTGTCGGCAAAACGCGGCTCGCCATCCAGGTGGCGCGTGACGTAGCCCCCGCTTTTCGGGACGGCGTCTATTTTGTGGACCTCGCGCCCATCACTGACCCCAACCTCGTCGCATTCGCCATCGCCGACGCGCTTGGTCTCCGGGCCCAGGGGACGCGCTCGCCCCTCGATAGGCTCAAGGACACTCTGCACGACCAGCGAGTGCTGCTCGTGCTCGACAACTTCGAGCAGGTTCTCGCCGCCGCGCCGATGGTCAGCCAGCTTCTCGTGGCCGCCCTGGGCCTCAAGGTTCTCGCGACCAGCCGCGTCATGCTGCACCTACGCGGCGAGCAAGAATACCCCGTGCCGCCCTTGCCGCTGCCCAACCCCCAGCGCCTGCCCCCAGCGGAGACGCTCTCGCAGTACGCGGCGGTCGAGCTGTTCGCCGAGCGCGCGGCCAACGTCAGACCCGGCTTCGCGATGACCCACGAGAACGCGCTCGCCGTCGCCGGGATCTGCCACCGTCTGGATGGACTACCCCTGGCGATTGAGCTAGCGGCGGCCCGCGCCAAGGTCTTCCCCCCGCTCGCGCTACTCCAGCGGCTGGAGAGCCGTCTCCAGACCCTCACCGTGGGCGCCCGTGACGCGCCCGCCCGCCAACAGACGCTCCGCGACGCCCTCGCCTGGAGCTACGACCTGCTGACGAAGGAGGAGAAGGCGCTGTTCCGGCGGCTAGGGGTGTTCGTCGGCGGGTTCACGCTCGATGCCGCCGAGGCTGTTGTAGGCGATTGGAGAGGAGAGAATGGGGATTGGAGACTGGAGGTTGGGGACGAGGTCGGGGCTATCTCCAATCCCCATTCTCCCATCTCTCTTGTCGACGGCGTGGCGTCACTGGTTGACAATAGCCTGCTGCCGCCGGCCAGGGAGGAGGGCGGCTGGCTTCGGTTCGGCATGTTGGAGACGATTCGCGAGTATGCGCTGGAACAACTTGCAACTCACGGAGAAACGGGGGCCATCCAGCGCACCCACGCCCACTACTTCCTGACGCTGGCCGAGACGGCCGAGCCTGAGCTTCACGGCCCGCAGCAGACCGAATGGCTCGACCGCCTGGCGGCCGAGCAGGACAATCTCTGCGCCGCGCAAGCCTGGATACTGTCAAACGACGAAATAGAGTGGGGGCTGCGCTTTATCGGGGCATTGTGGCGGTTCTGGCGCTTTCGCGGCGACTTCAGACAAGGAAGCGCCTTCGCCGACGAAGTGCTGGCGCGGGCAGAATCCTACGCGCACACGGCGGCGTATGCCAAAGCGCTCTTGACGCCCATCTGGTTTGCCCGCCGCCACGACCGCGCCGCGTACGCCGAAATGAGCGCCCAGATATTCATGGAGTTGGGAGATCGCCAGAACGCCGCTCACTCCCTCCTCAGCCTGGCGCTCACCATGACGGAGCGAGGTGATCAGGCCCGGGCTGACGCGCTGTACCAGGAGACGCTTGGTTTGTTCCAGGCCACGCACGATGAGTTCGGCGAGACGTTCTCCCGCACGGGTCTCGGCCTTGTCGCAGCCGCCCGAGGCGACTATGCCACAGCCCGCAGCCACCTCGAGCAGAGCGCGGTCATGCGGCGAAGGCTGGGCGACAAGATTTACCTCACTTACTCCCTCGGCTGGCTGGCGTTGGTCGCAGTGCGCCTGGGGGACCTGGCGGCTGCGCGAGCCGCCCTCGAAGAAGGCGTGGCCGTGCGCAGGGCGTTGGGGGATGAGGGGGGTCTAGCCGCCTCGCTCCAGGGTCTCGCGGCCCTCGCCGCCGCTGAAGGGAAAGCGGTCAAGGCGGCGCGGCTGTTCGGGGCTGCGGAGAAGGTACGCGAGAGAGTCGGCGCTAACCTGCCGAATTCCGAGTTGGTCGAATACCACCACAATGTGGCCGTCGCTCGGGCGCAGCTATCTGAGGACGAGTTCACGGCGGCGTGGGCCGAGGGCCGCGCCATGTCATTGGAAGAAGCGCTCGACGACGCGCTCTTCCGTGGTGAAGCGGGGGAACGCTTCGGTGAAGCGTGAAACGTGCTCCTGTTGAGGGTTCACGCTCCACGCTCCACGCTCCACGACCGGCAACCGCTAATCTCTAATCCCTAATCTCCACTCTCCGTCCGCCTACCAGGCGTACGCCTCCGGCGCGGGGCCGCCGGGGCCGGGGAAGATCTCGTCCAGGCGCTTCATCGTGTCCGGCGCGAGGGTCATCTCGGGGACTTTGAGCGACTGGTCGAGCTGCTCCAGCGTGCGCGGGCCGATGATGGGCGCGGTCACCACGGGATTCGTCAGCAGCCACGCCAGCGCCACGTCGGCGGCCGACTCCCCCAACTCGTTGCACAGCGCCTCATACTTCTCCAACTGGACGCGGTGCTTCTCGATGCGCGGCTGGAGGTTCTCGCTGGCCCGCCGCCCCTCGGCCGCCTTCTTCAGCGCGCCGCCCAGCAGACCGCCACTCAGCGGACTCCAGGGGATGAGACCCAGGCCGTAGGTCTGGCAAGCCGGGATGACTTCTAGCTCGATGCTGCGCGCTACCAGGTTATACAGACTCTGCTCCGACACCAGGCCCATGAAGTGCCGCGCCCTGGCTGCCTCATTGGCCTGCGCGATATGCCAGCCCGCGAAGTTGCTCGACCCAACGTAGATCACCTTGCCCTGGTAGACCAGCGTCTCCATCGCCTGCCAGACTTCCTCCCACGGCGCTTCGCGGTCGATGTGGTGCATCTGGTACAGGTCGATGGTGTCCGTCTGTAGCCGCTTGAGGCTGGCCTCG
>JAHCIP010000460.1 GCA_026129165.1 Anaerolineae bacterium
GCAGGACATGGCGCGCCACGGCCCACCCGCGGGTGGGTCGCAGCGCCGGGTCGCGCCGCCACGCGCGCAGCCGCCGCAGCGTGGCGGCGACGCCGATGACCTGGAGCAGCGGGATGAGCGCCAGAGCGCGCATCGCCCAGGGGATGAAACCAAGCTGGACCGGGGCCGGCGCCTGCCCGGCCAGCAGCGCCGCCACGCGCGCCCCGAACTCCTCCAGAACGAAGGGCAGCCCGTAGTGATCGGCGTTGAGGAGCAGGACCAGCGCTTTCTTCTGGGCCGGCAAGAGGGCCATGTAGGACGAGAACTCGGGGACATTGCCGCTGTGCCAGACAACCTGGGTCTGGCCGATGGTCTCCACGAACCAGCCCATGCCATACTCGCCTACCGAGCGGTTCATGACCCGCACGTCCGCCGCGCCTCGGTGTAGCGCCTCGATGCCAGCCGGGGAGAGGACCTGCCCGTTCCCATAGCGGCCGCCGTTGAGATGGGCGATCAGCCAGTGCGCCATGTCCTCGGCGCAGGAGATGAGCAGGCCAGCCGGCAGCGAGCCGCCCGACGGGCGCAGGGTGGGCGCGGCGCCCGGGCAGGCGAACCAGTAGCGGTGGCCCACGGCCAGGCCGTGCTGCCGAGCCGCCGCCCGCGACGTATAGCTGTGGCGCATGTCGAGCGGGGCGAAGATGTGGCGCTCGACATAGTCGGCGTAGGCTTCGCCGCTCACCGCCTCGATGATCAGCCCCAGCACGTCGTAGTTCAGGTTGCTGTATTCCCACGCCGCGCCGACCGGGCGGGTCAGCCTGAGCGTAGACAGGGCGGCCGCCTGCTGTTCGGTCGCGCCCAGGCTATCGTCTAGGTCGGCTGGGAACTGCAACCCGGCCAGCATGGGGAAACCGCTCGTCTGGTGAAGCAGGTGGCGGACGGTCATCACCGCCGAGGCCGTGGGGTCTGCGACGCAGAACCAGGGCAGATAACGCTGGACGGGAGCATCTACGTCCAGCCGGCCGGCCTCAACGAGCTGCAAGATGGCGAGGGCGGTGAACGACTTGGTCGTGGAGCCGAGAACGAAGGGCGTCTGCGGGGTAGGCGCTTCACCGCCTGGCCTCGCCCGCCCGAAGCCGCGCCGGTGCACAATCTGGTCGCCTTCAACGATGGCGAGCGATACGCCAGGGATATTCAGGCGACGCATTTGCCCTTGGATGTAGGCGTCGATGTCTGTATAGGAAGCACTGGGGGAGGTCGGTTGGACCGAAGCAGTCTCAGCCAATAGACCGAGGCTCATAGCGTGCCCCTCCTTTTGGGTCCACTACTGAGTCGGGGTCGCCAGGCGACCGGGTACGCGACTGCTCGTGCTGGCCCGCCCTACTACTGTGGCGCTGAGGGCTGCTAGCAGTAGGAGCGCGAACGCCAGCCCAATCGCAATGAAGGCATCGGGCGCGAGCAGCAGCGTCAGCATCACTACCGCCCCGATGACGAGGAGCAGCCCCCACCAGCGTCGGCCAAAGATTAGAAAGCCGAGAACGGTCATGCCAACGGCGAGGAACGCGGCCAGCCCGGCTTCAAGGTCCTGACTCGTCACCAGCGCCGGCAGCGCGGCCACGACCGGCAGCGCCAGCCAGGGGCGCCGTCGCCGCTGGCTCAGGAACAGGCCGGCCACGACGAGTGCGGCGGCGGCCCACCCGAGTTGCGCCACGGTCTTGAGCGCAGGGAGAGCGTCAGGGCGACCCTCGGCGCGGGCCTGGAGGCCCAGCAACATGCGCTTTTCCATCGTGAAGACGAGGGGGTCCAGGATCAGCTTCGTCACCGGGTCGGATGCCCCGGCCTGACCGCGCACGATCAGCCGTGATCTGCGCTCGTCCAGGGGCAGAATTACATGCGCGCCCCACAGGCTCTTGAGAACCAGGACACGGCCTGGCTCAATGCGTACCACTGGCACGACCGCGTCTTTGCCCAGCCCCCACAGGTAATCGGCCGGGGCCAGCCGCCAGGCATCCCCCACAGCCAGGCGCTGCCACTCCGGGTGAATCTCGTCCGCGTTGTGGATATCGGCCCCGACCAAGTTCTCGAGCCACGTGTACGAGTAGAAGCCGGCGCGGTCCTGGCCGACCTGGACGAGCCACGGCCAGATAGCCGCCGGCGGGGCGTTGACCGTAATCGCCCAGGTCGTACGCGCGGCGCCCGTGGGGGACAGGTCGTCACCGGGCAGGGCCATCTGCTGCTCCGCCTCGGTGGAACCCCAATTCGTCATCCAGGGATGGATGCCCGTCCAATAGACAACCGTCAGCAGCAAGACGAACAGCACGGCATAGCGAAGACGGACCACCTGCACCATCGTCGAGAGCTTTGCGTGCATCATGGTGACCTCCTATGACGTCAAGGCCTCTTTAGATGCGCCGCGACCACACACACTACAGGGGCCGCGCCGCCGGTAATAGTAGCCCAACGTCGCCACCGCCAGCGCTAGACCCCAAACGGGGAACAGCAGGGTGGGGCCGACCTGGAAGACTATTGCCCCGATGACTTCTCTATCCTCTGCCCCTGCAGCCGTCAAGTTAGCGACCATCTGGGCTAAGCCGGACCATATCCCAATGCCGCCCACGATCAGCAACACCGATGCGAGTGAGGCCGGGATGACCGCCAGCGCGATGGGAACCCGGCGCCCGGCCTGGCCGATTATCCAGCGCGGGAACACCTCACCCCACCGTTGCACCAATCCGAGCATGAGGACGGCTCCCACCAGGATGAAGGTCGCCAGGAAAAGCCCCCCGGTCCACGTCCCGCTCTCTTGACCCCAACGCAGGTACTCCTCGCTCATCCCCAGTGGAACCCCCAGCGCCCAGGCATAACGAGTGAGGACGTAGAAGACGGGCGCCACCAGCGCTACATAGACGGCGATCCGGCCCCAGCCGGCAGCCTGGCCCGGGCTCGACCACCCTTCCGGGCCGTCTCGGCGACCACAATACAGGCACGCGCCCCCGCTGCGGCGGACATAGCAGACGGTGGCTGCCAGCCAACTAAACCCGCCGGCAAGACACAGTAATTGGTGAATCGTCGGCCATTGAGTCCAGCTCCTCAGAATTCTCTGGCCGGACTCGTCGCCAGTCAATAAACTGATCACGGCATAGGGGCTATAACCGAGCTTGACCAACAGGTCGAGGGCGGTCATAAGCAGCAGGAGGACGGCGGCCAGCAGTACTCCGGCCGTGATGAGGAGAGGCCGGAGCGCCGTGCCGCGCACCCCTCGCAGCATCACCGCTCCTAGCGCCGCCGCCGGGATACCCGCCGCCATCACGACGATCCAGGCCACCCCCGGTCCGAACCGTCCTAGCAGCGGCCCCATAGCGTCGGACACGGTTTCGGGGGGATACGGAAACCCGCGCCCGCCCGCCGCCCAGTAGACCCCCAGGCCGGCGTAGATAAGCGACCAGGCCACGGCCGCGTAGGGGGCCCAGCGCTGCCAGTCGGGCGCCCTTGCACCACGAGCAGGCACAACCCTGGTCATCCTATTTGAACCAGCGATTAGAGTTTTCATGTTTTCCTCGTGGCCGGGTAAAGCCAGCTCAGGCTCCAATCGGCATGATCTCGATGTAGACTTGCTCGCGCCCTTGCAGCCGCCAGAGCAGTCCGAAGAACTTCTTCAGCCAGCCGAATTG
>JAHCIP010000461.1 GCA_026129165.1 Anaerolineae bacterium
GACATGGATCGTCAGTTCATTGACCGCCGTCAACTCGCCAAAACGCTTGGTCAGCCGTTCAGTTTCGAGAATGGGCATCGTTGACCTCACTAAAACTCTTCACGGTTCCAACCTCCCGAAGGTTCGGAAACCTTCGGGAGGTTATTCGGATAGGCACTAAGTACCTATACCGGCCAACGGCTTCTAGCCCCTGGCTACCGAATGAAAGCCTGAGAGGCTCGGAGCAGCCCCCGAAATAGAGCCGCTTGTCTAGCGGCTCGACAACCCGGCGCTCAGGCTGACGCGCTCCCCCGGCCCCACCCTAGCTCTATTCGCCCTGGCGCAGTGAGACTCCGAATGAGGCGTCAGGTCGCCGGCTGTGTGATTGACCGCCTGACCCCCCTGTGCTATGATAGCATCTCCGCTGCCTGGCCCCCCACTCGTCACCAGGATACTATCTTATGTCGAATCCCTTCCTGAACCCGGTCTATTGGCTGGACCTTGCCCTCGCCAAATGGGACGAGGGCGATATGCAGACGGCCCTCGATCACCTGAACCGCGCCATTGCCCTCGCGCCCACGTATGGCATCGCCTATTTCAACCGCGCCCTGCTCTGGCAGGGGCGGGGGGACATTCGACAGGCCATCGCGGATTATGGCCGCGCCATTGCCTTCCAGAGCGACTTTCCAGGATCCTACAACAACCGGGGGATGCTGTACTATGACCAGGGCAACCTGAAAGCGGCCCTGGCCGACCTCGACAAGTGTGTCAGCCTGCGGCCGACTCACGGGCCGAGCTACGGCAACCGCGCCCTCGTCCGCCGCGACCTGGGCGACGTGGACGGCGCGCTGGCCGACTTTGACCAGGCCCTCGCCCTCGCCCCGACCCCCCGCCTCTACCTGGACCGAGGCGGCATCTATCATCGGCGCGAGGACTACGGCCGCGCGCTGGCCGACTATGAACAGGCGCTGGCCCTCCAGCCCGACTACCTCGACGCCCTCTACAACCGGGCGCTGGTACGCCAGAGTCAGGGCGATCTGGACCTCGCCCTGGCCGACTTCGACCGCATCCTGGAGCTTGACCCGCGCCAGGGCGACATCTACCTGGATCGCGGCAACCTGCACTACCGCGCGGGCCGCAATGAGGCCGCCCTGGCCGATTACAAGGCTGGTCTCGCGCTCCAGCCCGATAACCCCATCCTGTACTTCAATCGCGCCCTCATCCGACGGGAGCAGGACGACGCGCAGGGCGCGCTGGCCGATCTGAGCGAGGCCATTCGGCTGCGCCCTGACTACGCGCGCGCCTTCAGCGACCGGGGGATGGTCCACGCCACGCTCAAAGACTACCCTGCCGCCCTGGCCGACCTGGCCGAGGCCATCCGCCTGGCTCCCCAGATTGCCATGCTGTATATCAATCGCGGCTGGGTCCACGACGAGCGCAAGGACTACCCGGCGGCCATCGAAGACCTGAACCAGGCGCTGGCGCTGGACCCGGACAATGCCCTGGCGCTCTTCAACCGGGGATTCGCTTACCGCATGGTGGGCGCCTATCTCAATGCCCTGGCCGATTTCAGCGAGGTCCTGCGCCTGACGCCGAATGACCACGAAGCGTGGTTCCAGCGCGGCTTCACCTACAGCCAGCAAAAGCGGTACGCCGAGGCGTTGAGTGATTTCAGGGCAGCGCTGCGCCTGCAGCCCGACTACCACCTCGCCGTCTATAATGCCGCCTGCATGTTGGCCCAACTGGGGCAACGTGAGGCCGCCCTAGTCGAGTTGGCGCGCGCCATTCAGCTTGAGCCGCGCTGGCGAGACTTCGCCCCCACCGATGAAGATTGGGCCTCGCTCAAGGACGACGCGGCGTGGCGGCGGCTCTTGGGATTGGCCGAGGATGACGTATAATTAACCCCATGCCAAACCCTGACCTCTCCCAACTGATTGCCCGCGAGATGGGCCTGCGCGCCCAACAGGTGGCGGGCGCGATCCAACTCCTCGACGACGACAACACCGTCCCCTTTATCGCTCGCTACCGCAAGGAAGTCACGGACGGGCTGGACGAAGAGCAACTCCGCCAGATTGAGAAGCGGCGCACCTATCTCCGCAGCCTGGCCGACCGCAAAGCCGCCGTCATGGCCTCCATCGAGGAGCAGGGCAAGCTCACCGACGCGCTGCGCGCCGAGATTGAGGCGGCGGCGACGCTCCAGGCCGTCGAAGACCTCTACCTGCCCTATAAGCCCAAGCGCCGCACCCGCGCCACGATGGCCCGCGAGAAGGGCTTGCAGCCGCTGGCGGACCAGCTTCTCCAGGCGGTCGCCACGTCCAGCGTCTCCGCCGTCAACCTGGACGATCTGGTGGCGCCCTTCCTCAACGAGAACGTCGCCTCGCTTGAGGACGCCCTCAAGGGCGCGGCGGACATCATCGCTGAGCAAGTAGCCGAGAACGCCTCGGCCCGCGCCGAGACCCGCGAGCGCACGGCCAGGTCAGGCCGCCTGGTCGTCAGCCTGGCCGACGCCAGCCTCGACCCGACCAAGAAGTACGAACTGTACTACAACTACGCCGAAGACTTAGCCCTGGTCCCGCCCCACCGCTGGCTCGCCATCAATCGTGGCGAGCGCGAGGGCGTCCTCAAGGTCCGCGTAGACGCGCCAACGGACCAGATTCTACCCTTGCTCGAAGGCCATGTGGGGCTGCATCGCCTTCAGCCCAGCGGCTCGAAAGCTCAGCGCGCCGTCGTCCATACCATTGCCACCCAGGTGCGCGAGGCGGTCCACGACGGCTACAAACGCCTCATCGCCCCATCCATCGAGCGCGAGGTGCGCGGCGACCGCACCGACGTCGCCGACAGCCATGCGGTCCAGATTTTTGCCGCCAACCTGCGCGCCCTGCTCCTCCAGCCGCCGCTGCCGAGCCGCGTTATTCTCGGTATTGACCCCGGCATCCGCACGGGCTGCAAGCTGGCCGTCATTGACGCTACGGGCAAAGTCCTCGTCACCACGACGGTCTACCCCTTCGAGCCGCGCAACGAGCGCCGCGAAACCCGCGAGACACTGACCAAGCTGATCCAGAAATTGGGCGTGACGATTGTCGCCATCGGCAACGGCACGGCCTCGCGCGAGACGGAAATGCTGGTAGCGGAGGTAGTGGGGGAGGTGAACCGCCAGGCCAAGGGGCTGGGGGTCATGTACGCCATTGTCAGCGAGGCGGGCGCGTCGGTCTACTCGGCGTCACCCCTCGCCCGCCACGAGATGCCCGACCTGGACGTGACCATGCGCGGCGCGGTGTCCATCGCCCGCCGCCTGCAGGACCCGCTGGCCGAACTGGTCAAGATCGACCCGCGCAGCATCGGCGTCGGCCTGTACCAGCACGACGTAGACCAGCGCGAACTCGGCGCGACGCTGGACGCGGTGGTCGAGTCGTGCGTCAACCGCGTCGGCGTGGACCTCAACACGGCCTCGCCCGCACTGCTCAAGTACGTCTCCGGCCTGACGAGTAAGCAGGCTGAGGCCATCGTGGCTCACCGTGACGAGCACGGGGCATTCCAAACGCGCGACCAACTCCGCAAGGTCAAGGGGGTCGGTCCCAAGGCGTTTCAGCAAGCGGCGGGCTTTCTCAAAATCCCCGACGGCAAGCACCCC
>JAHCIP010000462.1 GCA_026129165.1 Anaerolineae bacterium
CGTCGCCAGGTACAAGGCGGTCCGCAGCCGGGCATGACCCGTATGGCCGATCTGCGGGCGACGCCAGACGCTCGTGCCCGACGCATAGGGCTGGGGCGCTAAGCCAGCGTAGCTGACGGCCGCTTCGGGTGTCGGGCACAACGTGAAGTTGACGGTGCTGACCAGCAGCCAGGCCGTGGTCAACCAGCCGATGCCCGGAATGGTCAACAGCAACGTCGCTGAGGCGGCCCAGGCGCTCTCCGTGAGCACCGTGCGGATCTCCGCTTCCAACTGGACCAGGCGCGTGTCGAGGTCGTCAATGAGCGCCGTCAGATGGTCGCGGGGACTGTCGACGACGACGGGCCAATGGAGCAAGGCATGGCGCTGATTGACGAGTTGCTGCCGCACGGTTTGGAGCGCCTCGCGGGTGACGAGGCGTTGGCGCAGCTGGTGATAGGCGTCGGGCGGGGGCGTCCAGGTGCTCAGGGCGCGCGTGGCGGCTAACTCGCACAGCGCCAGGGCATCGAGGGCATCGGTTTTGGCCCGCTGGCCCAGCCCCTTGGCAAAGTCGCGCGCCTGGGCCGGGTTGACGACGCTCACGCCATAGCCCGCTTCGTGCAACGTCACGGCCAGCCCCACCCAGTAGACGCCCGTGGCTTCCATCACCACCCGCGTCTGCGCTGGACCCACGCCACTGGCTGCCAAGTCACCTTGCAGGCGCGTCGGTCCGTCGCCCGCTTGGTCATAGGCTTGGGGGCGGCGCGCCGCTCCGTCGGGGGTGCGCCAGGTGGCAGTGAAGCTGGTGGCGGCGATGTCGACGCCGACATACAGACGGTACTCGTGGGGGGACGACGGGGACGGCATGACACACCTCGCTTGGAAGGATGAGGATGGGATACAGCAGACCCCGGGGCGGCTCGGTGTCCTTGCTCGTGATACGGGGTCGACGCCCCTCGATACGGTTCTGACTGATGAGCCCCCCGCTGGGGTGGGGAGCGATCTTCGCTGCGCGGTCGATGCCGCCTGCATCTGCTGGCTCTCACCACCCCAATGGGCCATACCTACTCTCGTATTATACGAGCATCTGCTCCGAGAGGGCTGGCAGAGCAGACCCTTCGCTCCGCTCAGGGTGACAGCAGACTTGGAGGAATAGTTATGCTGGTGGGCTATGTCAGTGACGAACGCTACGTGGCGCTGCCGGATGTCCTGCTGGAATTCGAGCGCGACGGCCAGTCGGTGGAAGCGCGGTCACGGGCGACCGGCGCGGTCTACGCCGACATAGCGCCTGGCGTCTACCGTGTGACGCTGGCGAAGGCGGGCTATGGCTCCAAGACGGTGGCAGTGAATGTCACGGAGGACGACCCATACCAGTTCCGCCTGCTGGCCGATGGGCTGCTCGGCTACATGTGGCCCAAGTGGCTCCGGGCGGGGGAACGGGCCGAGTTCCGCGTCCACGCCGTCGAAGCCTACAAGCTGGAACTGTGGCGCTACGGCTGGCAGAAGGAGTTCATCCGTCCTATCGGCTGGTATGATGAGCACGGCCCGCGCGCCACGATGCAAGTCAGCCCCGACGGCGACTACACCCAGACCGGCGTGCAGTGGAACAAGCAGGGCTACAGCCACCCCCACCACAAGCAGTATATCGAGGCGCCGACTCGCTGCGGCCTCTACTACCTCCACGCCAGAACCGAGTCGGGCCGCTTCTTCTCGTTTCCCTGGATCGTCGCCCCAGCCAAGCCGCAGACCACCCTGGCCGTGCTGGCCTCCAACATCACCTGGAACGCCTACAACAACTTCGGCGGCCGCAGCAACTACATCCATCCGGACCACCTGCCGCCCAAGCCGACGGTGAACGCCCGCTTCGACTTGAAACGCTACACCGATCCCGAACACCGCAGCTACGACTCCGACACCTACGCCCCGCTGTCCTTCGACCGCCCCGAACCCATCAACGTCGTGCCAGAAGGCGATGTGGTCACCAGCCCCATCGAGGGCCGCGCCGCCTCGCACATCGCGCCGGCCGAGTGGCGGCTGCTGGGCTGGCTGGAGCGCGAGGGCTTCGCCTACGACTATTACGCCGAGACCCAATTCCACAGCGGGGCGCTGAACCTGGACGACTACCGCGTCCTCATCATCAGCACGCACCCAGAGTACTGGTCCAGGGATATGTACTACAAACTGAAGACCTGGGTCTTCGAGCGCGGCGGCAAGCTGCTCTACCTGGGCGGCAACGGCCTCAACTGCGAGGTCGAGTTCCCCGACGAAACCACCATGATTGTCCAGAACGGCAACGAGGGCAACAGTTGGAAGATGCTTGACCAGGGCATCGAGAGCCGCTTCCACCTGCGCAACGAGTCCGAGGCCAACCTGCTCGGCGTCGTCTACAACGACAGCGGCATCATGACCGCCGCGCCGTACCGCGTCGTGGACGCCGGCCACTGGGTTTTCGAGGGGACGGGCGTGCGCAACGGCGACACCTTTGGCGAGCGCAGCCTGCACATGCGTATCCCAGGCGGGGCGTCGGGCCACGAGACGGACAAGATTTCGCCCAGTTCGCCCGCCACCGTCCACCTCCTCGCCAAGGGGCTGAACTCCGACAACGGCGGCGGCGAAATTGTCCACTTCGATACGACCAGCGGCGGGGCGGTTTTCTCGGTCGGCTCGATTTGCTATGTGTCGTCCATCCTGGTGGATGACACGGTTTCGCGCATCACCGCCAACGTGTTGCGGCGGTTTCTGGGCTAACATGAAGGTCGTTCCCGCCTCCGCCTTTAGCCTGGACTTCCTGGCCGACCTGTACACCCGCACCTTCGCCGGTTACTTCTACGCTGCCGTCATCACCGCCGACGACATGGCGCGCTTTGTCCATGTTGAAGACCTGGACCTGGACCACTCGCCGGTGCTGTGCGTAGGGGAAGAGCCTGTCGCGCTGGCGACGGTCTGCCTGCGTGGTGAACGGGCCAACTGTCGCGGCTTCGGCGTCACGGTACCTTATCGGGGGCGCCGCCTGGCGCACGCCTTGTGTCAGGCCATGCTCGACTATGCGCGGCAGGCCGGCGCTCGGACGGTGCGGCTGGGCGTGCTGGTCCAGAACGAGGGCGCGGTGCGGACGTATCGCCAGGCCGGGTTCCGTGTGACGCGGCGGCTGTTGACGTGGGAGTGGGAGCCTCAAAGACCCTCACCCCAACCCTCTCCCAGTGGGAGAGGGGGTTCCAAGACTAGGCAAGGAGCTATACAAGCCTGCGAGCCAGGCTCGTTGCTGGACCACTTCGACCGCCTGCACCCCGTCGCGCCCATCTGGCCGCGCGAGTTGCCTTCGCTACGCCGCCTGGACACCCTACGTGGGCTGGCTCTGGTAGCGGACGACCGCCTAATGGCCTATGCCCTGGTCGAGCCGGACGCGGGGAATGGCGGGAGTATCGGGGACCTGGCTGCCGAGACGACGGATGGCGCTGTCACCGTGTTAGAGGCGCTTCAAGCTAGGTACCGGCGGCTGGTGTGTTCCAACGAGCCGGCAGACAGCCCGGTCCTGGGCGCGTTCGAGGCGGCGGGCTTCGCGCTGACCCATCAACGCTATGAGATGCTGAAGGACCT
>JAHCIP010000463.1 GCA_026129165.1 Anaerolineae bacterium
GGGATATCAAGAAGCTGAAGGGACGAGAAGACCAGTGGCGTCTACGGGTTGGTGACTGGCGGATCATCTTTGAGATTGATGCGCCAGGACGGGTAATCTACATCGTCAGGGTGCTGCCGCGTAAAGACGCATACGGCGATTAGGCCGTCTAAGGTTGGAGAAAGTGCGTGTCAATCGCTGACCAGCATGGTAGGATAGGCATGTCTCACTGTGCCTTGTGTGTCAACAACGAGGGCTATCAGGTCTCGCTGGAGGTTGGGAAGGTGTACCGCATCATTCCAGACGCCGAGGCGTGGACGCATGGCTACCTACGTCTGGTTGACGAGAGCGGCGAGGAGTACGCCTAC
Source organism: Anaerolineae bacterium (assembly GCA_026129165.1). Lineage (GTDB taxonomy): Bacteria > Chloroflexota > Anaerolineae > Epilineales > JAHCIE01 > JAHCIE01. The sequence continues at coordinate 348 of JAHCIP010000463.1, forward strand.
GCCGGCGAGCGTTTCTTCCCCCTAGACCTACCGCCCGCGGTTGAGCAAGCCATCCTGGCCGCCGAAGCCGCCTGAGTTGGGCTATCGGGTTCGCGTTGCCAGCTAATCTTGACGAGGTACAGCATCCACGATACCATAGCGCCCACGCCATTCTTCGAAGACACGACCCAGCGGAGGGCACATGGTAGAGCGCAGTACAGCGGCGTACGCGCCGGCTCAGTTCGATGGCGCCAGCCAGATGGTTACCAGCCTGCCGCCCGACCGGCTCATCGCCTTAAACGCCATCGAGCGCCGCGTCCTCTGGCTTGCCACCGCCATGATCCACCATGCCAACCACGTCCGTCCGAACCCGGACGGCGTGAAGATCGGCGGGCATCAAGCCTCGTCCGCGTCCATGGTGACCATTCTCACCGCCCTCTACTTCCACTTCCTCCGCGCCGGCGACCGCGTCTCCATCAAACCCCACGCCTCGCCGGCCTTCCACGCTATTCAGTATCTCCTGGGCCAACTGCCCCGTGAATACCTGACCACCCTGCGCGCCTACCACGGCCTGCAAGCTTATCCCAGCCGCACCAAAGACCCGGACCATGTAGACTTCTCGACGGGGTCGGTGGGACTGGGCGCGGTCGCCCCGGCCTTCGCCGCCGCCGTGCAACGCTACGCGCGCACTCATTTTGGCAGCGTCACCTCGCGGCGCTTCATCGCCGTCATGGGTGACGCCGAACTGGATGAGGGTAATGTGTGGGAGGCGGTGGCCGAGGACGCGCTGGCCGGGCTGGACAACCTGCTGTGGATTGTGGACCTCAACCGCCAGAGCCTGGACCGCGTCGTGCCGGGCATCCGCGCGGCGCGGCTCAAGCGGATGTTCGCCGATTGGGGCTGGAACGTGCTCGAAGCCAAGTATGGCCGTCGGCTGCAGGCCCTCTTCGCCCGCTCCGGCGGCCCGGCGCTCCGTGACCGCATTGACCACATGAGCAATGAGGAGTACCAGGCGCTCATCCGCCTGCCGGGCCCGCAGTTGCGACCCCGCCTAGTGGGGGTGGGCGGACGCGATAGCCTGGAGGTCGCGCGGGCGATACAGACTGTGTCGGATGACGAACTGCCGGCTGTCCTGGCGAACCTCGGCGGCCATGATATGGAAGAGATGATTGAGGTCTTGAACCGCGCGGACCAGCAGCGCGGCCAGCCGTCGGTGATCTTCGCCTATACGGTCAAGGGCTATGGGCTGCCCTTCGCCGGCCACCCCCTCAACCACTCCATGCTCCTCAGCCCCACGGAAATCGAAGGGGTCCGCGAGGCGCTGGGCATTCCGCCCGGCCAGGAGTGGGATGCGTTCGATCCCGTCTCTCCGCCCGGTCGGCTCTGTCAGGAAGCGGCCGGCCGCCTGTTCACGCCCGCCCAGCCAGCCGCTCCGCGTCTCCAGACTGACCAGGTACCGCCGGAAGTAGGCGTGGTAGTCGGGGCGACCATCAGCACCCAGGAGGCGTTTGGCCGCTTGCTGGTCAAGCTGGCCGATGACCCGACCCTTCGCCCGCATATTGTCACCACGTCGCCTGATGTGTCTGTCTCCACCAACCTCGGCGGCTGGATCAACAAGGTCGGCGTCTTCGCGCCAGCCGAGACCCCGGACTACCACCCCGACAGCCACGGCCTGGTGCGGTGGAAGCCCAGTCCCGTCGGCCAGCACATCGAGCTAGGCATCTCGGAGATGAACCTGTTTATGCTGCTGGGCATGGCCGGTCTGGCGGATGAGATGTCGGGGCAGGCTCTCATTCCCATCGGCACGGTCTACGATCCGTTTGTCCTGCGCGGCCTGGACGCGCTGGTGTATGCCCTGTACTCTGGGTCGAAGTTTATCTTCGCCGGCACCCCGTCGGGCATCACCCTGTCCCCTGAGGGCGGCGCCCACCAGTCGAGCGTCACGCCGTCCCTGGGCATCGAGTTGCCCCGTCTCCAGTCCTACGAGCCGTGCTTCGCCCGCGAGGTCGAGTGGACCTTGCTGGAAGGCATCCGCCACTGCCTGGACCGCGGTGAGGGCAAGGCCACCTACTTGCGGCTGTCCACCCGCCCGGTGGACCAAACGCTCCTGGACCCGGCTCTGAACCGGCTGGGCAGTGCGGAGTTGCGCCGGCAGGTCCTGGCGGGCGGCTATCGCCTGCTGGACTGGCGCGAGGCCGCCGATGAGATTGACCCGCGCACTGTTGTCCACATCGCCGCGACGGGGGTGATGGTCCCCGAAGCGGTCGAAGCGGCGCGTTACCTGTGGCGGGAAGGGGTGGCGGCCAATGTCCTCAACCTGGTCAGCCCGCGTCGGCTGTTTGAGGCATGGCAGGCACGGCGAACCGACGGAACGGCGATGACCTGTGATGAGCCGCTAACGTGGCTCATTCGGCCTGAGGATCGATCCGCCCCTATCGTGACGGTGCAGGACGGCGCGTCCCACTCCCTCGCCTGGCTGGGCAGCATGTTCGGCGCGCCGGTGACGGCGCTGGGGGTGGACCAGTTTGGGCAATCCGGCGCCCGCGGCGACCTCTACCGCAATTTTGGGCTGGATGTCGACAGTCTTATCGCAGCGGCGTTCGACGCGCTAGATGCGCATCGCAGCCGGTGACGCCTGACCTATATGAACTGTCGCATCGGCTGCGGGGCGTGTTGCATCGCCCCGTCCATTTCAACCCCCATCCCTGGCATGCCCCACGGCAAACCCGCCGGCGTGCGCTGCATTCAGCTGACTCCCGACAACCGCTGCGCCTTGTTCGGTCGCCCTGAGCGCCCGGCGGTGTGTCGCGCTCTGCGCCCCTCCGCCGAGATGTGCGGCCCCGACAACGACCACGCCTTTGTCTACCTCACCTGGCTCGAACAGGCCACTACCCCGCACCAGGTTGACTGACCCTGACAACGGGCCTACAATCCCGCGTATGAGTAGGAAGACGAATCGAAAGACCTTTAGAGTTTTGGAAACCCTAAAGGTCTTTGCTCAACGCGAGGAGGTATCCTATGTGGCGGCAAGTTCGACGTGGCGCGCGGGTAGGAATGCTGTGTCTTCTGGGTCTGCTCCTCTTCAATTCTGCCTCAACCGCCCTGGCGTCTGAGCCGGAGGCTTACGCCGGCGCGTCGCTCAGCGGCATCGTCTGGCAGGACTATTGCGCGTCCAACTGCACGGCGGGTAGCAGCCTGCGGCGGGGCAACGGCCAGCCCGACGAG
>JAHCIP010000464.1 GCA_026129165.1 Anaerolineae bacterium
CTCGCGCCGGCCGAGGCGGCCGTGCGGGCGGCGGAGGCCAGTCTGGCTCGGCTGCGCACGGCGGCGCGACCGGCCGATATTGCCCAGGCGCAGGCGGCGGTACGCGCGGCTCAGGCAGGTTTGGAGAAGGTCAAGACCGGCGCGACGACGGAAGACCGCGAGCAGGCGCGGCTGCGCGTCGAGCAGGCCAAGAACCAGTTGCTTAGCCTCCAGGGCCAGCGCGACGCGGTCTGCGGCCAAGCCCATGCGGACGATAAGGAACCGGCTCGGGGCCAGTGCAACTCGCTCCAGGGCCAGGTCCAGGCCGCCGAGGCAGCGGTCCAGATCAGCGAGCAGGCGTACCAGCGCATCCAGAGTGGCGCGACGGACCAGGACCTGGCCCTATCTCAGGCCAGCCTGGACCAAGCCCTCGCCGGGTTGCAGCGCGTCCAGCAGGGACCGTCGGTGGCTGAGATTGCCCAGGCCCAGGCCGCGATTGACCAGGCGCGCGCCGGCCTGGAGCGTCAGAAGGCCGGGGCGACGGCCGAAGCTATCGCCCTGGCGCTGATCCAGATCGAGGTCGCCAAGGCAGCCATTGAAGTCGCGCAACTCAACGTGGACGAAACCGTTCTCCGCGCCCCCTTCGACGGCATTGTGTCGGCGCGCAGCGGGACAGTCGGGGCGTGGGCGGCTGGTGGTGGCGGCGCTAGCTCGACCGGTGTCGTGACCCTCGTCTCCGCGACGACGGAAGTCACCTTTGATGTTGAGACCTCGTTGATCAGCCAGGTCGAAATAGGCGCGCCTGTGACTATCACCGTCGACGCCTACCCGGATCAGAAATTTAGCGGCAAGGTGACACGCATCTCCCCAACGGCCGATACCAGCACCCGCACCTTCCGTGTCACCGCCGAGCCGACCGACCCCGACCGCAAGCTCAAGCCAGGCATGTTCACCACCATCAGCCTGGGAGGCAAGTAGCATGAAGATAGCTGACATCTCGATCAAGCAGCCGGTCTTCGTCACCATGCTCATGGTGTTGGCGGTAGTGCTGGGCTGGCTGGCCTTCTCGGCGCTGCCCGTGGATCTGCTGCCCGACATCTCCTTCCCCGCCGTCAGCGTCAGTGTGGCCCTGCCCGGCGCTGGACCGCGTGAAATGGCGGAACAGGTTGCCAAGCATATCGAGGATGGCATGGGCACGCTCCAGGGCGTGCGGACCATCACCTCGCGGTCGAGCGAAGGCTTGACGACGGTCACGATTCAGTTCAACTTCGACCGCCGCGCCGACCAGGCCGCGCAGGACGTGCGCGACAAGATGGCGCAGCTTCGGCCCATCCTGCCCCAGGACATCCGCGAGCCGGTTATCCAGAAGTTCGACCTGTCGGCGGCGCCGATTATGGCGATTGCCGTCGCCAGTAAAGACCCGAACCTCAGTTCGGACAAGCTGCGCCAATTGCTCGAAGACGAAATCTCGCCCCGCTTGCAACGCGTCGAGGGTGTGGCGGCGGCCGACGTATCCGGCGGCGCGGTGCGCCAGATCCAGGTCAACCTGAACCTGAACGACCTCCAATCGCGCGGGCTGTCGGCCCAGCAGGTGATTCAGGCCATCCAGGCTGAAAACGTGACCGTTCCCATTGGCAAGATTACCCAGGGCAGCACGGATATCGCCCTGCGCGCGCCGGGTGAGTTCCGGTCGGTGGACGCCGTGGGCCAGGTCAACCTCAGCACGCGCGGCGGCCCCGTCGCCCTGAGCGACATCGCCACTGTCCAGAGCGGCCTGGCCGACGTGACGACGCTGAGCCGCCTGAACGGCGAGAACACCCTGCGCATTGATATGCGCAAGCAGAGCGGCACCAATACCGTGCGCGTGGCCGACTCGGTCAAAGCCGAGCTGGCCCGCATCTTTGCCAGCCGGCCCGACCTGAGTTATGCGGTCGTCAGCGACGACTCGATCCAGGTCCGCGAGTCGGTCAACGACGCGCTGCTTGAACTGGTACTGGGTGTGCTGACCGCTGTGCTGGTGGTGTTCGTCTTCTTCCGCGACTTTCGCAACACCATTATCGCCGTCATCGGTCTGCCCGTCATCCTCATCGCCACCTTCGCCGCGATGCAGGCCTTTGGGTTGACCATCAACCTGATGACCCTGTTGGCGTTGACGCTGTGCGTCGGTCTGGTGATTGACGACGCTATCGTGGTGCGTGAAAACATCTTCCGCTTCATGGAACGCGGCTACGACCCCAAGACCGCCGCGCTCAAGGCGACCAGCCAGGTCGCGCTGTCTGTCCTGGCGATGACGCTGACCATCGTCAGCGTGTTCGTGCCGGTCGCCCTGGTCACGGGTCTCGTCAGCGGCTTCTTCCGCCCCTTCGGCCTGACCGTCGCGTCGGCTATGCTCATCTCCCTGGTCGAAGCCTTCACGCTGGCCCCGATGCTGTCGGCCTACTTCTTCAAGCGCAAGGCGGGCGTGGAGCCGCCGGCGGAGGATGCGGAGCACGAAGAGGCCGACGTCAAACTCGGCGGTATGGACCGCTGGTATCAGGGTGTCCTCGGCTGGACGCTGCGCCATCGCTGGCTGACGGTGGGGATTAGCGTCCTGATCGTCGTTGTGACGCTGTTCTCGGCGCGAGGACTGAAGGTGGCATTTGCCCCGTCCATTGACAGCGGCGCGTTCTACATCAGTTTCCGTATGCCCTCGGGCGCGGCCCTCAGCGAGACCGACAAAATGGCGCGGGCGGTTGAAGGCTTGCTCCAGAGCGACCCTTCCGTGGAGACGGTGCTGACGACGGTCGGCGTGGCCGGCCAGTCGGAGCAGGCGCAGATGCTGGTGCGGCTCAAGCACGGTGAGAAGACGCTGGACGCGCAGAAGCGACTGCGGCCGGCCCTGGCGAACGTGCCAGGCATGGCGATGAGCACGCCGGGCTTCGGCGGCGCGGGCACGGATGTCAGCGGCCGACCGGTCCAGATTCAGCTTCAGTCGACCGGCAGCCTGGATGACTTGACCAAAGCCGCCGAGCAGGTCAAAGCGGCCATCAAGGATATCCCGGGCCTGACCGACGTAGACACCGATTATCAGCCGGGCCGGCCTGAGTTGCAGATCGTGGTCAACCGCCAGCGGGCGTCCGACCTGGGCGTGTCTACGGCGACGGTGGGCGGGACGCTGCGCACGCTTATCAACGGGCAGAAGGCGTCCACCTACCGCGAGGGCGGCGACGAGTACGACATCGTGGTGCGGCTGCGCCCGGAGGACCGTCAGCGCGTGGCGGACCTCCTGAACCTGTCGGTGCCGAGCACGAAGGGCGGCCTCGTTCCCCTAAGCATGGTAGCCGACGTGACCAGCGGCTCGTCGCCGACGCGCATCACGCGCCAGGACCGCCTGTTCCAGGTCGCGGTGGGCGGCAACAACTTCGACCGCAACCTGAACGACATCACCGCCGAGGTACGCGCCCGCCTCCAGCGATTGCAGTTGCCAGCGGGTGTGACGGCGAACTTTGGCGGCCAGCAGCAGCAGCAGACCGAGGGCTTCAACACGCTGTTCCAGGCCATGTTCCTGTCGCTCATCTTC
>JAHCIP010000465.1 GCA_026129165.1 Anaerolineae bacterium
ACGGACGCGGCTGGAAGTACGAGTCGGGATTATCCACCCCGCCCTGGTAGTAGTGGTCTACCTTGAGCCAGTGCATGACGCGCCCGCGGGCGACGTTTTCCTTGCCTACAATGGGGATATTGTTCTCGGCCTGGCAGGCGATGGTGCAGGCCTGGCAGCCGATGCACAGGCTGGTATCCACCGTCATGCCCCAGGCGTTACCCTTGTACTCCCAGGGGGTATACATAGATAGGGGGGCGCCCTCGCTGCCCTGACCTTGACCAGGCGTTTCGGCGTTGTGGCTGCCCTGGGCGAACTTCGGCTCCTTCTGATACTCCTCGAAGGTGGCCGAGCGAATCATATCGCGCCCTTCGAGGAGGTGCTGCATCTGGGTCATCGCCAGCTTGTAGCCGCTGCCCGTCTTGGTAATCTGCACGCCGGTGTCGAACCAGGGCGCGGCGACCGAGCGCAGGGCGTAGGCATCGAAGCCGACGCCTGTCCCGACACGGCCTGCCTTGCGGCGGCCATAACCCAGCGTAACAGTCACCGAGTTATGGGCGACGCCGGGTACGACGAGCACAGGCGCCTCCAGCCGGCCGCCTTTATAATCAATGGCGATGATATCGCCCGTCGCCAGCCCCAACTTCTCCGCTGTCGTGGGTCCGACCAGCGCGGCGTTGTCCCAGGTCAGGGTGGTGAGAGGCTTGGGCAGTTCCTGGAGCCAGGCGTTGTTGGCGAAGCGGCCATCGTACAGGGTGGGGTCGGCGTCGAAGACCAGTTCGATGGCGTCGGCAGGCGCGGCGGGTCGGGCGGGCTGGGCCGCCAGGTTCTGGAGCGTCACCGTGCGCGGGGCGAGGGCCGTATTAACGACCAGGCCATCGTGCAGGGCGCGGTTCCAGGCCGTGTCGAAGGCGCCGCCGAGGTTCTGGGTCTGCCAGAACTCGCGCACGATGTCATAGGGCGCTTTGTCGGTCGCCTCGTAGAACAGCGCCAGCACTTCGTGTGCCGTCCGACCATTGTACAGCGGTCGAATCAGCGGCTGGATCAGCGTGACTGCGCCGTCCACAGCGCGCGCGTCGCTCCACGATTCCAGTTCGTGGGCCAACGGCACATGCCACTGGCACAACTGCGACGTCTCGTCCTCGTACATGGCGAGATGAATGCGCAGGCGCGCCGGCTGGCCCGCTCCAGCGAGTTCACCCATGGCGCTCAGACGTTGGGCAAATTGCAGGTCGGCGGGGGTGTCATAGGCCGGGTTGCCGCCGAGAATGACCAGCAACTCCACCCGGCCAGCGTCCAAGTCGGCTACCAACTCCTGGAGCGACTGGCCCTGGTCCACCGGGTTGACGACCGCTGGATCGGTATAAGTCACGGTCTGGCCGACATTGCCGAGCGCCTGATTCATGGCATGCGCGAGGGCGTGGACGATGGCCGGCTGGCGGTCCCCCGCGACGACGAGACTGCGGCCCCGATGGGCGTTCAAGTCATCCACGATAGCCCGCAGCCACTCAGCCGACACGCCAGCTGGCGGGGTCGCGGCTCCAGCTTGCACACCGACACCTACCGCGACGGATCGGGTGAATGGCTCAATATCCACGGAGCGCAGCGGCAGCCGGTGGTCGGCGTTCGCCCCGGTAATCGTGGGATGGCTCTCGACAATGTATAGGCGGTTCATCCCGCCGGGGCCACTGGGGTTGCGGCGACGCGAGAACTGGCGGGCGTAGCGCAACTGGCCGGGGCCGGCGCCGATAAGGTCGGCCTCCAGGCTTAGTATGACGTCGGCGCGGTCGAGGTTATATTGGGCCTCAACCGGCTGGCCGAAGGCGAGGCGGGCGCCGCCATAGACGTTATCCCGGTTGACCGGCTCGTACTGGTACCACTTGGCCTGTGGGAAGTCACTCAGGATGCGCTGCAACTGGCTCGCCAGAGTGGGCGAGGTCACGGTCTGGGTCAGGATGCGGATACCCGCGCCCTGCTTGGCCCGCTGGGCATCCACCGCCTGGCGGAAATCGCGCCCGAAGCGCTCCCAGGTGGTGATGCGCCCGCCATTGGTAACCGCCTGCGACCGATCCGGGTCGTAGAGCGACAGGATGGCGGCTTGCGCGAAGATGTCTGTCGCGCCCAGGCTGGCCGGGTGGTCGGGGTTGCCCTCGATCTTAGTCGGCCGACCCATATTGCTCTCGGCCAGGACCCCGCGCGCGAAGCCGTTCAGGGTCAGGGCGGTGGCATAGAACAGCGGCTTGCCGGGCGTGATCTGTTCCGGCTGGCGCACATAGGGGCGGATCTGCTCGCCGGGCGGGCTGCAGCCGGCCAGACCGGCCAGTGCCAGCGACGCGGCCATGATCTTGAGGAAGGAGCGGCGGCTGACGCCATCGGGCCAGTAGCCGGCGAAACGCGGGAACTCGCGTTCCATCAGCTCGCGGAAGCCTTCGGCGTTGGCGACCTCTTCCAGGCTGCGCCAGTATTCTTTACCCGCATGGCATTCAGACGAGCGCGAACCTGCGCCAGATTCAGAGGAGCTTGTGTCGTCATAGGGCATTACCTGTGGCAGGTCGAGCAGCTAATAAGGCTCTGGATTTGATACTCTTGTACGAGACGATTGCCGAGGGCCATCTGGTCGGCCGGAGGCTGATAGGCCGCGTTAAAGACCTGGTCCTTGGGCCGGACATACTTAGCCGGGTTGAAGTGGCACTCCATACACCATTCCATGCTCATGGGCTGGTTCTTCCAGATACCGTTCATGCGGTCTAACTGGCCGTGACAGGTATCGCAGCCGACGCCCTTAGCCACATGGATGGAGTGGTTGAAGTAGACAAAGTCGGGCAGGTCATGGACACGTTCCCAGGTGATGGGCTTGCCCGTCTGCCAACTCTGGCGCACCGGCTCCAGGTAGGGCGAGTTGGCCCACACCTGGGTATGGCAATTCATACACACTTCGGTAGACGGGATACCGGCGAACGACGACGTCTCGACCGATAGGTGGCAGTAGCGGCAGTCAATGCCATCATCGCCGACGTGGTGGAGGTGGCTGAACTGGACTGGCTGCGTCCGCGCCACGCCCACGTAGGTCACGTAGGGCGAACGCTGGATGATCATAAAGATCGCCAGGATACCTCCGATGATGAAGATGGCGCCAAAGATACTTACGCGAGAGAACGTGTTGGTACTGCGATGGAAGATCTGAGGCATCGGTAGGTTACTCCCTCAGCGTTCACCCGACGGCCAGGTTGCTAGGGCTAGTATATCCACAAACATGATGAAGGATACCCGGATGTCTACTGCATCAGCGGGGCCGGCCAATCAGTGCGGGCGTGGGGAGCCCGGGCTGGCCGTCTGTTTAGAGTGGTCTGGATTATAGAGCAGGACGCGTTTCTTGTAAAGTCGGCGCGAACTTAACCCTATTTTAAGCCAGACGCGATAGATTATACATCAACCCCGGTGTGAAACAAGGCCTTTACCCCCCTAAAAAGGCGACCGGGCGACCTTACGACCCGTTTGAGACCAACTTCTGACCCGACGATAACCTCGCGTTTGCTTGCGGTTCGCCCCT
>JAHCIP010000466.1 GCA_026129165.1 Anaerolineae bacterium
GGGTCACCTATCAGGATGCCTGCCACCTGGCGCACGGCCAGGGCGTTCGCGCCCAGCCGCGCGAGTTGCTTCGCGCCATCCCCGGCCTGGAACTGGTGGAGATGCGCGACTCCGACCGCTGCGGCTGCTCGGCGGGCATCTACAATTTCACCAACCCGGACGTGTCGGGCAAGGTGCTGGCCGAGAAGATGGCGAACGTCCAGGCGACCGGCGCGGAGATGATTGTGGCGGCCAACCCCGGCTGCCTCTTGCAGTTGCAGGCGGGCTGCCAGCGCCATGGTTACCCGGCCGAGGTGGCCCACGTCGTGGACCTGCTCGACCAGGCGTATACCGCCGGTATGTGATGCTTATGGCCCGCCGCCAACCAGGAGGATTTTACACGCAAGCCTGGGAGTATGATGCGCCGCGCGAGACGCTGGCCGACCTGGAGCCGGACGAGGTGCTGGTCCAGTACCGCCACCTGGTACCAGGCCGGCGCGTGCTGGACCTGGGCATGGGCGACGGCGACCACGCCCTGTGGCTGGCCTCCCTCGGCTACGAGGTCGAGGGGGTGGACCGCCACCAGCGGCGCCTGGCGCACGCCGAAATCCGCGCCATGCGACTCCATCTGTCCATCCAGACCTACCTGGGCGACATCACCGAGTTGCCGATTCCGCCCGGCGCGTATGACCTGGTGCTCCTGGCCGCCGTCCTCCACTTCCTCCGCCCCAGCGACCACCGCCGCGTGGCCGAGCAGGTGATGGGCGGGCTGCGCCCCGGCGGTCTCGTCTACGCCACAGCGCTGACGACCGACGATCCGGGCTACAGCCTGGTGCGTCAGGCCGGCCTGCCCGAACTGGAACCCAACACCTTCGACCTGTCCGACGACGACAGCCTGGAACTGCTGCACTTCTTCCCGCCCGGCGGCCTGCGCAACCTGTTCGCCGGCCTGGAGATCGTCCACTACGCCGAGGAGCGCTACCTGCGCCCCGACTCAGACCAGGGCTTTAATGCGGCGGCGGTGCTTCTGGCGCGGCGGCAGGCCGCCGCGTGACCTACACACCGCCCTCCACTGTGTCGCGAGTACGACCTCGCCGCGCATCTGGCATCACGTTGGCGCAAGTCGAGAATGATGAGAAGGTAGTCTACGTCCCATGCAAAATCGGATCGCAACGGCGCTGGGATTTGCGAATATCGCCTTTGTGAAGTACTGGGGGGTGCGAGACGCGGCTCTGAACCTAGCGCTGAACGACTCCATCAGCATGAACCTCAGCGACGCCACGACAGTCACGACCGTTGAGTTTGGCCCCCTCGCGGAGGATACCCTGGCGATTGACGACCAGCCGGCTAACGCGGCCCAGACAGCCCGCGTTAGCCGCCACCTGGATCACCTCCGCGCCCTCGCCGGGGTCAGCCTCCGCGCCCGCGTCGTCTCGCGCAACTCGTTCCCCATGGGTACTGGCCTGGCCTCCTCGGCGGCCGGCTTCGCCGCACTGACGGTGGCTGGCGCCGCCGCGCTTGGCCTGGACCTGGCGGAGCGCGAACTGTCGGCCGTGGCCCGCCTCGGCTCGGGATCGGCCTGTCGCTCTGTGCCTGGCGGCTTCACCCGCTGGCATGCTGGCCGCGACCACGCCTCGTCCTACGCCGAAACGATCGCGCCGCCGGACTACTGGGACCTGCGTGATGTGCTGGCAGTGGTGAGCACGGAGCACAAGGCGGTCGGGTCGGCCGAAGGCCACACCCTGGCTCAGACCTCGCCTTTCCTAGGGGCGCGGCTGGCCGACCTGCCGCGCCGGCTGGCGCGGGTCCAGGACGCCCTGCTGGCCCGCGACCTCCCCATGCTGGGGGAGGAACTCGAAGCCGAGGCCATCGCCCTGCACGTCCTGGCAATGACCTCGCGCCCGTCTATCCTCTATTGGGAGCCTGCCACGCTTGAGATCATGCGGCTATGCCCGGTCTGGCGGGCGGCCGGACTCCTGGCCTACTTCACCCTCGACGCGGGGCCAAATGTTCACCTGATCTGTGAGGCCGCGACGGTCCCGGGCCTCCTGGAGCGTCTCCAGGCGCTGCCGTCGGTCCAGCGTGTCATTGTCAACGGGCCGGCCGGCCCAACCCACTTGCTCCCCTGACCCGGTCCGTTAGCGTCAAGCGCCGATAGGTAAGGTCATTACCCTACCGGCGTCATTATGTTGTATACTTTATGGCGTTTCACCTTCCATCTTGTTCCTATTCCTTCTTCCCAATCTTGTACTGGAGAGTCAGACACTGAGAAACAGTTATGAGCAAGACTTCTTTTGCGACGACGCTAGACCACCTCGCGGGTAGCGCTAGCTTCAAACTGGCTGACCTGAATGGCCTGTCCAATGCCCGCCGCGCTGATACCCAACTATTCGCCGAGCGCTGGCCGGCCATCGCTGTCGAGCGGCGGCGGGAGATTGTGCGCGGCATGGGCGAGTTGAGCGAGGAAAATTTCGAGGTCGAGTTTACGCCGCTGTACCGTGTCGCTCTGTATGACGTGGATGCGCAGGTGCGGGCAGCGGCGATTGACCATCTGTGGGAGAGTGAGGACCCGACACTCATCGAGCCTTATCTCAAGTATATGACTCAGGACGAAGCCACGCCGGTGCGCGCCGCGGCCGCCAAGGCATTAGGGAAATACATGCTGCTGGTGGAGATGGAGGAGCTGGACGAGGCGCAAGCGGCGAGTGTGCGCCAGGCCCTGCTCACTACCAGCCGCAACCCACTCGAAGATGTGGAAGTCCGGCGGCGGGCCATCGAGTCGCTCGGCTATCTCAGCGACGATGAAATCCGCGCGGTCATTGAGGATGCCTATAACGCTCCGTCTGAGAGGCTCCAGGCCGGCGCTCTGAGCGCCATGGGCCGCAGCTTGGATCAGTACTGGTCGGGTACGATTCTGATGGAACTGTCGAACCCCAACCCTGAAGTGCGGCTAGAGGCCGTGCGGGCCAGCGGTGAACTGGAACTCAAGCGCGCCGTGCCGGCTCTGGTAGACCTGCTGGAAGACCCCAATCGCCCTGTCTTGCTGGGAACGCTCCATGCCCTGGGTCAGATTGGCGGTCCCATCGCGCGGCAGGCCCTGGAGATGATGGCCGAGAGCGAGGATGAGGAAGTCGTGCAGAGCGCGGAAGATGCGCTGGCCGAACTCGAATTCGCTGGCGGTGACGACTGGCTGGTGTACGACCTCAACGCCAGTAGCGCCGACGATGTCGATCCAGGCGAGCTAGGGGCGGACGACGACCTGGACGAGGCCTTCCGTACGCTCTGGCAGCGCCGCGACAACGAGTTTGACGATTAAACAGGGCTGAGGGCTGAGTAGCGAGTCTACGAGTTCACTCAGCCCTCGGTACTCCCCCCTTAGCCCTGCTGCTATGCTCTCTATCCTCCTCGATGTCATCGTCCCCATCTTCGTCCTTATCGGCGCGGGGTACATGGTCGGCAAACGGCTAGACCTGGACCGCCGTACCCTGGCGCGCAGTGTCCTCTACGTTTTCGCGCCTGCCCTAGCCTTCGACTCATTGACTAAGAC